>NZ_JBHSQS010000031.1:0-50856 GCF_042658605.1 Micromonospora vulcania | reverse complement strand
GGAGGGGGTGGGGTTAGGGGGTGCGGACGGCGTCTAGGGCTAGCAGGGCTACGTGTAGGGAGAGGGCGGCCTCGACCGAGTCGAGGTCGACGTCGAGGATGCGGGCGATGCGGGCCAGGCGCTCGTAGAAGGCTGGCCGGGACAGGTGTGCCGCAGCCGCGCCAGCCGACTTGTTGCGTCCCTGCTCCAGGTACGCACGCAGGGTGTCGAGCAGCCGCTCCCGGGGGTGCCGGGCGTCGTATTCCAGCAGCGCCCCGAGTTCGCGCTCGACGAAGGTCTGCAATCGGGGCTCGTCGCGCAGCAGGTGCAGCAGGCCGGCCAGGCCGACGTGCGGTAGCCGGAAGATCGGCAGGTCGCGCCGGTCCCGGCGGGCCGCCTCGGCGATCTGCCGCGCCTCGACCAGCGACCGTCGGGCCTCCCGCAGGCTGCCCACTCCGGAACCGGCGGCGACGATCACCCCGTACCCCGCCGTCCGACCAGCACCGTCGGACCCGGCACGGGCCCCGTCGACGCCGGAACCGGAAACGGCACGGGCTCCATCGACGCCGGGGACGGCGCGGGACGCTTCGGTGCCGGCCGCGGCCCGGACCGAGCCGGCGTCGAGGCGTACCCGGCGCAACGCCGCGGCGAACGCGGACAGCGCGCGATCCTCGGCGGCCGGGTCCGGCAGGGCCAGCAGCACGCCCACCGAGTGGTCGTCGACCGCGCTGGTCAGCGCGGTCAGTTTCGCCTCCCGCAGTGCCTGGCCGACCGCCTCGGACAGGTCCCGTAGCCGGGCCGGGCCGGCCTCCGGGCCGCTCTCGGAGGCCGGGTCGTCGGCCCGGTGGCGGACCAGTACGCCGACCAGGTGCCGGCGGTCGAGCACCACGCCGAGCGCCTTGGACCGCAGCGCCACCTCGTCCACCGGTCGGGAGTGGTCGAGCAGCGCGGTGAGCAGGGTGCGGTGGATCTGGCGTTCCAGCCCTTCGGCGTCCCGGCGGATCAACCGGCCCAGCGCGAGGGTGGACGCGGCCCGCTCGACCAGGATGGTGAGTCGGGTCGGCGGACCGTTGTCGGTGCGCACATCCGAACCGGCCGGGTCGGTAGCCCGACTGGTGGGCAGGTCACCGCCGGCGGGCCAGCGCAACAGCAGCCGTCCCCAGTCCTGCCCCCGGGCGCCGACGACCGTCACCAGCCAGCCGCTGTCCGGGTCGTACGCGGTCCGCCCGGTCGGCCGGATCCGCCGGGAGTGCTGCTCCCAGCCGTCCAGCAGCAGCTCGGCGCTCTCGCCCGCCGGGTCGTACCCCAGCACCTGCCGGGACAGGTTCTCCAGCACCACCGGGCAACCGGACAGCTCGGCGGCCTGCCGAAGCACCTCGGCGGCGTCGGCCCCCTCGACGGAGAGATCGGTGAACCGTTGGTGGATCTCTTCGGTGGCGCGCAGCTCGGTGAGCTGGGCATCGACGATCAGTGCGTGCACCGCCTCGGTGATCCGCACGAACGGGGTGGCCCGGCGCAGCTCGACCAGGGGCAGGCCGCGCCGCTCGGCGGCGGCGGCCATCACCCGGGGTACGCCACTGACGTAGCGGCGGCCCAGCTCGACGACGAGACCGGAGACGCCGACGTCGGCCAGGTCCCCGATGAACGCGCGCAGCCCCGCGTCGTCGCCGGGCAGCCCGATGCCGGTGGTGAGCACCAGCTCGCCGCCACCGAGCAGGGTCGCGATGTCCGGCACCTCGGCGACGTGCACCCAGCGGACCGGCCGGTCCAGCCCGGCGTCCCCGGCGACCAGGCGCGGCGCGCCGTGGCGGACCGGGTCCAGCGCGAGGACCTCACGGACGGTAGGGAACACGGCCGCCACGTTACCGTCCGTGACGCCGGATCTCGACATCCCGCCGCCGGCGTCCGCCCTCACCACGGGTCGTCGCGGCTCAGCTCCCAGCAGGCCACGGCGGTGGCGGCGGCGACGTTGAGCGAGTCGACGCCCCGGCGCATCGGGATGACCACCCGGGCGTCGGCGGCGTCCATCGCGGCCCGGGTCAGGCCGGCACCTTCGGCGCCGAGCAGCAGCGCCGAGCGGGCCCGCTGGGCCGCGTCGAGACTCTGGATCGGCACCGCGTCCGGCGCCGGGGTCATCGCCAGCACCGTGAAGCCGGCCTCCCGGACCTCGGCGAGGGCGCCGGGCCAGGGGTCGAGCTTCGCGTACGGCACGGCGAACACCTCGCCCATGCTGACCCGGACGCTGCGCCGGTAGAGCGGGTCGGCGCAGCTCGGCGAGAGCAGGACCGCGTCAACCCCGAGCGCCGCCACCGCCCGGAAGATCGCGCCGAGGTTGGTGTGGTTGTTGACGTCCTCCAGGATCACCACCCGGCGCGCGGCGGCGAGCACCTCGGCCGCCGTCGGCAGCGGCCGGCGGTGGAACGACGCCAGCACTCCCCGGTGTACGTGGAAGCCGGTGGCCCGCTGCAGCACGTCCTGCGTCGCCGCGTAGACCGGCGCGTCTCCGGTGTCCAGGTCGGCGAGCTGGTCGATCCGCTTGGCGTCGACCAGGTACGACCGGGCGGGGTAGCCGGCGCGCAGCGCCCGGCGCAGCACCAGCTCCCCCTCGGCGATGAACAGGCCGTGCGGCGGCTCCCAGCGGGTGCGCAGCTCGACGTCGGTGAGCGCGCGATAGTCGGCGATCCGGTCGTCGTCGGGGTCGGTGATCTGGTGGACGGGCACCCGACGATTCTGCCGGACGGCCGACCGGGTGCTGCGGGGCCTGCTCGGCGTGGTGTTTTGCCCGATAAAGAAGGGGAATGACCGGCGGAGTACCGGACCCGACGTGGAGGACCAGCCAGGTGAGCACAGACCACACCGCGCCGGACGAAGCGGGCGCCCTGCCCCGGCACCCGACCGTCGCGGACCACATCGTGGCCCGCCTGTTCACCTGGGGCGTGCACCGCTACTACGGCTACCCCGGCGACGGCATCAACGGCCTCACCTCCGCGCTGCAACGCACCCGGGAACGGGCCCAGTTCATCCAGGTGCGGCACGAGGAAACCGCGGGCTTCGCCGCCTCCGCGCACGTCAAGTACGGCGGCGGGCCGCTGGGCTGCGCGTTGGTGACCAGCGGTCCGGGTGCCATCCACCTGCTCAACGGCCTGTACGACGCCAAGCTCGACCACCAGCCGGTGATCGCCCTGGTCGGGCACACCGCGGTCACCGCCGAGGGCGGTGGCTACTACCAGGAGGTCGACCTGCACGCCCTCTACAAGGACGTGGCCGCCGCCTTCCTGGCCCAGCTCGACCATCCTGCGCAGGTCCGGCACCTGGTGGACCGGGCGTGCCGCACGGCGCTGGCCCGGCGTACCGTCACCGCCCTGATCCTCCCCCTGGACATCCAGGACGAGCCGGCCGTGCCGGATCCGCCGCACGCGCACGGCTACTACCAGACCAGCAACGTGCCGAGCAGCACGCCGACCGCGCCGCCCCCGCAGGACGTGCGCCGGGCCGCCGAGGTGCTCCGCGGCGGGCAACGGGTGGCGATGCTGGTGGGTCAGGGTGCGCTCGGCGCCAAGGACGAGGTACGCGAGATCGCCGAGCGGCTCGGCGCGGGGGTGGCGACCGCGCTGCTCGGATTCACCGCCGTCGACCATCGGGAGCCGTGGGTGACCGGTGCGATCGGGCTGCTCGGCACCCGTCCGAGCTGGCGGCTGATGAACGGCTGCGACCGGCTGCTCATCGTGGGCAGCAACATGCCGTACTCGGAGTTCTATCCGCCGGCCGGGCAGGCCCGCGCGGTGCAGATCGACCTGGACGGCACCCAGCTCGGGCTGCGGTATCCGACCGAGGTCAACCTGACCGGCGACGCCGGTCCCACACTGCGGGCGCTGCTGCGCGAACTGGGCCCCGGGCCGGGGCCGACCGCCTGGCGTCTGGAGATCGCCGAGGCCACCTCGGCATGGCGCCGTTCCCAGCGCGAACTCGCGGAGCAGCCCGCCGACCCGGTCAACCCCCAACTGCTCTTCCACACCCTGAGCAAACGGCTGCCCGACGACGTGATGATCTCAGTGGACTGCGGTACATCGACCGCCTGGTACGCCCGACACGTGCAGGTACGCCCCGGAATGCTGGCCAGCCTCTCCGGCACGCTGCTGTCCATGGGCGGCGCCATGCCGTACGCCCTCGGGGCGAAGTTCGCCCACCCGGACCGGCCGGTGGTGGCGCTCATCGGCGACGGCGCGATGCAGATGAACGGGGTCAACGAGCTGATCACCGTGGCCAAGTACTGGCGGAGCTGGGCCGACCCGCGCTTCGTGGTGCTCGTGCTCAACAACCGGGACCTGGCATTCGTCAGTTGGGAGCAGCGCTCCACCGAGGGGACGCCGATGTTCCCGGACAGCCAGCAACTGCCGGACATCGGCTACCACCAGTGGGCGCAGGTGCTGGGGCTGCACGGTGAGCTGGTCGACTCACCGGACCAGGTGCCGGGACTCTGGGACCGGGCGCTCGCCGCCGACCGACCGGTGGTGATCAACGCGTTGGTCGATCCGGCCGAGCTGATGCTGCCGCCGCACTTCACCGCCGAGCAGGCGCGAAAGACGGCGGCGGCGGTGCTGCGCGGCGACACCGACTGGGCCGGGATCATCCGACGGGGCCTGCCCGCCACCATCGCCAGCTACCGACCGCGCCGCCGCCGAGACTGACCTTCGCCGAACACCGGCTGTCGCCGCCCGGCGACCATGCCTCAGCTGGCCCGGATCGGCGGGACAGACGCGATGGCGGTGCAGTCGCGACCGGCCAGGTCACCCATCGCCGTGTTGAGGTGCGCCCCGGCGTCCGCCGCCCTGCTGTCGAGGAAGAACGGTGTCTTCGTGGCCGCTGCCAGCGTCATGTCGTCCCGTAGGCCGGTCCGCGCGACCTCGATGTCGATGTTGCTGGCCCTGATCCACTCGGCGAACCTCCGGTCGACCGCCGCCTTCTCGCCGGCCAACGAGCCCGGCGTCGACCGTTCGCCGAGATCGTCGAAGACGGCGGTCACCCGGACCGTCCGGTCGCTGAGCATCCGGAGCAGGCCAGCCAGGTCCAGTCGCAGCAGGTCGGTCGGCGTCGCGTTGTCGGCCCCGGGCGCACCGGCGCGCAGGACCTCACGGTGATTCTCCGCCGTGATGGCCTCCGCCTCGGCACAGGCGGCGAGCACCTGCCGCTGGTAGAGGTAGAGGGGCAGGTACCGGAACCCGACCACCACGAGCACCGCGAGGACGAGAAAGGCACCGAGCAGACCGACTCCGAGCCTGGACCGGCGCGGCTGCGCCCCGACTCCGTTCACCGCATCCCCCGCGCCGCGTCGACAACGAATCCAGTCGATGGATTCTACGAGCGACGTACCCCTGCCGCTGTCTCCTGACCGACCCCCGCGAGGTGAGCGGGGGACGGTCGCGGGGGCGGGTCAGCCGCGGCGGTCCAGCCAGCGTTGGAGCGCGGAGCGGGGATCCTGGGTGGTCTGGGGGTCGGGGACGGCGGGACGCTCGACGGGGCGGTGCGGATCGCCGGTGAGGGCATGGCTGGGTGCGGCGAATGCCTTCTCCGGCTGACCCTTGACCGCCGTCGCGATGACCCGGGCCACCGCGTCGATCACCTTGGCCTGCACGGCGGAACCCACCTCGTCGGCCGGGTCGTCCGGGTTCGCGGCGATACCGGCGGCCGCGACCTGCGGGGTGAAACCGACGAAGGTCTCGGTGGAGTTCTGCTCCGAACTGCCGGTCTTACCGGCCACCGGGCGGCCGTCCAGGATGGTGTTCACGGTGGTGGCGGTGCCACCGTTGCACTGCCCGTTGGCCGACTGCTGGCCGACCGGGCAGCGGGCCGCGTCGGTCGCGGCGCGGGCCACGTCCGGGTCGAGCACCCGCTTGCAGGCCGGCTCACCGACCGGCACCTTCTCGCCGTTCGCGGCGGTCACCGAGACCACCGGCAGCGGCGTGCAGTAGGTGCCCTCCGCGGCGACCGTGGCGTACGCGTTGGCCAGGTCCAGCGGGGTCGTGGCGGCCACGCCCAGGGTGAACGAACCCCAATTGGCCGCGTTGTCCTTGGCGAAGGCGGCGTCCGCGTCGGCCCGGAAGGTGATGCCGAGCCGCTGCGCCATCTGCACCACCTTGTCCTGGCCGACCTGCTCGGCCAACCAGACGAAGTAGGTGTTCACCGAGCGGCCGAAGCCGTCCCACATCATCCGGTACCCGTCCATCCACTCCGGGTTGGCGTTGGCCGGGCACCAGTGGCCGTCGCAGGTGCCGGGCCCCTCGGCGGCGTACCGGGTGGGCAGCTTGGCGGGCGCGTCGAAGCCGGTGGAGAGGGTACGGCCCGACTCCAGCGCGGCGAGCATGGTGAACAGCTTGAAGGTCGAGCCGGCCTGGTACCCGTCGACGCTGGAACCACCGGAGATCAGCGGGTTGACGGTGTTCGGGTAGTTGGCCTGCCCGGCCGGGTTGTCAGCCAGGCTGTAGTGCCGGTTGACCGCCATCGCCAACACCCGCCCGGTACCCGGCTGCACGGCCGCGATCGGCAGAGCGCGCTTGTTGTCGTACCCGTAGACCTTGGTTGCCTGCTGTTGCGCGGTGGCCTGGACCTGCGGGTCCAACGAGGTGACCACCGTGTAGCCGCCCGAGCGCAGGGCCTGCTCGCGGTCCGGCACGGTCGCGCCGAACGCCGGCTGGGCCAACCACCACTGGCGCAGGTAGTCACAGAAGTAGCCCCAGTCGTCGTGGCCCTGGGCCACGGCGGTGCAGCCGTTGGGCTGCGCGGTGGGGTGCAGGGCCAGCGGCTCCGCCTTGGCCTGGGCGGCCTGAGCGCCGGTGATCGACCCGGTGGCGACCATCGAGTCGAGCACGTACGACCGGCGGGCCAGCGCCGCGTTCTTGTCCCCGTCGATCGGGCTGTACGCGTCCGGGGACTGCACCAGCCCGGCGAGCAGGGCCGACTCGGCGAGGGTGAGTTGTGCCGGGGGCTTGCCGAAGTAGCGCTGGCTGGCCGCCGCGATCCCGTACGCGCCGGAGCCGAAGTAGGCGATGTTCAGGTACCGGTTGAGGATCTCGTCCTTGCCGAGGCTCTCCTCCAGCGCGCTCGCGTACCGGATCTCCTGGAGCTTGCGCCCCATGGTCGGATCGGTGGCGGCGGCGCGCTCGGCGGCGCTGCGGGTGGGGTCGGTCTTGAGGACGTTACGGACGTACTGCATGGTCAGGGTCGAGCCGCCCTGCGCGGTACCGCCGCCCTTGACATCGGCCACCAGCGCCCGGAACAGGCCACGCGGGTCGGCGCCGCCGTGCTCGTAGAACCGCCGGTCCTCGGCCGACACGATCGCCTGCCGCATCACCGGGGCGATCTCTGCCAGCGGGACGTCGGTGCGGTTCACGTCGTAGAACGTGGTGATCAGCGTCTTGCCGTCGTTGGCGTAGAGGTAGGAGCGCTGCGGGGTGGCCGGGGTGCGCAGCGCGGCCGGCAGCGCGGCGTACGTCCCGATCGCGGTGCGGGCGGCGAACCCGAGCAGCAGATTGCCCGGCAGCGCGGCGACTGCCAGGGCGAGCCCGGCCAGCAAGCCGGCGAGCAGCACGGTGAACAGCCGCGACAGCGGCGAGCGGGAGGCGGCCATGCTCCCCAGGATTGCCACGAAAGCCGCCAACCGACCACCCCAGCCCCCCAATTGTCAGCAACTTCACGACCACCCCCACCCCCACCCCCCTGACGCGGTGATCAAGAGGTTTGCGTCAGCCGGAGGCCCGGTTCTGACGCAGACCTCTTGATCACCGGGCCGTTAGGGGGTCGGGGTTGTGGGGGTGGAGAGGCTGGCGGCGGCTGCGTCTCTTGCGGTTTCGCGGGGCATCAGGCGGCCCGAGCGGTAGCCGATGCCGATGCCGGCGATCAGTACGAAGATCGCACCGAACGTCTGGAGCGAGCCGATCAGCGCGCCGCCCAGGCCGAGCAGGGGGGCAGCGATGATCAGCATGACCCCGTCGCCGAGGCTGAACGTGCCCGAGCGGGCAACCGCCCATCCGGTGAGGAACCAGCCCACGCTGTAGAAGGTGGCGCCGACCAGGACCAGCGAACGCGCGGTGGTGCCGAAGACCGGCGTCTGCTCGGCGAGCCCGGCGAAGGGCAGCATCAGCACGGTACCGGCGATGCTGACCAGCAGACCGGCGGCGGCCACCCGGCGGCTGCGAGTCGCCGCGAGCAGACCGGTGAGGGCCAGCAGCGCGAGCAGGCCGAGCCAGACCGCCGCGACCCAGCCGATGAGGTACACCGGCCGGCCGTCGGCCGGATACGGGTCATTGCCCACCCCACCGTCGCTGGCCATCGCCACCGCGCCGTAAAGAATGGCGTACGCGGGCAGCAGCCACACCGCGGCCCGCGCGAAACGGCGCACCGACCAGGCCCAGCTCGCGTTCGTCGCTGGCCCGGCCGGTGTCGGCTCGCCAACGAACGGCAGTACGCCGAACCCGCCACCGGTTCGCCGGGAGCCCAGCGGGCCGGCCGGATCATGCGCGCCGGGCACCGGGGCAGAGGACCACATCCGATTCGCCGGATCCTTCATGCGTTACCTCGCTCGCCGACGAGCGGTGCGGGACGCGCCGGGGCGCCCCGAATGCCTGGTCACCACCCGTCCTAGGACCGATCGTGGCAGGACTCGGAGCGCCCCATGAGTCTTTCTCGCATTTACCCGGCCGGGCGGCCGGCGCGCTGGATCAGCCGCGCTCGCGCTCGTCGGCCGGATCGTTGACCAGGCTGTCCGGGGAGACCGGCTCCGGAGCGGGCAGCCCCTGCGGCGCCTTGCCGCCGGTGGCCTGCGCCTCGGCGACGCGTACCTCGTCGTGGATCTGCTGGGCCGCGGCCGCCGCGGCCTGGGCGGCCTCCGCGGCCTCGCGCTCGACCTGGCTCGCCTGATCGGCCGCCTCCGGCGCGGGGAGATCCCCCACCATCTGGCTCAACCCTCCGAGCGCGCCACCCATCCCCTCCAGTGCCTTGGTCAGCTCGGCCGGGATGATCCAGACCTTGTTGGCGCTGCCCTGGGCGATCTGCGGCAGGGCCTGCAGGTATTGGTAGGCGAGCACCTTCTGGCTCGGGTTCGCCTGGTGGATCGCGTCGAAGACCGTCCGGATCGCCTTCGCCTGACCCTCGGCCTGCAGGATCCGGGCCTGCCGGTCACCGTCGGCCCTCAGCACCGCCGACTGCTTGTCACCCTCGGCGGTGAGGATCACCGACTGCTTGTGGCCCTCGGCGGTGAGGATCGCCGCGCGACGGTCCCGCTCGGCGCGCATCTGCTTCTCCATCGAGTCACGGATGCTGGCCGGCGGCTCGATCGCCTTGATCTCCACCCGGGTCACCTTGATGCCCCAGCGGCCGGTGGTCTCGTCCAGCACCCCGGAGAGGTGCCGGTTGATCTCGTCGCGGCTGGTCAGCGCCCGCTCCAGATCCAGCGAGCCGATCACGTTACGGAGCGTGGTGACCGTGAGCTGCTCGATGGCCTGCAGGAAGCTGGAGATCTCGTAGGTCGCCCGGACCGAGTCGACCACCTTGAAGTAGAGCACCGTGTCGATCGAGACCACCAGGTTGTCCGAGGTGATCACCGGCTGCGGCGGGAAGCTGACCACCTGCTCCCGCATGTCGACCTTGGTGCGGACCGCGTCGATGAACGGCACCAGCAGGTTGAGGCCGGGGCTGAGGGTGCGCTTGTACTTGCCGAGCCGTTCCACCACGTCCTGGCGTTGCTGCGGCACGATCCGCACCGCCTTGGCCAGCGTCACCACGGCGATCAACGCCACCGCGAGCACCAGCACGCCTATGACCGTCATCCCGTTCACCCTCTCGCTTCCGGCAGCTCGCCGGCGGAAGAAATGTCGTCCTGCCAGACCAGGGCGGTCGCACCCCGGACCTTTATCACTCGTACCCGTCGACCCGGCTCGAAGGTCTGCGTCGCGTCGTACGGCCGGGCGCTCCACATCTCCCCGTCGATCTTGACAAGGCCATGCTCGGCGTCGACCCGCTCCAGCACCAGTGCCGTGGAACCCTCGATCGCCTCCACGCCGAACGGCTGCTCGCCGCTCTCCAACGCGGAACGCTGGTGCCGCCGGAGGACCGGACGGATCCCCACCAGGCTCAGCGCCGACACCACCGCGAAGACCAGGGCCTGCAGCACCGGCGGCGCGCCCAGGGCAGCGGCACCGGCGGCCGCGAAGGCACCGGCCGCGAACATGATCAGAAAGAGCGTCGTCGTGAAGATCTCGGCGACCGCCAGCATCACACCCAACACGATCCACACCACGGCGTCCACACCACGATCGTGACACGCGAATGCACGCGCGGCTGACCCGTGATGATCAGTAGGCTCGGCGAGACCCGGGCCCGCTCCTCCGCGGATCGCCCAGCGCCGATGTCTGAGGAGATCGCCTTGACCCTGCTGCCCGAGACCGCCCGCCAGGTCGACGCCCGGGTCGCCCAGGCACAGGCCGTCGGACGCGCTCCGTCGCTGGTGCTGGGCGTGGTCCGCGACGGCAGGCTGGCGCACCTGGCCGCCGCCGGCGAGCACCCTCGCCCGGACGTCGACCTGCAGTACCGGCTGGGCTCGATCAGCAAGACGATGACCGCCACCCTGGTCATGCAGTTGCGCGACGCCGGTCGCCTGGCCCTGGACGACCCGCTGGAGCGGCACCTGCCGGGTACCGGCGTCGGCGTACTCACCCTGCGCCAGCTACTCGGGCACGCCAGCGGCATCCAGCGGGAGCCCGAGGGCGAGTGGTGGGAGCGGACCGCGGGCGTCGACCTCGCCACCCTGCTCGCCGGACTCACCGCCGACAAGATCGCTTACCCCCCGTACGCCACGTACCACTACTCCAACCTGGCGTACGGGCTGCTCGGCGGCGTGCTCGAACGGCTCACCGGTACGCCGTGGGCCGACCTGCTCGACGAGCGGATCCTCACTCCGCTGGGGATGCGCCGCACCACGTACGCGGCCACCGAACCGTTCGCCCGCGGCTACGTCGTCCACCCTTGGCACGACACGCTGCGCGAGGAACCTCGTACCGACACCGGCGCGATGGCCCCCGCCGGGCAGCTCTGGTCGACGATCGAGGACCTGGGCCGGTGGGCGGCGTTCCTGGCCGACCCCGACCCGTCGGTGCTGGCCGCCGAGACGCTCACCGAGATGTGCTCCCCCGTGGTGATCAGCGACCTGGAGGCGTGGAAGGGCGGGCACGGCCTCGGGCTGGAACTGTTCCGGGAGGGCGACCGGGTGTACGTCGGGCACGGCGGCTCGATGCCCGGCTACGTCGCCTCGTTGGCCGTACACCGGCCCAGCCGCACCGCCGTGGTCGGCTTCGCCAACTCGTACGGCCTGCGCGTCGGGCACATCGGCGGGCTCGGCCGACAGCTGCTCACCCTGGTGCTGGACGCCGAACCCGCGCCGGTCACCCCGTGGCGTCCGGCCGCCGCGGCACCGCCGCCCGAGCTGGCCGAGCTGACCGGCCGCTGGTGGTGGATGGGCAGCGAGATCGAGGTGTCCGTGGACGCCGCCGGCGAGCTGCGCGCCGGCCCGGTCGGAGCGCCGGATCTGCACTTCGTGGCCGAGGGACCGGACCGGTGGCGGGGCCGCGCCGGCGGGGAGAACGGCGAGATCCTCACCGTGCTGCGCGACGACCACGGTCGCGCGGTCGCCCTCGACATCGCCACCTTCGTCCACACCCGCACCCCCGACCAGGAGCCCTGAACGCGCCGGGTGCGCTGGGTGCGCGGGTGCGCGGGGTGCGCGCCGTGCGCTACCGCGCTGCGCGGTGGCGCAGCGCCGCGTAGCGCAGCGCCGCGTGGCGCAGCGCCGCGTGGCGCAGCGCCGCGTGGCGCAGCGCCGCGTAGCGCGGTAGCGCGGCGCCTGCGCGGGTCAGGCTGGGGTGGTGACGAAGTCGATGAGGCGTTCCATGGCGTTGATCAAGGGAGTCTCCACGTCGGCGAAGCTGTTCACCCGGGACAGGATGTGCCGCCACATGTCGGCCGGTTCGGCCACTCCGAGGGCCGCGCAGACGCCCTCCTTCCACGGCCGTCCCGGTGGCACCACCGGCCAGGCCGCGATGCCCAGCGCGGCCGGCTTGACCGCCTGCCAGACGTCCACGTAGGGGTGCCCGGTCACCAGCACGTACGGCGAGTTCACCCGGGCCACGATCCGGCTCTCCTTGCTGCCCGGCACCAGGTGGTCGACGAGGACGCCGAGACGCCGGGTCGGGCCGGGAGCGAAGTCGCGTACCTCGGCGTCGAGGGCATCGATGCCGTCCAGCGGCTCCACCACCACGCCCTCGATGCGCAGGTCGTCACCCCAGATCCGCTCGACCAGCGCCGCGTCGTGGATGCCCTCCACCCAGATCCGGCTGGCCTTGGCCACCTGGGCGCGGACGTTGTCCACCGCGACCGAACCCGAGGCGGTACGTCGGCGGGCCGCCGGCACCGGCGCGCGGGTCGGGCGGCGCAGCGTCACGGGGCGACCGTCGAGCAGGAACGCCGCCGGCAGCAGCGGGAAGTTGCGCCGCCGACCGTGCCGGTCCTCCAGCACCACCGCGCCCGACTCGAAGCCCACCACCGCGCCGCAGAATCCGGAGTCGACGTCCTCGACCACGAGGTCCGGTTCGGCGTCCACCTCGGGGGTGACCTTCCGCCGCCGCCAGTCCCCCGCCAACACGTCCTCGCCGTATCGCCCCGCCATGTCGATCACGCTAACCGGCAACCCGCGCCCCCACGCACCGCCACGCCGACGGCGGCGCGACGGTGGACGGGCGGACCGAGGGTGGGGCGAAGGGGGCAGTTCGGGGCAGGGCGGGCGGCCGGAGCGGCAGTCGAGACAGGGCCGCCGGTGACCACGTACCCTTTCGGCATGTCCACCCCCGCCACGGGCGCGGCCACTCTCGCGCCGCGCCGGTCGAGCCGGTTCGTTGCCTGGGTACGCGCCTGGCGTGCCGGGTTGGTGCCGTACGACGAAGTGGCCGACGCCATCGCCGGCGACGAGGAGCACCTCGTGGCGGATGCCCCCGGCACCTGGACCGACGTCCCGCTGGGCGCCGCGCTGCCCACCCTGGCCAAGCTCTCGCCGGACGAGATCCGCCTGGTGCTGCCCGCGCCGGGCGACCCACGAGGGCTGCCCGGTCCCGGGGACTTCGCGGGTGCGGCGCTGGTCACCGGCGAGGCGGTGGTCGCCGGCAGCCTCGGGTTGATCCCGCAGGTACGGCTGCACACGTCCGGCTCCGGGGACTGTTTCGAGACGGTGCTCTGGCGGGTGTACCCGCTGCCAGCCGACGCGCCCGCCGCCTCGCTCACGCTGCCCGGCGCCGCCGAGGCCGAGGCCGAACTGGCAGCCGCGCTGGCCGAGACCACCGCCGCGCTGACCCGCCTCGACGTCGCCCAGTGGCGACCCGAGTTGGCCGGCGCCCTGGCCGCGCTGCGGCGCCCGGACGGCACCACCGACCTGCCGCCCGGCTTCGACCCACGCGCCCGCCGGCTCTTCGCCCGGGCCGCGGTGCTCGACCGGGTGCTCGCCCTGGCCGGGCACGCCGCGCCCGGTGGCGCGATCAACAACTACGAGGCCCAGCAGCGGGACGCGGCTCTCCGCCCGCTCACCACAGCCTGTCGGCAGGCGCTGGTTGCCGCCTGCAACGCCCCGCTGCGCCCCTGACCGCACCACCCTCTGATCGCGCCGCCCCGCAGCGCCGCACCACCCCAAGCGCCGCTCCGCACGGCCGCACCGCGGCGGTGCGCGCCGCGCATGATCGTGCTCGATCCAGGATGTAGTGGCCTCGGCCGGGAGGATGGCCACTACATCCTGGTTACAGCGCGATCATCACCGCGATCACCACAGCGCGATCACCCCAGCGATCACCACCGCGACCGGCACCGACACGACCGCCCCAGCCAGGGGTCAGATCTCGTCGAGCAGGTCCGCGACGGAGTTGACGATCCGCGACGGACGGTACGGGTAGCGCTCCGCCTCGGTGCGGCTGCTGATCCCGGTGAGCACCAGGATGGTCTCCAAACCGGCCTCCAGGCCGCACAGGATGTCGGTGTCCATCCGGTCGCCGATCATCGCGGTGCTCTCCGAGTGCGCGTTGATGGTGTTCAGCGCGGAGCGCATCATCATCGGGTTCGGCTTGCCGACGAAGTACGGCTCGACCCCGGTCGCCTTGGAGATCATGGCGGCGACCGAGCCTGCGGCGGGCAGCGCGCCCTCCACGGACGGGCCGGTCACGTCGGGGTTGGTGCAGATGAACCGGGCCCCGTCGTTGATCAGCCGGACCGCCTTGGTGATCGCCTCGAAGCTGTAGGTGCGGGTCTCGCCGAGCACCACGTAGTCGGGGGCGAAGTCGGTGAGCACGTAGCCGACCGCGTGCAGCGCGGTGGTCAACCCGGCCTCCCCGATGACGTACGCGGTACCGCCGGGCCGCTGGTCGGCCAGGAACTGGCCGGTGGCCAGCGCGGACGACCAGATCGACTCCTCCGGCACGTCCAGCCCCATCCGGCTCAGCCGGGCCGTCAGGTCCCGCGGGGTGTAGATCGAGTTGTTGGTCAACACCAGGAACGGCTTGCCGGAGGCACGCATCCGGTTGATGAACTCGGGTGCGCCGGGCACCGGCTGGCCCTCGTGCACCAGCACGCCGTCCATGTCGGTCAGCCAACTCTGCACGGGCTTGCGGTCATGCATGATGATCCTCAGAGGTCAGGGGCGACGGGTCGGTACACAGCAGACGCTGGGACAGGTGTCCCACATCGGCAGCTCACCCAGGCGGCGGCGCAACTGTGCGCCGTCCGGGTCGATCCGCTCGAGGACCAGCTCACGGACCATGGTCACGAAGCGCGGGTCGGTGCCCGGGGTGCCGGCACGGACGAAGTCCAGGCCGAGTTGCTTGGCCGTCTCCAGCGCCTCGGTGTCCAGGTCCCACACCACCTCCAGGTGGTCGGAGACGAACCCGATCGGGCTGACCACCACGCTGGTGGTGCCGCCCTGCGCGAGGGTGGCCAGGTGGTCGTTGACGTCCGGCTCCAGCCACGGCACCTGTGGTGGCCCGGAGCGGCTCTGCCACACCAGGTCGTACGGCAGGTCGGGGGCGGCGGCCGCGGCCACCAGCCGGGCGACCTCGTGCAGCTGTGCCTCGTACCGGCCGCCGTGCGGGCCGGCGTTGGCCGCCATCGAGCTGGGTACGGAGTGTGCGGTGAAGACCAGCCGGGTGGTGTCCCGCTTCGCCGGGTCGAGCTGGCCCAGTGCGGTCCGTACCGCGTCGACGTGCGGCTCGACGAAGCCGGGGTGGTCCCAGAACTGGCGCAGCTTTTCGATCACCGGCGCGTCCGGGCCGACGGCGGCGCGGGCGGCGGCGATGTCCTCCTGGTACTGCCGGCAGGACGAGTAGCCGCCGTACGCGCTGGTGACGAAGGCCAGAGCCCGGGTGACGCCGTCGTCGCGCATCTGGGTCACGGTGTCGGCGAGCATCGGATCCCAGTTGCGGTTGCCCCAGTACAGGGGCAGGTCGAGGCCGTTGGCGGCGAAGTCGGCGCGGATCGCGGCCAGCAGGTGACGGTTCTGCTGGTTGATCGGGGACACCCCGCCGAAGTGCAGGTAGTGCTCGACGACCTCGGCCAGCCGCTCGGGCGGTACGCCGCGACCCCGCGTCACGTTCTGCAGGAACGGCATCACGTCCTCGGGCCGTTCCGGCCCGCCGAAGGAGACCAGCACCAACGCGTCGTACACCATGGGGTCATTCTTGCCGGTCGGCCCGGACCGGCCGGCGACGCCCCCTGCTCCGCGCTCGGCGGCAAATGTTAAGAAGGGCCCCCTGCTCTACCGCAGGCGTTAACAGGGTGCCCTTCCTTACATCCTCAGGCGCCGATGGCGTGGTAGCCGCCGTCGACGTGCACGATCTCGCCGGTGGTGGCCGGGAACCAGTCGGAGAGCAGCGCCAGGCAGGCCCGGGCGGCCGGCTCCTGGTCGGTGAGGCTCCAGCCCAGCGGTGCCCGCCCGGTCCAGGCGTCCTCGAACTGGTCGAAGCCGGGGATCGACTTGGCGGCGATGGTGCGCAGCGGCCCGGCGGCGACCAGGTTGCTGCGGATGCCCTGCTTGCCCAGGTGCAGCGCCAGGTAGCGGGACGCGGACTCCAGGCCGGCCTTGGCCACGCCCATCCAGTCGTAGACCGGCCACGCCTTGGTCGCGTCGAAGGTCAGGCCGACCACCGCGCCGCCGGCGGACATCAGCGGCAGCGCCGCCATGGCCAGCGACTTGTACGAGTAGGTGGAGACGTGCAGCGCGGTCGCCACGTCCTCCCAGGGGGCGTCCAGGAAGCCGCCGCCCAGGCAACTCTGCGGGGCGAAGCCGATCGAGTGCACCACGCCGTCGAGCCCGTCGACGTGCTCGCGCACCCGGTCGGCGAGGCTCGCCAGGTGCTCGGTGTTGGTCACGTCCACCTCGATGACCGGGGCCGGCTCGGGCAGCCGCTTGGCGATCCGCTCGACCAGGGACATCCGGCCGAAGCCGGTGAGTACGACCTGAGCGCCGTTCTCCTGAGCGAGCTTCGCCACCGAGAAGGCGATCGAGGCGTCGGTGATGACACCGGTGACGAGCAGCCGCTTACCAGCGAGCAGTCCGGACATCGCAGTTTTCCTCCGTACTCAGAAAGGTCAGTGGCCCATGCCGAGGCCACCGTCGACCGGGATCACCGCACCGGAGACGTACCCGGCGGTGTCCCCGGCGAGCCAGGTAACCACTGCGGCGACCTCGTCCGGGCTGGCCATCCGGCCGGCCGGGATCGACTTGCGGATCTCCGCCTTGCGGTCCTCGGACAGCCCGGCGGTCATGTCCGTGTCGATGAAGCCGGGCGCCACCACGTTCGCGGTGATGTTGCGGCTGCCCAGTTCCCGGGTGATCGAGCGGGCGACGCCGACCAGGCCGGCCTTGCTGGCCGCGTAGTTGACCTGGCCCGCTCCGCCGGAGAGGCCGACCACCGAGGAGATGAAGATCATGCGGCCCCACTTGGCCCGGAGCATCTTGCCGGAGGCACGCTTGGCGACCCGGAAGGCGCCGGTGAGGTTGGTGTCCACCACGCCGGTGAACTGCTCCTCGGACATCCGCAGCAGCAGCGTGTCGTCGGTCATCCCGGCGTTGGCGACCAGCACCTCGACCGGTCCCAACTCGGCCTCGACGGCGGTGAACGCGGCGTCGATCGAGTCGGCGTCGGTGACGTCGGCCCGTACCCCGAACAGGCCCTCGGGCGCGTCGCCGCTGCGGTGCGTCACCGCAACCCGGTCGCCCTGCTTGGCGAAGGCCTGCGCGATGGCGAGGCCGATTCCCCGGTTTCCCCCGGTCACCAGCACGGTACGGGCCACTGTTCCCCCTTGCGAATGGTCAGCACGAACCCGTCGGAGCCTAGGCGTTACCGGCAGGTAAGCGCTAACGGGAGCCGCGTCACACCTCGGTACGACACCGGGATCAACCCCTGGTGGCACGCGTCGCGGGGGTGTCGACCCGTAGCCTCCCGATGGTGAACCGGCACCCGATCGCCGTGGCCCTGGCGGCCCTGCGGCAGACCCTGCTGGGCCCGGACGCCCCGCCCGGCCGACCGCTGCTGGCCCGCTGGCCCGCGCTGGCCCGGTACGCCACCCCGGCCGGGCTGCTCGCCGCGCTCGGCCTGTTCTCGATCACGTTCGCCGTGGAGACCGACTGGGGGCTGCCGGCGCCGGTCGGGGTGCTGTTCGCGGCGATGACCGTGGCGCCGCTGCTGGCGCTGCCCCGGCGTCCGCTGCTGGCCTGGCGGCTGATCGTGGTGGCCCTGCTGGTGTGTACGTTCAACGCGCCCGCCGACCAGTCCTGGCCGTGGACCCCACCGCTGGCGCTCGGGTCGGTCGCGGTGGTCGCGGTGGTCGTCACGCGGGTCGACCGGCCGGTGCTGCTCTGGCTGGTGACGATCACCACGGTGCCGGTGCTCACCCTGGTCGACGCCAAGAACAAGGCTCCCGTCCTGTTGCTGCTCGGCGTGTTGGCGATCCTCGGCGACCTGGTCCGTCGCAACCGGCTGTCCCGGCGGGAACTGGTCGCGCAGACCGAGCTGAGCGAGCGCGAGCAGGAACGTCGCGCGGTACTGGAGGAACGCACCCGGATCGCCCGGGAGCTGCATGACGTGGTGGCCCACCACATGTCGCTCATCGCGGTGCAGGCGGAGACCGCGCCGTACCGGCTGACCGACGTGCCGGCGCCGGCTGCCGCCGAGTTCGTCGCCATCGCCGGCTCGGCCCGCGACGCGCTGACCGACATGCGGCGGCTGCTCGGGGTGCTGCGTAGCGAGTCGACGGGCCCGGAGACCGCGCCGCAGCCGGATCTGGCCGACCTACCGGCGATGGTGGAGGCGGCCCACCGGGCCGGGCTGGCGGTGACCCTGGACGCACCGCCGGTGGACTCCGGGCGGGTGCCCGCGCCGGTCGGGCTGGCCGGGTACCGCATCGTGCAGGAGGGGCTGGCCAACGCGGCGCGGCACGCGGCCGGCGCCGCGGTGCGAGTCACCGTCCGCGCCGACCCGTCGACCTTGACGGTACGCGTGCAGAACGCGCGACCCGCCGAGGCGGGCTCCCGGCCGGGCGAGGCCGGTGCCGGGCACGGGCTGACCGGCATGCGGGAGCGGGCCACCTCGCTGGGCGGTACGTTCACCGCCGGGCACCAGCCCGACGGGGGGTACGCGGTGGTGGCCGAGCTGCCGTACGAGGTGGAGGGCGGGGACCGGTGATCCGGGTACTGATCGCGGACGACCAGGCGATGGTCCGGCAGGGCTTCGGCGCGCTGCTCGCCGCGCAACCGGACCTGCTGGTGGTGGGGGACGCGGCCGACGGCGCGCAGGCCGTCACCGCCGCCCGCCGACTCGACCCGGACGTGGTGCTGATGGACGTACGGATGCCGGTGCTGGACGGGCTGGCCGCCACCCGCAAGCTGCTCGGCGACCGGTCGGCGCAGCGTCCCCGGGTGCTCATCCTGACCACGTTCGACCTGGACGACTACGTCTACGAGGCGCTGCGCGCCGGTGCCAGCGGCTTCCTGCTCAAGGACGCCCCGGCGGCCGACCTGGTGCAGGCGGTACGGGTGGTGGCGGCCGGCGACGCGCTGCTCGCCCCGGCGGTCACCCGTCGGCTGATCGCCGAGTTCGCGGCCCGCCCGGACCGCCGCCGGCCCCGCCCCACCACCCTGGCCGCGCTCACCCCGCGCGAGACCGAGGTACTGCGGCTGATCGCCCGGGGCCGCAACAACGCGGAGATCGCCGCCGACCTGGTGGTGGCCGAGCAGACCGTGAAGACCCACGTCGGGCGGATCCTGGGCAAGTTGGGGCTGCGCGACCGTGCGCAAGCCGTGGTGCTGGCGTACGAGACGGGTCTGGTCGCCGCCGGCGAGTAGCCCTGCGGAGCCAGCCCGGGAACGGCTCCCCGGGACGACGCCCGAGCGCCGGCCGTCGTCGCACCCTCCCTCCGGACGACATTCCGGAAGGGGAGCACGTGATGCGACTACGAGGTGCCCGTCGGGTGGCGCTGGCCGCGCTGCTCGGCACGAGCCTGGTGCTACCTACCCGACCCGAGCCGGTCGGGGCGACCGGCTTCGTCGAGGCGTACCCGGTGACGGCGGCGGCGATGCGGGCGGCCGGCCCGCCGTACGCGGACTGGGCGGCGGATGGCCGACGGTTCCTGGCGTTCGATCCGCGAGGGGACGGCCGTGCCGTCGAGGTGCTCGGCGACCTGGTCGACGCGGACCGGATCGTGGTGCTGGTGCCCGGGGTGGGCAGCACGCTGGCGGACTTCGACCGGGGGCTGGGCGGGGTGGCGCGCCGGGCGCCGGCGGTGCAGGCCGGGCAGCTGTACCGGGCGCTGCGGACGGCCGACCCGGCGGCACGGGTCGCGGTGCTGGCCTGGCTCGGATACGACCCGCCGGACGGGGTGCTGACCGCCGCCGGTTGGGCCAGCGCCCGTCGCGGCGCGGTCGGCCTGACCGGGCTGCTCCGGGAGTTGGCCGGGCACCGCCCCTCGGCGACGATCACGCTGGTCGGGCACAGCTACGGGGCGTTGGTGGTGTCGTTGGCCGCCGCGGACGCCCCGCCGCAGGTCACCGACGTGGTCAGCCTCGGCGGGGTCGGTGCCGGGGTGCAGCACGCCGACGAGCTGCCCGACGGGAGGCGGTTCTGGGCCGCCGAGGCGTCCACCGACTGGATCCGTCGGGTGCCACCGGTACGGCTGCCCGGTCTCGGGTACGGCCGCCGCCCCGGCGACCCGGCGTTCGGCGCCCGGCCGCTGCCGGTGACCGGGGTGGCCGGGCACGACGGCTACCTGGTGCAGGGCAGCCCCACGCTGGTGGCGGTGGCGACCGTCGTGCTGGTCGGTGCGGAGGTGGCCCGGTGAGCCGCGACCGCGCGGTCGACGCGCTGCGGGCGTACGCCATCGGTGGGGTGGTTTTCGGGCACTGGCTGGTCACCGGGCTGGTGCTGGCCGCCGACGGCGGACTGCACCAGGCCAGCCCGCTCACCGCGCTACCCGGCCTGGCCCCGGTGACCTGGGTGTTGCAGACACTCGGGTTGTTCTTCTTCACCGCCGGGTTCGGCTCGGCCCGGTCGCTGGCCCGCTACCGGGGTGGGCCCGGCGGCTGGCTGGCCCACCGGTTCCGCCGGCTGCTGCTGCCCGCGCTGGCCCTGCTGGGTGTCGGGGCCGCCGTGCTGCTCGCCGCCACCGTGGCCGGTACGCCGGACGACACGCTCGCCGTCGCGCTGCGGCTCGCGGTCAGCCCGCTGTGGTTCCTGCTGCCGCTGCTGCTGTTGGTCGCGGCGACCGGTCCGCTGCGTACCGCCGTCTGTCGTTGGGGGGTGGCCCGCAGCGTCGCGCCGGCGGTGGCCGTGGTGGCGGTGGCCGACGCGGCGGTCCGCCTGCTGCCGGACGACACCGGCCTGCCGCCGGTGACCGTGGTGGCGGCCTGGGCGGTGCCGTACCTGCTGGGCCTGGCGTACGCCGACGGGCGGCTGGCCGGCCGGAGGGTGGCGGGCGCGCTGGCCGGCGGCGGTGCCGTCGCGCTCGCCGCGCTGCTGGCGCTGGGCTACCCGGTCAGCGCGGTGGGCGTGCCCGGGGCGGGGGTGTCGAACCTGAACCCGCCGTCGCTGGCGGCGGTGGCGCTGGCGGTCACCCAGATCGGGCTGGGACTGCTGGCCCGGCCGGCGCTGGACCGGCTGCTGGCTCGACCGCTGCCCGGCCGGGCGGCGGCGGAGGTGAACCGCAGCGCGGTGCGGATCTATCTGTGGCACCAGCCGGTGCTGGTCGCGGTGGCCACACTGACCGCCCGAGGCGGGCTGGCCCTGCCGGGGCTGCACACCGCGCCGGACGGCCCGGGCTGGGTGCTCGCACGGTGCTGCTGGCTGCCGCTGCTCGCCACGGTCCTGGTCACGCTGGTGCGGGCGGGACGGCCGGCGGCCCCGGCGGATCGGGCGGCGCCAGCCGGGCGGTGGAGGGACCGCCGGCCGGTCGGCCGAGTACGCCGCGACGCCGACGCAGGTGTACGATCATCGACGTTCCGGCCCGCCCGACCGCAGGAGGTGATCGCTGTGCGAGATAGCGATCCTCCTAGTCGTGGCCGGGCCGATGGTCAGCCCCGCTGAGCCACGACTCAGTCTGGCGAGCTGACCCCGCTCCGCTCCCCCGCCCCCGGCCACGCCGGGGTGCGCGTGCCGCGCCGTCCGATCCCGGACGGTAGCCGGGAGCCGCCCGGTCACGACTTCGTGTGCGCGTCCCCACCCCTGCGGTCCGCCCCCGCACGCGGACCGTCCAGCCGCCACCCGGAGCCATCCATGAGCCGCTACGTCGCCCCGCTGGGCTTCACTCTCGCCGCCGTCTGGGTGGCCGTCATCTTCGTGCTGGCCGGCGGCGGTCACTGACCACCGCCGGCCACCCGGTCAGATCATCCGGGACGACCACAGCAGGCTGAGCGCGCCCGCGCAGAGCGCCAGCAGCAGCGCCAGCCCGGCGTACCACTGGGTCACCTCGCGCGGCTCGGTCCGGAACCCGATCGAGCTGCCCATGTCCTGGTAGACCTGCTTGAGCTCGCTCACCGAGGCCGCCTCGTAGAAGTAGCCCTCGGTGGTCTCGGCCAGCTCGGCCAGGGCCAGCCGGTCCACCGGCACCCGCTGGAGCTGGCCGCCGATGTCGACCTGACCCGTGTCGGTGCCGAACGCGATCGTGGAGACCGGCACGTTGGCCGCCTGCGCGGCCGCCGCCGCCTCCTCCACCGACCGACCGGAGGTGCGGAACCCGTCGGAGAGCAGCACGATCCGGGCCGGCGGGATACCGGCCGCGCCATCGGCCGGCACCGACCGGATCGCCTCCAGGCAGGTGAACACCGCCTCACCGGTCGCGGTCGCCTCGGCCAGCACCAACCCGTCGATCGCGCTGGTCACCGCGTCCCGGTCCTTGCCCGGCGGCACCAGCACGTTGGCCGCCTTGGCGAACGACACCAGCCCCAGGTTGTAGCTCTCCGGCAGCTCGCCGACGAACTGCTTGGCCGCCTCCTGGGCCGCCTCCAGCCGGTTCGGCGCCACGTCATCGGCCTGCATCGACAGCGACACGTCGATGGCGAGCATCACGGTGGCCCGCTCCAGGGGCTCCTTGGTGTCCACCGCGGGACGGGCCAGCGCGGTGCCCAGCACCAGCAGGCAGAGCAGGAACGCGGTCGCCGGGACGTGTCGGCGCCAGCCCAGACCCTTGGGCGCGAGCGTACGCAGCAGGTCAACGTTGGTGAACCGCATCGCGTACGCCCGGCGGTGCAGCTGCCGCCAGACGTAGAACGCGGCGAGGGCGAACACCGGCAACACGGCCAGCAGCCACCACGGTTGCAGAAAACGGATCATCGTGTCGTCCCCCGGGTGCGGGCGTGCCGCTGCGCGGCCACGAAACGCACCATGTCCAGCAGCCAGTCTCGGTCGGTACGCAGACGCAGGTGGGCCGCGCCGGCGCCACGCAGGGCGGCGGCGATCGTGGCCCGCTGGGCGGTGGCGGCCTCGGCGTAGCGCTGCCGCAGCCGCGGATCGGCGGTCTGCACCTCGTGCAGCTCACCGCTCTCCGGGTCGACCACCGGCAGAACCCCCACGTCGGGCAGCTCCAGCTCCCGCGGGTCGACCACCTCGATCGCCAGCACGTCGTGCCGGACCCGCAGCTTGCGCATCGGCCGGGACCACTGCTCGGCCGGCGCGAGGAAGTCCGAGACCACCACGGCCACGCCACGTCGGCGGGGCGGCCGGTTGAGCATCTCGATCAGGGCGCCCAGGTCACCCCGGCCGGGCTGGATCGCGGTGCGCGCGACAGTACGCAGCAGGCCCTGCGCCTCCTTGCGCCCGGAGCGGGCCGGCAACCGGGTGAGCACCCCGGGCCCGACCGGCGGCGGTCCACCCCGCCACCGCCGGGCCGGCGCCACCGCGCCACCGCCGGTGCCGATCACCGCGCCGATCCGGTTGCCACCGCGCACGGTCAGGTGGGTGATGGCGGCCGCGGCGGCCACCACCACCTCCCGCTTGAGCCACTGCCCGGTGCCGAAGTCCAGGCTGGCCGAGAGGTCGAGAGCCAGCCACGTCTCCAACTCCCGGTCGGCGACCGTACGCCGTACGTGCGGTGTCGTCGTCCGGGCGGTGACCGGCCAGTCCATCCGGCGTACGTCGTCGCCGGGGCGGTACTCCCGCGACTCACCGGCCTCGCTGCCCGGCCCGGGCAGCAGCCCGGCGTAGTCGCCCTGGAGCAGGCCGTCGAGCTTGCGGGTGACCAGCAGTTGGAGCCGGGACAGCACAGCTTCGCTACGGTCGGCGGGGGCGGGTCGAGGGGTGGGTGAGGTCACGGCCGCTGCCCGGGCCAGCCAGCGCCCGGCGGCGGGGCGGTCGGCGACGGGGAGGCCTGCTGCCGGGGTGCGACCGCCGGGAGCGGGATGGTGGACATCACCCGGTGCACGATGTGGTCGGCCGGCACATCGTCGGCGAGCGCGTCGTAGCTGAGCACCAGCCGGTGCCGCAGGATGTCCGGTGCGATGTCCTGCACGTCCTGCGGCAGGGCGTAGTCCCGACCGCGCAGCAGCGCCAGCGCGCGGGTGGCCCGGACGAGGCCGAGCGAGGCGCGCGGGCTGGCACCGTACTGGATCAGCTGGGCGACATCCGGCATGCCGTGCTCGGCCGGGGCCCGGGTGGCCAGCACCAGCCGTACCGCGTAGTCGACCAGCGCGTTGTGCACGAAGACCTGGTCCGCCTTGCGTTGCAGGGCGATCAGCTCGGGGGTGTCGAACACCGCCGTCGGCTCCGGCGCGGCCACGCCCATCCGGTAGACGATCTCCCGTTCCTCGGCGTCGGTCGGGTAGCCCACCACGATCTTCATGAGGAACCGGTCCCGTTGCGCCTCCGGCAGCGGGTAGACGCCCTCCTGCTCGATCGGGTTCTGAGTGGCCATCACCAGGAACGGGTCGGGCACCCGATGGCTCTCCCCGCCGATGGAGACCTGCCGCTCGCTCATCACCTCCAACAGGGCCGACTGCACCTTGGCCGGGGCTCGGTTGATCTCGTCGGCGAGCAGGAAGTTGACGAAGACCGGGCCCAGCTCGACGTCGAACTTCTCGCTCGACTGGCGGTAGATCCGGGTGCCCATGATGTCGGCCGGCACCAGGTCGGGAGTGAACTGCACCCGGGCGAAGGAGCCGCCGACGACCTTGGCGAGGGTCTCCACCGCCAGGGTCTTGGCCACCCCGGGCACCCCTTCCAGCAGGCAGTGACCGCGGGCGAGCAGCGCGACGAACATCCGCTCCACCATCCGGTCCTGCCCGACGATGACCCGTTTGATCTCGAACAGCGCCCGCTCCAGCAGGCTCGCGTCCTGCGCGGGCGTCGTCACCGGCCCGGGTTTGTCCGGAGCCACCCCGTTCGGCGTCGGGGCATCGGGCGTGGTCGGCTGGGCCACCGGTCCTCCACAGCGTTGGTCGGTCGTCGCGGCTGGTGTGCGGTATCAAGACTCGCACGCCTTCCTGAGTACCGAGTGGGTGAGAGTCTGATTTTCGGCGCGCCGTTCCGAGCAGCCGAATCGCCCGTCGCGGGTGGACACGGACCGGGCCGCCGCGTGTACGATTCACCCCGTCGCCGGGCGGCTCCCCCCGTGGCCGCCCGGCGCTCAAGCTCCCACCCGTGTCGCCCTAGACTGGCCGAGGTGAGCACCCTCTCCCCCGCCGACGAGCCCCTGGTCTGCTCGGCCAAAGGTTGTCGTGCTCCCGCCGTCTGGGCGCTGCAGTGGCGCAATCCCCGCCTGCACGACGCCGACCGCCGCAAGACCTGGCTGGCCTGCGACGAGCACCGCGGCAGCCTCGGCGACTTCCTGGACTCTCGCGGCTTTCTGCGTGCCGTCACTCCGGTGCCCGGATCGCCTACGCTCGACGTGTGAGCGAGCGCAGCGAGGACCGCGTCGACCCACCGGTCTCTCCCGGCCACACCGCACCGTCCTGGCCCCCCACTCCGGCCCCCGCACCACCTCCGTCACCCGGTGTCCTGCCGCCCGGCCCGCTGCCCGCCGGCGCGCCCGGTCCATTCGCCGGTGCGCCCGGCCCGCTGCCCGCCGGTGCGCCCGGCCCCCTGCTGACGGGTGCGGCGGTCGGGCATGGGCCGCTGGAGCCGTGGCCGGACACGGTCCGCTGGCAGCCGATCTCCGCCGACCTGATCTGGGTGGAGCTGATCCGGCTGGCGTTCGTGGTGGCGCTCGGGCTGGCGGTGACGGCGATCGGCTGGGCGCTGAGCGGTCACTGGCTGTTCGGGCTCGCCCTCGCCGTCGTGGTGCTGCTCGGCGGGTGGCGGGCCGTGGCCATCGTCCGCGCGGTCCGCGCCTGGGGGTACGCCGAACGGGAGGACGACCTGCTGGTACGGCACGGGCTGCTGGTCCGACGGCTCTCCATCGTCCCGTACTCGCGGATGCAGTTCGTGGACGTCAGCGCAGGCCCGTTGGAGCGCGCGTTCGACCTGGCCACCGTGCAGTTGCACACGGCGGCGGCGGCGAGCGACGCCCGGGTGCCGGGGCTGCGCCCGGCGGAGGCGTCCCGGCTGCGCGACCGACTCACCGCGCTCGGCGAGGACCGGGCGGAGGGGCTGTGAGCGCGCGACGAGGCGTCCGCCGGCCCGGCCGGGGACCGGCCCGATGAGCGACGGTCCCGCCGAGCCGGGCACCCGGCCACCGCCCCCGCCCTACCAGCCGCCGCCCGGCACCCCGCCCTACCAGCCCCCGCCCTACCAGCCGCCGCCCGGCGGCGCGGTGCCCTACAGGGCTGTGCCGCCCGGGGTGGCCTACCCCTGGCCGGTGCCGCCGCCCGGTGGCGACGGCGAGCCACGCCAGCGGTTGCACCCGCTCAGCCCGCTGCTGCACGGCGCGAAGTCTCTGGTCGTGGTGATCGCCGGGTTGTCCTGGTCGACGCTGTCCCGGGTCGGCTTCGGCTGGTTCGCCGCCATGGTGGCGGTGTTGGCGCTCGGCGCGACCGTGCTGTCGGTGATCAGCTGGTACAACACCGGCTACCACGTGGTCGGCCGGGAACTGCGGGTGCACGAGGGGCTGCTCTGGCGGCGCACCCGGGCCATCCCGCTGGAGCGGTTGCAGGCCGTGGAGGTGGTCCGACCGCTGCTCGCCCAGCTCACCGGCCTGGCCGAGCTGCGGCTCGAGGTGGTCGGCGGGGGCAAGACCGAGGCGCCGCTGGCGTACCTCGGGGTGGCCGACGCGACCCGGCTGCGCGAGCGGCTGCTGGCACTGGCCGACCGGGCGGCACAGCCGCCCACACCGGGCCTCGCGACGTCCACGACGGTTGAGGGCACGACGCCGCCGCCGGCCGCGCCGGGTCGACCACTGCACGCGGTACGCAACCAGAGCCTGCTGGTCAGCCAACTGCTGACCCCGCAGGCGTTCCTGCTCCCGTTCGGTCTGGCCTTCGTCGTACTGCAGTTCCTGTCCGCGGACTCGTGGTCGTTCGTGGCGGTGGCCAGCACACTGACCGCGATGGCCGGCGTGCTGCTGCAACCGGTGCGCCGGGTCCTGGACGACTGGAACTTCCGGCTGGCCCGCGACGGCGGCACACTGCGGGTGCACAACGGCCTGCTGGAGACCCGGGCGCAGACCGTGCCGCTGGACCGGGTGCAGACCGTACGGGCCACCTGGCCGCTGCTCTGGCGGGTGAACGGCTGGCTGCGGCTGCGGCTGGAGGTGGCCGGGTACTCCGTCGCGGAGGCCGACGACCGTAACCGTCCGGACCGGCTGCTTCCGGTCGGCGACCTGCCGACCGCGACGATGATCGTCGCGGAGGTGCTGCCGGGGGTACGCCTCGACGCCCTGACGCTGAGCCCACCGCCACCGCGGACCCGCTGGCTGCACCCGCTGGGCCGGGGCGCGCTCGGCGCCGGGCTCTACGAGCGGGTGTTCGTCACCCGGTCCGGGCTGCTCACCCGGCAGTTGTCGATCGTGCCGTACGCCCGGATCCAGAGCGTACGGGTGGTGCAGGGGCCGGTACAGCGCCGGCTGGGGCTGGCCACCGTCCACGCGGACACGGCCGGCGGCGCAGGAGCGGCAGCCCAGGACCGCGACCTGACCGAAGCGTGGGCCCTGGCAGCCGAACTGACCACCCGCGCACGAACCGCCCGAAAGTCGACCTGACCCGGGCAGCAGAGCGGGGACGGGCGGGGCGTCAGTGGTCGGCGGGTACGGCGGGCTGGTCGGCGGTGTTCGGTCCACGCGGCGCCGGCCGGGCGTCGGCCGCTCGGTCCGGCGGGCCTTCCGGGCTGGCGTCCTGTCCCGGCGGCTCCACGGCGGCCTCGCCGGACTCGGCGCGACGGGCCTTGCGGGTTGCCCACCAGCGCTCGGCCAGGCCGACCACCAGGTAGGTCACCCCGACGTACGCCCAACCGACCAGCACGTCGATCACGTAGTGCTCACCCGAGTAGACCAGGGTGAAGGTCATCGCCAGCGGGTACGCGAGCAGCAGCGGCCACCAGCGCCGACGGGTCGTACGCAGGAAGAACAGCACCACGAAGAGCGCCCACGCGGTGTGCAGCGACGGCATCGCCGCGACCGGGTTGGAGGCGATCTGGCCGGCGTTGAGCACGTTGCCGGCGCCGTGCATGCCGAACGCCTTCCAGCCCCGGGTGGAGATCCGGACGACCTCGGTGAGCAGCCCGTTCTGCGCCGCCCACCAGGGCGGGGCGGCCGGGTAGATGAAGTAGGTGGCCAGGCCGGCGGCGCAGAGGAAACCCCAGCGCCGCATGTACGCCGCCCAGCGGTGCCGGTCACGTAGCCACAGCACCGCGGCGGCGGTCAGCGCCACCACGAAGTGCGAGAAGTACACCCAACTCGCCGCCACGTCCCACCAGTGCACCTGCGGGTGATAGAGGTGCTGCTGCAACCAGATGGTCGGCACCTCGCCGCCCGTGGCCCAGCCGAACATGAACCGGTCGGCGACGATCAACTCCATCGCGTGCGGGGTCGAACCGTTGTCGGCGAACCCGCGCGAGAGGTTGTAGACGACGAACAGCAGCACCACCGGCACCCAGTCCCGGGCGAACCGCAGGTGGCTACGCCACGGCCGCTCACTGTTCCAGGCGATGGTCCCGGCCCAGATCCACACGAAGGCGTACGCGGGGTCGGTGGGCAGCCCGATGGCCAGCCAGGCGACCACGAAGGCGACCGCCCAGACCGTCATGGCGACGATGCGCCGACGACCCCCGTCCGGAGACGCGGGCGGGTCGGTCCGGGCGGGGGGTTGGGGGTCAGTCACGACGGCCATCGCGGTCAAGGTTAACGACGGGTACCGCATCGACGGACGGCGACCACCCGTCGCAGGGGTCCACGCGCGGTCGACGGGTGCGGCCGGATCACCGGGCGCGCGGCCGGCGGAGTTGGCGAGCACTAGGCTGACGACCATGCAGGAGCAGCCCGAGCCGGCCTTCGCGCCGGGTCTGACCGCCCAGGTCGAGTTGACCGTCACCGACAGCGACACCGCCCAGGCGGTGGGTTCGGGGGACGTACCGGTGTTGGGCACTCCCCGGGTGCTGGCCCTGGCCGAGGCGGCCACCGTCGCCGCCACGGCGACGGCGATGCCACCCGGGTCGACCACCGTGGGGACCCGGGTCGAGCTGGAGCACCTGGCGCCGACCGTGGTCGGCCGGACGGTCCGGGCGCAGGCCCTGCTGGTCGACGTCGACGGCCGGCGGCTGTCGTTCGAGGTGACCGTCAGCGACGGGGACGCGACGGTTGCCCGGGGCCGGGTCGACCGGATCCTGGTGGATCGGCAACGCTTCGTCGAGCGCGCCGGGCGGGCGTCGTGACCGCCGGCTTCGTCGAGATCGCCGACCGGGTGCACATGCTGCGCGAACCGCTGCTGCGGGTCAACGTCACCCTGGTCGTCGGCGACGACGAGGCGCTGCTGGTGGACACGCTCTCCTCGGCCGGGCAGGCCACCGAGTTGGCCGCCGCCGTCCGGGCGGTCACCGACCGTCCGCTGACCCTGGTCAACACCCACCACCACTACGACCACTGGTTCGGCAACGCCGTCCTGGCCGGCGAACCGCCCCGCCCGGTGTACGCGCACGAGCTGGCCGCCGCCGCGATGCGCGAGCAGCCGGACCGGCTGCGCCGGGAGGCGTACGAGGAGGTGCGCGAGGAGCACCCGGCGCTGGCCGCCGAGTTGGCCGACACGCCGCTGCTGGCCCCGACGCACACCGTGCACACCGAGACGACGCTCGACCTGGGCGGTCGGCGGGTGCTGCTGCGGCACCCGGGGCGCGGGCACACCGACGCCGACCTGGTGGTGCACGTGCCCGACGCGGACGTGCTGGTCGCCGGTGATCTGGTGGAGCAGAGCGGCCCGCCCGCCTTCGAGGACTCGTACCCCTTGCAGTGGCCGGACGCGGTCGCGGACCTGCTCCGGCTGACCACCGCGCGCACGGTGGTGGTGCCGGGTCACGGCGACCCGGTGGACGTCGAGTTCGTCCGCGCCCAGCACGCCGAGCTGGCGAAGCTCGCCTGGCTGATCCGGGCCGCGCACACCGGCGGCGCGCCACCGGAGCGGGTCGCCGCCGAGGCGCCCTTCGGCGCCCGCGCGGCCCTCACCGCGGCCCGGCGCGGCTACACCGAGTTGACCGGCACCGCCTAACCCTCGAAGCGGCGACGGACCTCGGCGCGGGTGGGCATGGCGGTGGCGCCGCCCGGGGACTCGCAGACCAGGCCGGCCACCCGCAGCGCGAACGCCACCCGGTCGACCCAGCCGGCCGGTTCGGCCGGTTCGCCGTCCAGCAGCAGGTCGGCGATCAGCGCGGCCAGCACCGAGTCGCCGGCGCCGGTGGCGTCCACGGCGTTCACCTTGGGCGCCGGTACGCGTACCGGGTCCGCGTCGGCGGCGGCGAGCACCGCGCCGGCCGCGCCCATCGTCACCACCACCGTGGCGGCGCCCAACTCGCGCAGGTACGCGGCCACCCCCTCGACCGGCTCGCGCGGATAGAGCAGGTCGGCGTCGGCCGTGCTGAGCTTCACCAGGTGCGCGCCGGCCGCGAACTCGGCCACCACGGCACGCAACCCGGCCAGCGCGGCCGGCCCGTCCAGCAGTCGGGGGCGTACGTTCGGATCGAAGACCCGCAGCCCGGTGGCGAGCGACCAGGCGCGCCGGGCGGCGGCCAGCGTGTCGGGTCGGAGCAGCACGACCGACCCGCAGTAGAGCACGTCCGCCCCCTCCAGCAGCGGGAGGCTCAGGTCGTCGGGGCCGAGCAGGCCGTACGACGGCGGCTCGCCATAGAAGCGGAAGTCGGGTTCCGGGCCGGCGAACGTGACCACCGCGAGCGTGGTCGGTGCCGGCACCGTGACCGCTCCGGCGAGCCCGACGTCGAGCGCGGTCAGGAAGTCACGAATACGGCCGGCCAGCACGTCGTCGCCGAGCGAACCGACGAACTGCGCCGCGCCGCCGAGCCGGGCCACCCCGACGGCGACGTTGAGCGGCCCCCCGCCGATCGCCTGCCGGTAGACCCGCTCACCGTCGCGCTCGGTGTCGAGCAGGTCCACCAGCGCCTCACCGAGCACCACCGCGTACCCCATGCCGGTCTCCTTTCGTCGTCGCCAGCCGCCAGTGTCGGTCGCACGCTAGGCCGCGTGGTGGATCGGTCCGGCGAGCGTCGTCAGCGGGTGGCCGGTGCCGCCCCAACGGGCCGCGACGATCTGCGCGGCCACGCTCACCGCGGTCTCCTGCGGCGTACGCCCACCGAGGTCCAGCCCGATCGGCGAGGCGAGCCGGGCGAGCTGAGCCTCAGTGAGCCCTTCCTCGCGGAGCAGCTTGTGCCGCTCGTCGTGGGTACGCCGCGAACCCATCGCACCGACGTACGCCAGCTCGTGCCGCAGCGCCAGCGCCAGCAGCGGCACGTCGAACCTCGGGTCGTGGGTCAGCACGCACACCACCGTCCGCCGGTCGACGCGGCCGGCCTCCAGCTCCGAGCGCAGGTAGTGGTGCGGCCAGCGCACGACCACCTCGTCCGCCTCGGGGAAACGTGGGGCCGTGGCGAAGACCGGCCGGGCATCGCAGACCGTGACCCGGTAGCCGAGGAACGCGCCGATCCGGGCCACCGCGGCGGCGAAGTCGGTCGCCCCGAGGACGATCATCCGGGGTTCGGTGGCGTACACGGCCACGAAGAGGTCCAGGCCGGTGCCCCGGCGCTGCCCGTGGTAGCCGTAACGGAGCACCCCGCTCTGGCCGGCGGCGAGCAGCCCGCGGGCGTCGGCGGTGGCGGCGGCGTCCAGCCGGTCGTCGCCGAGGGAACCGGTCACCCGCTGGCCAGCCAGCACCAGCCGCCGACCCAACCGTCCCGCCGGGTCGTCCGGCAGCGTGCCCGGCGGGTCCGCCGCGTCGGCGGCCACGCAGGTGACCACCGCCGCGGGTTCGGCGGCGCGGCGCGCGGCGGCGACGGCGTCCAGCTCCGCGAGAGCGCCGGAGTCCATCCGCTGTACGAACACGTCGAGCACGCCGCCACAGGTCAGGCCGACGATGTACGCGTCGTCGTCGCTGATCCCGTACCGGGTCAGCTCGGATCGGCCGGTGTCGAGCACGTGCCGGGCCCGTTCGTAGAGGTCGGCCTCGACGCAGCCGCCGGACACGCTGCCGGTGACGGTGCCGTCGGCGGTCACCAACATGGCGGCGCCGGGCGGCTGTGGCGCGGACCGCCAGGTGGCCACGACGGTGGCCAGCGCGACCGCCTCGCCGGCACGGCAGCGGCGGTGCACCTCGTCGAACACGTCCGGCACGCGCTGCCGCCTCTCCGTCTCGTGAGCGCGGCCGGCTGGCCTCCGCGCTCGGCTGGTCTCGGCGCTCGGATGCTCTCCGCGCTCGGCTGGCCTCCGCGCTCGGCTGGTCTCCGCGCTCGGATGCTCTGCCACAAGTGCCGCATAACGCCCTCTGTGGAGGATATGGCTGCTTCGATCGGGAGTGGGCGCGAGTTGACGAACAATGCCGACCGGGCGCGGCCCGGATCACCGGCCAGCCGCACCGGAGCGTCTGACACATCGAGGAACGGCTATTGCATAGCGGCCCGGCGACGTGGTGGGATGACGCGTACCGGGCGGCGCGAGGGCTGTCGCGCCGCCGGTTGCCGGGTTCGACATGACGCGAGGGCACCGGTCCGCGACAGGGACCGTGGACGGCACGCGTTCACCGACCGGTTCCGGCCGGGGCACCCGTCGCCGTGATCGTCGCATTCCACCCGCTTGCGGCGGGGCGGCTCGGGCGGCACGCCTCGCGAGTCAGGAGACCCCGTGAACCGTTCCCGTACGGCCGCGTTGCTCATCGCGGCCGTGACCCTCGCGCTGGGCGCCGTCGCCCTGGCGTCCAGCCCCGACCCGGCCGCCGCACACGGTGCGGCGATGACGCCAGGCAGCCGCACCTACCTGTGCTGGCAGGACGGGCTCAGCCCGACCGGCGAGATCAGGCCGAACAATCCCGCGTGCTCCGCCGCCGTGGCGCAGAGCGGGGCGAACTCGCTCTACAACTGGTTCAGCGTGCTGCGCTCGGATGCCGACGGCCGGACCGTGGGCTTCATCCCGGACGGTCAGCTGTGCAGCGGCGGCAACCCCGGCTACCGCGGCTACGACCTGGCCCGTACCGACTGGCCGGTGACCCATCTGACGGCCGGTGCCCGGCTGGACTTCCGGTACAGCAACTGGGCGCACCACCCGGGCACCTTCTACTTCTACGTGACGAAGGACAGTTGGAGCCCGACCCGGGCGCTGGCCTGGAGCGATCTGGATGAGCAGCCGTTCCTGACGGTGACCAACCCGCCGCAGCGCGGTGCGGTGGGCACCAACGAGGGGCACTACTACTTCAGTGGCAACCTGCCGTCGGGCAAGAGCGGGAAGCACGTCATCTACTCCCGCTGGGTACGCGCGGACTCGCAGGAGAACTTCTTCGGCTGCTCGGACGTCGCCTTCGACGGTGGCAACGGCGAGGTGACCGGGGTGGGTCCGGGCGGTACGCCGACCCCGACTCCGACCACCCCGACGCCCGGGCCGACCGACCCGCCGCCCACGACCACGCCGCCGCCCGGCGGTGAGTGCATGGCGGTCTACAGGGTGGTCAACGCCTGGCAGGGTGGCTTCCAGGGCGAGGTAATGATCATGAACCACGGCAGTACGCCGTTCGCCGGCTGGACCGCGAGCTGGACCTGGCCCAGCGGGCAGTCGATCAGTCAGGTCTGGAACGCCACCCAGACCTCGTCCGGCTCGTCGGTGACGGCGACCAACGTCTCGTACAACGGCACGGTCGCGCCGGAGGGCACCACGACCTTCGGCTTCCTGGCCAGCACCACCGGCACCAACGCCCTCCCGACGGTGACCTGCGCCCGCCGCTGATCCAGCCGACCCCGGGCCGCCGAGCGCGGACCGGCGAACCAGGCGTAAGGAAGGGCCCCCTGTTATGCAGAATGCGATAACAGGGGACCCTTCCTTACTGATCAGCGGACCATGGAGCCCACGACCGGCTTGGTGAGCAGCGCGGACTGGTTGCGCTGGATACCGGGGTCGAGGGTCTTGGCCACGAAGATGGCGTGCCAGATGCAGAAGATCAGCACGGTCCACACCTTGCGGGAGTGGTCGGCCTCCTCCCGCTTGTGCTCGTCGAGCAGGCGCAGCGCGTACGACAGGTCGAGCAGGTCGCCCGCGCCCGAGGTGCTCAGCACGTGGCGGGCCCACTCGTACATCTCGCCGCGCAGCCAGACCCGGGTGGGGGTCGGGAAGCCCAGCTTCTTGCGGTTGACGATGGCCGGCGGTACGACGCCCTGCAACGCCTGACGCATCGCGTACTTGGTCGCGTCGGAGCGCGGCGGCAGCTTGAGGTCCACCGGGATCTTCGCCGCGACCTCGAACACCTCACGGTCGAGGAACGGCACCCGCACCTCCAGCGAGTGCGACATCGAGATCCGATCGGCCTTGACCAGGATGTCGCCGCGCAGCCAGGTGTAGAGGTCGACGTACTGCATCTTGGTGACGTCGTCCAGCTCGGTGCACTCGGCGTAGATCGGGGCGGTCACGTCGGTGTAGCGCACCGATGGGTCGTAACGACGCATCAGGTGCTGCTTCTCCTCCTCGGTGAACATCCGGGCGTTGCCGTAGTAGCGCTCCTCGATCGGGGTGGTGCCGCGCTCCAGGAAGCTCTTGCCCTTGACCCCCTGCGGGATCGCCTTGGAGACCGCGCGCAGCCCCTTCTGCACCCCGCCGGGCAGGCCGTTGACGGTCCCGAGCGAGAGCGGCTCCCGGTAGATCGTGTATCCGCCGAAGAACTCGTCCGCACCCTCACCGGAGAGCACCACGGTGACGTGCTCGGCGGCCTTCTTCGCCACGAAGTAGAGCGGAACCAGCGCCGGGTCGGCCACCGGGTCGTCCAGGTGCCAGACGATCTTCGGCAGCGCGTCGATCATGTCCTGCGGACCGATCTTGGTGGGGATGGTGGTGACGTCCAGGTGCCGGGCCGAGTCCTGGGCGACGTCGATCTCCGAATATCCCGGTACGTCGTAGCCGACGGTGAAGGTGAGGATGTTCGGGTTGAACTCGCGGGCCAGCGCGACCACGGCCGTGGAGTCGATGCCGCTGGAGAGGAACGAGCCGACCGGCACGTCGGAGCGCATGTGCATGCGCACGCTCTCCCGCAGCGTCTCCCGGATCTCGTGGTAGAGCTTCTGCTCGTCGTCGACCGGCGCCGGCCGGAAAACCGGCCGGTACCAACGGCGTACGTCGATCCGCCCGCCCGGGGTCCAGGTCAGGTACTCGCCGGACCCGATCCGGTTGATGCCCTTGTGCAGGGTGCCGGGCTCGGGGACGTACTGCAGGGTCAGGTAGTGGCTGAGGTTGGCCCCGTCGACGCCCGCGTCGCCCTGGTAGCTGCTGTGCGCGAACGGCAGCAGCGCCTTCTTCTCCGAGGCCAGGTAGAGCCCGTCGGCGGTCTCCAGATAGTGCATCGGCTTGATGCCGAAGTAGTCGCGGGCGCCGAACGCGCGCCGCTCCTGCCGGTCCCAGATGACGAAGGCGAACATGCCGCGCAGCCGGGTGAGCACCTGCTCGCCCCAGAAGTGGTAGCCGGCGACGATCACCTCGCCGTCGCCAGCGGTGGCGAACTGGGCGCCGAAGTCCCGGGCCAGCTCCTCACGCAGCTCGATGTAGTTGTAGATCTCACCATTGAAGGTGAGCAGGTAACGGCCGTTCGCGTAGGGCAGCGGCTCGTGGCTCGACGCGACGTCGATGATGGCGAGCCGCTTGTGGGCGAACACTCCGTCCGCGTACCGGCCGGAAGCGTCGCCGACCACCTCGACCCCGGTCTCGTCGGGCCCGCGGTGGTGCAGGCATTCCAACGCTCCAGCGATGTGGTCGCGGTGCGCGGCGGCGTTGCCGTTCGCGCTGAAGAAGGCCAGGAGTCCGCACATGGTGGTCATCTTCCCACGCGCGCGATCGGCCCGTCGCAGCCGTCCGACGATCCGGAGCGCTCCCGGCCGGCGCCACCGCGAAGCGGGCGCGCGGTACGGTCGGGACCAGCAATGACGCGGAGGGAGCGGCGCAATGACCGAGGGACGCACCGACGGTACGCCGACGGACGGTACGGAATCGCACGATCCGGACTTCCCGGAGGCGTTCCTGTCCTTCATGCGGCAGGGCTGGCGCGACACCGCGCTCCCCGTCGCGCCCCGACCGGAGGCCCCGAACTACGCCAAGCGGCGGGCCGCGCTCTCGGCGGCCTTCCCCGGCGAGACGCTGGTGATCCCGACCGGCACCGAGAAGGTCCGGGCGAACGACACCGCCTACCCGTTCCGGCCGGGCAGTGACTTCGCCTACCTGACCGGCGACCACGACCCGGACAGCGTGCTGGTGCTGCGCCCGAACGGCTCGGGGCACGACGCCACGCTGTACATGCGGCCCCGCTCGTCCCGGGAGAACGACGAGTTCTTCCGCAGCCGGCACGGTGAGCTGTGGGTGGGCCGGCGGCACACGCTCGCCGAGAAGTCCACCGAGCTGGGCCTGCCGACCGCCGATCTGACCGGCCTGGAGGCGACCCTGGCCGACCTGGCGCCGGGGCGGACCCGCGTGCTGCGTGGCTTCGACGCCCAGGTGGACGCCGCGATCCGCCCGTACGACGGGGTACGCGCCGACGGGCAGCCGCCCCGCGACCGGGAGCTGGCGATCGCCATCTCGGAGCAGAAGCTGGTCAAGGACGAGTGGGAGATCGGCCAGCTCCAGGACGCGATCGACGCCACGGTGCGCGGCTTCGAGGACGTGGCGCGGATCCTGCCGGCCGAGCGGGCCGTGTCGGAGCGCCTGCTGGAGGGGATCTTCGCGCTGCGGGCCCGGCACGACGGCAACGACGTCGGGTACGGCTCGATCGTCGGCGCCGCCGAGCACGCCACGATCCTGCACTGGGTGCACAACCACGGCGCCACCCGACCGGGTGATCTGCTGCTGATGGACATGGGCGTCGAGGGCCGCAACCTCTACACCGCCGACGTGACCCGGGTGCTGCCGGTGAGCGGCCGGTTCACCGCCCTGCAACGCCAGGTCTACGACATCGTGTACGCCTCACAGCAGGCGGGCATCGAGGCCATCCGTCCGGGCGTGAAGTTCAAGGACGTCCACCTGACCTGCATGCGGGTGCTCGCCGAGGGCCTGGCCGAGCTGGGTCTGCTGCCGGTGAGCGTGGACGAGGCGATGGACGAGAAGTCCTCGGTCTACCGGCGGTGGACGCTGCACGGCTTCGGCCACATGCTCGGCATCGACGTGCACGACTGCTCGAACGCCCGCAAGGAGACGTACCGCGACGGCACGCTGGGCGAGGGCTACGTGCTCACCGTCGAGCCGGGGCTGTACTTCCAGCCCGAGGACGAGCTGGTCCCGGCCGAGCTGCGCGGCGTCGGCGTACGGATCGAGGACGACGTGCTGGTCACCTCGACCGGTGCGGTGAACCTGTCGGCCGGTCTTCCGCGCACCTCCGACGAGGTGGAGACCTGGCTGGCCGAGCAGCGTGCGGCTGGTGCCCGCCTGCCCGGCTGACCCAGCACCGGCACGACCACACGGCGGACCCCGCCGCCGGGACGCGACGTTTCGACGTCCGCGTACCCGGCGAACGGGGTCCGTCGGTGTTTGTGCTGGTCACACCCTTCCTGCCACCCCGGCCCGGTTCACCGGCGGGTGCCCTAACCTGAGTGAAATACGCGGTTTTCTCGGATACGTCCGCATCGCGAAGATGGCTCTCATACGGTGGGGATCAGAGGCTGCAACCGATTTGTAGCTGGTCGCGCCCCCTCGGGCGGTGCGACCCCGTCTGGTAGCAGGAAAGGGCGGAAGGCTCTGATGTCCAACGACGTAACGACTACCGACGGCGGGGCCATGGCGGCTCCGCCGACACGACGACGGCGGGCGCTCTGGGTCGCCGGCGTGGCCGGGCTGACCGGCGTGGTCGGCCTGGCGGCCCTCGGCGGCGTGGCCGCCCGGGACGACAAGCCCACCTCCGGCCGGGCATCCGACGCGCAGCCGTCGACCAACCGGCAGAACGTCAGCGACGACGGCGGCGCGGGCGAGAACGCCGACGGCGCCAAGGAGAACAGCGGCCAGGACCCGGGCGACGACTGGAGCGGCGACGACTGGAGCGGCTTCGACGACAAGTCCGGCAAGGACGATAAGTCCAGCAAGGACGACAAGCGCGACGAGAAGGACCGCACCAAGCAGGTGCCCTGCGACACCGACAAGCTGATCCAGGAGATCACGTTCGCCAACAGCAGGGACGGCGGCGTGCTGGAGCTGGCCAAGGGCTGCACCTACAACCTGACCCGCACGGACGAGTACGGCAACGGCCTGCCGGTGATCACCGAGCGGATCACGCTCAAGGGCGACCACACCACCATTGGGCGCGACAGCTCCGCCGACTACTTCCGGATCCTCAACGTGGCTCCGAGTGGGGACCTCACCCTCAAGGGCCTGAGCATCAAGGGCGGCCAGACCATCGAACGAGGGATGAACGTGGAGCCCGCGACGGTCTGGGCCCCGTACTCGACCTCGGTCCGGTCCGCCACGGCGACCCCGCTGGCCACGCCGGCCGCCGCGCCGGCAGCGAAGCCGACCGTGACCGCAGCCAAGCCGGCAACGGCAACGGCCAAGCCCGTGGCGGCAGCGGCCAAGCCCGTGGCGGCAGCGGCAGCGGCCAAGCCCGTGGCGGCAGCGGCCAAGCCGACCGTGACGGCAGCCAAGCCGGTGGTGGCAGCAGCCAAGCCCGTGGTGGCAGCGGCGGCGGTGCCGTTGGTGGAGGAGCCCAGCGCGAACGACGGTGCCGGGGTGCTGGTGCAGCCCGGTGGCCGCGCCGAGATCATCGACAGCGAGTTGCTCTACAACCAGTCCGGCGGCAACGGCGGCGGTCTGGCCAACTTCGGCACGGCCAAGCTCAGCAAGACCACCGTGGCGCACAACACCGCCTTCTTCTACGGCGGCGGCATCTTCAACGCCGGCCTGCTCCAGGTCGACGAGTCGAAGATCAAGGACAACAACGCGATCATCGGTGGCGGCGGCATCGCCAACGGCGGCGCCGAGATCTTCACCGAGGACGTCGACGGCGGTTCGGTCTGGGTCTACAAGAGCGAGATCAGCGACAACCGGACGCTCGGCTTCGGTGGCGGCGTCCTGGACGTCGAGGGCACCACGACCCTGCACGAGACAACGGTCACCGACAACACCGCGCTGCTCGCCGGTGGGGGCGTCGCGGTCGCCGACAGCCACCTCAACCTCAAGAAGGTCACAGTCGCCAAGAACAGCACCGCCGGAGTGGGCGGTGGCCTGGCGGTGGCCTTCGACAGCGCCGCGACGGTCGAGGACAGCTGGATCAAGGACAACACCGCCGGGTTCTTCGGCGCCGGCCTCTACAACGAGGACAGTGTCACCACGCTTCGCGACAGCGAGGTGGTGGGCAACCGTGCCGTCGGCCCGCTCGGCAGCGGCGGCGGCATCTACAACACCGACGGCGGCGAGCTGACCCTCCAGCGGACGAAGGTGACGCACAACTTCGCCACCCTGCCGCCCGGAGGCATCTCCAACGGCCTCGGCAGCTTCGTACGACTGGACGACAAGTCCGTCGTCTCCGCCAACCGCCCCACCAACTGCCTGAACGTTCCCGATTGCTTCTGAGGAACGGGTGGCTGATCCACATAGAGGGTGCGCCCCTCCGAGCCGGTGACGGCACGGAGGGGCGTACCCATTTAGGCAGCTCACGAGGGGTGACAGCCGGCTTGGGTGTGCGCGTGCCCGGCCGGGGCGTCCGGGGCAACCCGGCCGGAACGTGAACCGAATGTGGGGTTGTTTCGGATACGCCCGCGAGGCGAGGAACATTCTCTTACGGTGGGTTTTGGGAGCTACAACCGATTTGTAGCAGGGGACGACCACCTGAGGGCGGCGACCCTGTCTGGTACGAGGAGAGGGCAGAGAGCTCCGATGTCCAACTACCTAACGAACAACGAAGCCTCAGGGCGGGCGACGGCCAAGCGCCGCCGCAAGCTCTGGCTCGCCAGTGGCGTAGCCGGTTTGACGGGCGTGGTCAGTCTCGCGGCGGTGGGCGTCGCGGGCAGCGCCGGAGCGGTCGGCGGCCTGAACTGGAACACCGCGCAGGTCAGCAAGGACGGTGACCAGCGGAGCGACGAGGGTCGCGACCAGGACCGGGACAAGGACCGGGACAAGGACCGGGACAAGGACCACGAGCGCGGGAAGGAGGTGCCCTGCGACACCGACAAGCTGATCCAGGCGATCGTCTTCGCCAACAACAAGCACGGCGGTGTGCTGGAGCTGGCCAAGGGCTGCACCTACAACCTGACCCGCAACGACTACCAGGGCAACGGCCTGCCGGTGATCACCGAGCGGATCACGCTCAAGGGCGACCACACCACGATCGAACGGGACGCCACGGCCGACTACTTCCGGATCCTCAACGTCGGCAGCAGCGGACACCTCACGATCAAGGGCCTGACCATCAAGGGCGGCCAGACTCTCGAACGGTTCCTGCCCGTCGAGCCGGCGGCGGTCTGGGCGACCTACTCGGACTCCGAGGCGCTCGCGGCGCAGGTGAAGGCCGGCGTTCCGCTGAACCAGGCGCTCACCGCCCGACAGGCCAACCCGAAGGCGGGCCTGAAGGCCGCGCCGAAGGCCACGCCGAAGGCCACGCCGGAGGCGAAGGCGGGCGTCGTCACACCGCTCGTCGAGGAGCCGGAGGACACCGACGGCGCCGGCATCCTGGTACAGCCGGGCGGCACCGCCGAGATCCTGGAGTCCGAGGTCGTCCTGAACCAGTCCGGCGGCAACGGCGGTGGCGTGGCCAACTTCGGTACCACGAAGATCTGGCACAGCACCGTCACCCGCAACACCGCCTTCTTCTTCGGCGGTGGCGTCTTCAACGCCGGCCTGCTCAAGGTCGAGGAGTCGAAGATCAAGGACAACACCGCCGTCATCGGTGGTGGCGGCATCTCCAACGGCGCCGCGGAGATCTTCCGTGACGACGTCGACGGCGGGACCGTCGAGATCAAGAAGGGCGAGATCAGCGACAACGAGACGCTCGGCTTCGGCGGCGGTCTCCTCGACATCGAGGGCACCACCACCGCGTACGAGACCAAGTTCGTCTCGAACACCGCGGTTCTCGCCGGTGGTGGTCTGGCGGCGGCGGACAGCCACCTCAACCTGCACGACGTGACGGTGGAGAAGAACAGCACCGCCGGTGTCGGTGGCGGTCTGGCCGTCGCCTTCGACAGCGCGGTCACCGTCGACAAGGCCAACATCAAGGACAACACCGCCGGCTTCTTCGGCGGCGGGGTCTTCACCGCCGACAGCACCACCACGCTGCGCGACAGCGAGGTCGTCGGTAACCGGGCAGTGGGCCCGATCGGGGTCGGTGGCGGCATCTTCAACATCTTCGGCGAGGTCAGCCTGCAAAAGACGAAGGTCGCCTACAACTTCTCCACCTTCGCTCCGGGCGGCGTCTTCACCTTCTTCGGGCAGGTGAACGTGGACGACAAGTCCGCGATCACGGCGAACCGCCCGACGAACTGCCTGGCCATCCCGGGCGGCAGCATCGAAAACTGCTTCGCCTGAGCACCCTCGGGTGACGTGCGGCCGGTGACGGCGGCACGACGGCCAGCAGACGAACCGGCCCCCTTCCGCACCAAGCGGAGGGGGGCCGGTCGCACGCTCGGAGCGTGGTCAGTTCTGCACGAAGACCGCCACACTGCGCGCCGGCACGGTGAAGGTGCCGGCCGTACGGTCGAACGAGGCCGTACGCAGCACCGGGTCCGCCGAGTTCACCAGCACCGGGTGCAGCGCCACATCCGCCCCCCGCAGACCGGTCAACGTCTGCTTCGCGGTCGACGGCGTGCCGTTGAAGACGACGGTCACCGACTTCCAACTTCCGCCCAGCCCTCGGGCGTCCAGCGTCATGGTCAGCACCCCCGGCGTCTCCGACGCGCCGGAGAGCGGGAACGCGACCCGCTGTTGCACCTGCTCGGCGGTGCCCAGCCCGAACACCGGCGAGGATGCCCGGATGCGCAGCAGCTCGGCGTACCGGGCGTCGGTGGTGGTGATCGCCGCGCAGTCCGGCACCAGTGCCGGGTCGGCCAGCAGCGGCTTCGCGTACGCCCACTTGTCCTGGTTGTCCTGCGCCGGCGGAAGGCCGACGCCGAACCCGTTGCCGTTGGCGCAGCCCCAGCGGATCTGGTTGAACCAGTCGCCGGAGTTGAACGAGTTACGGTCCAACGACTTGGACCGCAACCGCTCGGTGCCGGCGGTGACGAACCCGGTGCCCTGCCCGAACGCGGTGGTGGCCAGCGCCAGCACCTGCATCCGGGAGCGGTCCGCCGCCGAGGTGTCCTGCGGCAGCTTGTACGCCAGCGCGTCGTACAGGATCTCGTTGTCGTGCGCGTCGACGTAGGTCACCGCCTCTCCCGGCGCGGCGGTGTAGCCGGCCGGCGAGCCGTTGTAGTCCACCTGCGCGCCGGTGACCTGCCGTCCCGCCGAGTCGGTGAACCGGTAGCCGCGCAGGTTGCCGGTGAGCCCCACCTTGATCAGGTCGTGGGAGTGCAGCAGTCGGGCCTTCTGCTCGGCGGCCGATCCGTTCACCGCGTCGCCGTTCGGGTCGGTGTAGAGCCCGGAGGCGAAGCCCTGCGCCCGCGGGTTGGTGTCGAACGGCCCACCGCCGCGCACCGCGTCCCGCAGTCGGTCGTTGAAGGTGCCGATGCCGGTGCCGGCCATGTTGGCCTGGGTGGCCTGCACGAACCGGGCGTCGTTGGCGACCTCGCCGAAGTTCCAACCCTCGCCGTACAGCATGATCGCCTTGCCGTCCACGCCGTCGCGGCCGACGGTCAGCTTGTCCAGCGCCCTGCGGACGGCGAGAATGTTCGCCTTCGGGTGGTGACCCATCAGGTCGAACCGGAAACCGTCCACCTTGTACTGCTTCGCCCAGGTGACCAGCGAGTCGACCACCAGTTTGCCCATCATGGCGTGCTCCGGCGCGGTGTTGGCGCAGCAGGTGGAGTTCGCCACCGTGCCGTCCTCCAGCAGCCGCTGGTAGTAGCCGGGCACCACCTGGTCGAGCACCGACTTGGCGTCGGTGCCGGCGGCCGAGGTGTGGTTGTAGACCACGTCCATGACCACCCGCAGGCCGGCGTCGTTGACCCCGGCCACCATCCGCCGGAACTCGGTGGTCCGCGCCGCGCCGGCCGGATCGACGGCGTAGCCGCCCTCCGGCACGGTGTAGTGCAGCGGGTCGTACCCCCAGTTGTAGCCGTCGGTCTCGGCGACCGCCGCCACGCACCTCTGCTGCTCCTCGGAGTCCGGCGGCAGCGCCGCCAGGTCACAGGCGGGCTGACGCTGGTCGGCCCGCTTCTCGGGGATGGTGGCGAAGTCGAACGCCGGCAGCAGGTGCAGGTGGGTGACACCGGCGTCGCCGAGCGCCTTCAGGTGGGTCATGCCGGCGGTTCCCGGGTCGGTGAAGGCGAGGTAGGTGCCCCGCCGCTCGGCCGGCACGGTGTCGTCGGCGATCGAGAAGTCCCGCACCGACAGCTCGGAGATCTGCGCCTTGGACGCCGGCACCGGGGCCGGCTTGCGCAGCGTCCGCCAGCCCGCCGGGGCCAGCGCCGGATCGGTCAGGTCGACCAGTTGACTGTGCGTGGAGTCCGCCGCGAGCGCCACCGAGTACGGATCGGTCACCGAGGCGGTAACCAGCCGCTGCGCGGCCGGCTGCCACGCCTGCACCTGGTACCGGTAGTACTTGCCGGTCCAGGCGTTGCTGCCGCGCACCGACCAGACGCCGGTGCGGTCGTCCCGACGCATCGGAACCGTCTTCGGCTGCGCGGTGGGCGTGTCGAACAACTGCAGCGCCACCGTCCGGGCCGTCGGTGCCCAGAGCGCCAGGCTCGGCGTACGGCCGGCGAAGGTCGGCCCGAGGGTCGCGTCGGTGGCCCGGGAGTACACGTCGTCGAGCACGCCCGGGATCTGCACGCCGGTCGCGGCGAGCAGGGCGCCCTCGGCGTCGCGCTCGGTGACCAGCAACTGCCCGCGTAGCGCCGCCGGCACCTTGGCCAGGTCACCCCGGTCCAGGGCGAAGGCACGGTACGACCACAGGTGCGGGAACTCCGCGCGCTGGGCCTCGGTGAGCCCGTTGCGCTGCGCCCGCAGTGGCAGCGTGGTGTACGTCCCGGTCAGCTCGCCGTCGACCACGCTCACCCCGCCGGTCGGCGCGGCGACCAGCGCGTACGTCCTACCGTCGGTCGGCGGGGTCTGCCAGGCCACGGTGGACCGGTCGATCCAGTGCGCCTTCTGCTTGGTGATGTCGGTGTCCCCGCCCGTGCTGGTGGCGGTCGACGGCAGCAGCCGACCCGGGGTGGCGGCGAGCAGCCACACCTCCCGGCCCGCGCTGGCGAAGTCGAGCCGCTGGTCGTCCGGCAGATCCTTGGTGTCGCCCTGATGGATGATGTAGTTCAGCCCGGTCGCCCCGGCCGCCAGTGGCACCCGGAACACCGCGCCGAACGCGTCGACCGAGGTCGGCTTGAACGGGGTGGCCCAGTCGGTCGGGTTGGCCGCGCCGTCCCACAGGTGCAGGCCCCAGCCGTCGTAGTTGCCGTCGGCCCGCCGGTAGTGGATCACGGCGGTGCCCTCCTCGACCGGCGGATCCGGTTCACCGGTCGCCGCCTGGCGGGTCGGGTAGATCACCGGGTCGCCCTGCTTGAGCCAGATCTCGCCGGTCTGTGTGACGTCGATGCTCCGGTCGACGGCGACGTCCTTGGTGCCGTCCTTGTCGACCACCACGAAGCCGACCGACTTCGCGCCCGGCTTGAGCTTCACCCAGGCGAACCGGCCGTAGGAGTCCTCCCCGGCGAACGGCTGCCCCTTCGGCCACTCGGTCACGTACGCCGGGTCGATGTCACCCCACGCGTACAGCCCCCAGTCGTCGTAACCGCCGGCCGGGCGCTGGTAGTGCACCACCGCCCACTCGCGGGAACCGCCCTGCTCCGGCGTACCCACGATGGCGGTGGAGCGGGCGGTCGCGGTGCGGCCCTTACCGTCGCGGACCACCGCCCGGTACTCGATCCGGGTGCCGCCGGCCAGTCCGGCCAGGTCGTGGTGCACGGTGTACGGCGCGTGGTCGGCGCTGCCCAGCAGCGTCCACGGGCCGCCGGCGACCCGCGCCGCGACGGTGACGGTGGCCAGCGGGTCACCGGTCACCTGGGCGGTGACCGCGGCGCGGGTGGCCACCAGCGCGTCCGGGGCGGGAGTGGTGATGGCGATGGTGGGTTTGCCGGCCGGCTGCGCGATGGCCGTGCCGGCCCGGTGCACCACCGCCGACAGCGGCGGCACGGTCAGGGTCAACGTGCCGTCCGCGCCGGCACTGGCCGTTGCGGCACCCCCGTAGATACCGGTGAAGGTGGCGCCGGCCGACCACGTGTCCACGGTGACGGTCTGCGCGGTGTCGGCGTTGTTCACCGCCACCACGTACTCGGTACGGTCGGCGGGAGCGATCCGGGAGGCGGCGAACACGCCCGGCCCGTCGGCGGCGTACCGGGTGACCTGCACGCCGTCGCGCAGCGCCGGGTGCGCCTGGCGCAGCCGACCGAGCTCGGCGATGGTCCGGTACAGCGGGTGGGCCGGGTCGAACTGGTCGCTGGCGTGGGTGCGGTCGGTGCCGAGCAGGTCGTCGTCGAGGTAGTCGGGGACCTTTGAGGCGAACATGTCCTGGCGTGCGTCCCGGTCCCCGCCGGGGCCGGTGAAGCCCTGCTCGTCGCCGGAGTAGATCACCGGTTGGCCGCGGGTGAGGAACATCAGCTGGTGGGCGAGCTGGTCGCGGCGCAGGTGGCTGGCCGGGTCGGTGCCGCCACCGGCGATGAACGAGCCGATCCGGCCCATGTCGTGGTTGCCGAGGAAGGTGGTGAGCCGGCCGGCGTCGGTGTCCCGGGCGGCATAGAGGTCGTCGCGGGCGTACACGTCGGCCAGTGCCTTCGCCGAGCCGGCACCGGCGGTGTAGCCACGCGCGGCCTCCTGGAAGGCGAAGTCGATGGTGGCCGGCAGGCCACCGCGCCGCACGTAGCTGGAGGTGATCTCCGGGTTGGCGCTGTACACCTCGCCGAACATGAAGAAGTCCTTCTTGCCGGCCTTCTCCGCGGCGCGCTCGATGCCCTGGCTGAACTGCGGCCAGAAGTCGAGGTTGACGTGCTTGACGGTGTCCAACCGGAACCCGTCGACGCCGGTGCCGCCGATCCAGTCTCCGTACGCCTTGGTCATCCCCTGGACCACCTCGGGACGCTCGGTCCACAGGTCGTCGAGACCGCTGAAGTCGCCGTACTCGCTGTTCTCCCCGGCGAAGGTGGAGTCGCCCCGGTTGTGGTACATCGTCGCGTCGTTCAGCCAGGCCGGCACCTTCGCGGTGGCATCGCCTCGCTCCGGGAAGACCGGGGTGTACGGGGCCGACGTCTCATCGACGGCCGGGAAGTCGCGGCTGCCGTCGGCGTAGTTGCGGTCCTCGAAGGCCCGTCCCTGCGCGTCGGTGTACGGCGAGGTGACCTTGTCCACGTAGGCGTACCTGTCCTCGGCGTACTTGATCACGTCGGCGGTGTGGTTGACCACGACGTCGAGGTAGACCTTGATCCCCCGTCGGTGGGCGAGCGAGACCAGCTCCCTCAGCTCGGCGTTGGTGCCGAAGTGCGGGTCGACCTGGGTGAAGTCGGTGATCCAGTAGCCGTGGTAACCGGCCGAGGTGTCGTCGCCCCTGGTCTGCACCGGGCGGTTCTTGAAGACCGGGGCGAGCCAGATGGCGGTGGTGCCCAGGCCCTGGATGTAGGCCAGTTTGTCGATGACGCCCTTGAGGTCACCGCCGTGGTAGAAGCCCTTGTCGGTCGGGTCGAGCCCGGTACGCAGCCGGTCGCCGGCGAGGCCACCTTTGTCGTTGCGCCGGTCGCCGTTGGCGAACCGGTCCGGCAGGACGAAGTAGAACTGCTCGGCGCGCGCGGTGTCGGTGCCCGCCTTCAGCAGCGCCTCGGCGGTGGGCTCGTCGCGCCACTGAACCGCGCCGGCGGCGGCCAGCGGGTCGGTGCCGGACGGTCGGGGGTCGGCGGCGGTGCCGAGCGGACGCACGGAGTCCGGAGTGCCGACGAGGGTGACGGTGAGCAGGCAGACGAGGGCGAGCAGGACGGTACGCGGTATCGGCGGGGGTTTCATCGACGCCTTCCTCTGGTCGCTGATTGGCCGCACGCTAACCGTCGTGGAAACAATCTGCAATACCTTGCAAACAAAGTCGCAACAGAGCAGCATCCTTGCGGAAGTAAGGTCCGTCGCCCGACCGTCCATCGCCGAGCGTCCAGGTCAGAGCCCGCTGCAGCGCACCCCGTCGACCGTGCACTCGCGCGGAGTGGTGGAGGCCCGCTGCCACTCGAACCGCAACGCCACCGACCCGCCGGCCGGCACGTCCACCCCGCTGGTGTACGTGAAGCTCCCGTCGCCCGGCCGCGCGGTCCCCTGTGGCACGCCCTCCACCCAGGAGGTCACCAGGCGCCCACCGGCGTAGTCCAGCCGTGCCGTCCAATCCCGGCTCTCCCGGGTCGCGTTGACGATCAGCACCTCGCCGATGAAACCGCTGTCCCAGCTCTGCACGACCCGGTACCGGCCACCCACGGCCGGTGGCTCCGGTGCCCGGGTCGGCGGCCGGGTCGCCGGCGGACCGGCCGATGGCGGTCGCGACGCCGGGGTGCTCGGCGGCGACCCGGTCGCGCGGGGAGACAGCCCGGGCAGCAGCGCCGCCGACGATCTCGACGGCGTCGGGGCAGCGGCCGGGTCCGTCACCTGCGGCAGCGGCACCACCGGCGGCACCGCACCGTCGTCCGGCGCGGGACTACGCCCCCGGTACGCGCCCAGGGCCACGAAGACCAGGACCACCATCACGACGACGCCGGCCAACACCACGATCCAGGGCGACGACGCGATGGCGACCGGGCCACGGGACGGTCGCGGGGCACGAGGCATGCCGGACATGTACCTCCCTCAGCGGGGCCGTCCGGGCAGCCTAGCGATCCCCGGCCAGGCTCGGAAGCGCCGACGGCCGCACCGGCCGGGTCCACCGACCCGGCCCCGGGTCAGCCAAGCTGGCAGTCGACCCCGTTGATCGTGCACTTGACCGGCCGCTCCCCCGACTTGCCCCAACCGAGCCGCAGCCGCAACGTCCGGGTGGCACCGGGGTCCAGCGACCGGGTGCCCCGCAGCACGAACTCGCCGTCTCCGCGCCCCCGCACCGAGACCCCCGAGTCGTCGCTGAGCCACAGGCCCCACGTGTCGTCGTCGTACGTCAGCTCCACCCGCCAGTCCACCGACTGACCCGAAGCGTTGGTGACCGCCAGCTCCGCCTCGGACCCGTTCCAGCCGTCCGTACCGACCTGGTACCGGGCCGTCACCGTCTCGCCGGCCGGTCCGAGCGGCACCGCCGGAACCGCCGGGGCGCTCGTCCGGCCGGGTGCCGGCGAGCGGGTGGTCACCTGCGGCAACGGCGTACGACTGCTGCGCGACGGCCGGGGCGACGCGGTACGCCGGTCCACTCCGGCCGGAGTCGGCCCGGCGGCCGCCGACGCGGCCGCCGGCACGGTCGGCAGGAACACCGGCGGCGCCGCCCGGGGCGCATCCTCCCGCTCCCGGGTACGGAACGACAGCAGTGCGATCACCAGCAGCAGCACCAGCGTGCACACGCCGACCAGCACCACGACCCACGGCACCGACGCCAGCACCCGAAGCCTTCGCGACTCTGCCACGCCAGCCGGCCGCACCGCCATCAGGTCTCCCCTCGTCCCCACCGACGCGACAGCGTAGCCAGCGCCGGCGGGACGGGGAAACGGGCGGGTACGGATCGAGCCGACCGGCCAAGCGGTCAGCCCGTCCGGACGACCGTGCAGATGACCGGGCCCTCACCCGTGGTGCGCAGCAGGTAGCGGTACCGCTCCCCGGGCACCGCCTGCCCCTGACTGTCCAGAAACTCCCACTCCACCGACACCTCGGTCAGCAGCGCGGACACCGGCTGCACATCGCCGATCCGGGCATGGGCCGCGATCAGCTCCCGATCCTGGTAGTCGGGCGCGGCGCCCACGAAGGACAGTGCCACCGCCGCCAGCGAGGTGAACGAGAAGCTGTACGTGTCGGCCACCACCAACCCGGGCAGGGCGTAACAGCCGGCGATGGCCGGCAGGTCGGCGGACGTCAGCGCCACGCCGTACCGGTCGAAGAAGTCGGTCAGGGTGTCGAGATCGGTGGAGGCGGTCACGGCGACACCAATTGCCGGCCACCCGTCGGGTCAAACCTCAGCGCGCCGGAACCTGGACCTCGATCTCGGCACCCAACCGGGCCTGGGCGGCCAGGCCCAGATCGTCGCCACTCCAGAACCGCCCCGGGTCGTACCAGTTCGGACGCCGGCCGGCGGGCAGCAGGCCCATCGCCTCGTAGGTCACCGCGACCACCTCGGCGCAGTACGCGGTCTCCAGCGCCCGGTCCCGAGCGCCCGGTGACCCGCCCGGCGGCGCGGTCGGGGTCGACCGTGGGGCGGGGCGACCGGGACGTGGCAGCGCCGGTACGCGACCGCGCACCCACCGCCAGGCCAGTTGGGCGGTGGACGGGAACGGTGTGCCGTCCAGCCGTGCCACGGTACGCAGCACCGCCCGCTCCATCTCCCCGTTCGCCGGCGGGTCGAGCTGGCGCAGCCAGGCCCGCTGGCCGTACCGGTTGGCCCAGACGCAGACGGCATCGCGCAGGTTGTGCAGCTGCACGCCGCGCTGATGGGTGCCCGACCACAGGTCCGGCAGTGACCTGCCGAGCTCCGCGTGCCACATCAGCGGCGGCAGGTCGTCGAGCACCACGGCCATCCCGACGTGGTTGACCGGGCTGTTGGTGGTGAACTGGATCGCCCGGTCCGGCACGCTGCGGCCCCGGAACACCCACACGTCGCCGGTGCGGGTCAACTCGACGGCCTCGTCCAGGCTGATGCTCATGACGGTCTAGCCTAGGCCGATGCGGCAGAAAATGCGGTGGTGGAAGGTCCTCGGGCTGGCCGGCCTCGCGGGAGTCGCGGCCTCCGGCGTGGTCATCGCGCGGGCCGAACGACGTCGGCGCGCGTACACCCCGGAGGAGATCCGGCAGCGCCTGCTGGAGCGGCACGCCCAGGCGGCCGACCCCGCCGACCCGGCCTGACGCCCTGTCGTTCGTGGAGCCTCGACCGGCGGGTGCTTGGTGGGGCGGCATCCGCTGCCTGCGCCTCCGACGGTGGCTGGGCCGTACATTCGAATGATCGTGCCGGGTCTCGGTGTACCTGCCTGACCGTCGGTCGGTCATTCCCGCGCTGAACGCGCGGTGGAGTCGAAGCGGTGCCGGGCGGGGGCACTCGCACCACGGAGCCACATACCTCAGAGTCATATTTATGCCTCAGAGGTATAACGCTCAACGCGGACCTGCCTGCCGACCCCGCAGCGGGCGTTGATCCGCCTCGGACCGTCTCGGGGGATGCCCGGTACGCGCGTGTTCGCGGTGCGCATGGCGTCCGGTTTGTGGTGAATCGTCCCGTGGGCGGGGCCACCCCGATCGCGGAATCATGGGCCGCCCCGGGTCGTTGTACAGGGGGTAACCACGACAACCGGCGGCCCTCGCCCCGGCCCCCCGGCCGCCGGGCAGATCCCCCTCTTCACGCGCGGCACACCGTCCCCCGGTTGTGTGTGTCGTGTGCACCCCCTGAGGCAGAGGAGCACGCCATCATGCGTACCGATCTGATCCGTAAGACCGCCCTGACCGCTGCCGGCCTCG
>NZ_JBHSQS010000030.1:56070-56618 GCF_042658605.1 Micromonospora vulcania | reverse complement strand
GTCTCGCCTTGGGCGCCTTGTGCGCCGGTGTTGCCCTGTGCGCCTTGTGCGCCGGTGTCGCCTTGAGCGCCCTGGGCACCGGTGTTGCCCTGGGTGCCTTGGAACCCTTGGGCGCCTTGTGCGCCTGTCTCGCCTTGGGCGCCTTGTGCGCCGGTGTTGCCTTGGGCGCCTTGTGCGCCGGTGTCGCCTTGAGCGCCCTGGGCGCCGGTGTTGCCCTGTGCGCCTTGTGCGCCGGTGTTGCCCTGGGTGCCTTGGAATCCCTGGGCGCCTTGCGCGCCTGTCTCGCCTTGCGTGCCTTGTGCGCCGGTGTTGCCCTGTGCGCCTTGTGCGCCGGTGTCGCCTTGAGCGCCCTGGGCACCGGTGTTGCCCTGGGTGCCTTGGAACCCTTGGGCGCCTTGTGCGCCTGTCTCGCCTTGGGCGCCTTGTGCGCCGGTGTTGCCTTGGGCGCCTTGAGCGCCGGTGTCGCCTTGAACGCCCTGGGCACCGGTGTTGCCCTGTGCGCCTTGTGCGCCGGTGTTGCCTTGAACGCCCTGGGCACCGGTGTTGCC
>NZ_JBHSQS010000030.1:0-55971 GCF_042658605.1 Micromonospora vulcania | reverse complement strand
CCTGTGCGCCTTGTGCGCCGGTGTTGCCTTGAACGCCCTGTGCGCCGGTGTTGCCCTGTGCGCCTTGTGCGCCGGTGTTGCCTTGAACGCCCTGTGCGCCGGTGTTGCCCTGTGCGCCTTGAGCTCCGGTGTTGCCTTGAACGCCCTGGGCGCCGGTGTTGCCCTGGGTGCCTTGGAACCCCTGGGCGCCTTGCGCGCCCGTCTCGCCTTGCGTGCCTTGTACGCCGGTGTTGCCTTGGGCGCCTTGTGCGCCGGTGTCGCCTTGAACGCCCTGGGCACCGGTGTTGCCCTGTGCGCCTTGAGCTCCGGTGTTGCCTTGGGTGCCTTGTGCGCCGGTGTTGCCCTGTGCGCCTTGAGCTCCGGTGTCGCCTTGAGCGCCCTGGGCACCGGTGTTGCCCTGTGCGCCGGTGTTGCCCTGCGTGCCTTGGAATCCCTGGGCGCCCTGGGCACCTTGCGCGCCGGTGTCGCCTTGTGCGCCCGTCTCGCCTTGAGCGCCGGTGTTGCCTTGGGTGCCTTGGAATCCCTGGGTGCCTTGAGCGCCGGTGTTGCCCTGGGCGCCTTGAGCGCCGGTGTTGCCCTGGGCGCCTTGAGCTCCGGTGTTGCCTTGAGCGCCCTGGGCACCGGTGTTGCCCTGTGCGCCGGTGTTGCCTTGGGTGCCTTGGAATCCCTGGGCGCCCTGCGCGCCCTGGGCACCTTGCGCGCCGGTGTCGCCTTGAGCGCCCTGGGCGCCCGTCTCGCCTTGAGCGCCCTGGGCGCCCGTCTCGCCTTGAGCGCCCTGGGCGCCCGTCTCGCCTTGAGCGCCCTGTGCGCCGGTGTTGCCTTGCGCGCCGGTGTCGCCTTGGGTGCCTTGGAACCCCTGGGCACCGTGTGCGCCTTGAGTGCCCGTGTCGCCTTGAGCACCTTGCGCGCCGGTGTCGCCCTGGGGGCCTTGAGTGCCCTTGTCCTTGGAGCCATGGGAGTCCTGCGGGTAGTCCCAGTTCGGCTGCTTCCCCCCGTCGTGCCCGCCCCACGGGCCCTGCCAGCCCTGCGGTCCGTAGTCCGGTGCAATGCCATCGTCAGGTCTGTCGCCGTCTTGGCGGACGGTCGACCAGGACAGCGGCCACCCGCCGTACTGGCCGAGGGGTCCGGGTGTACCGACGTGCACGCCATGGGCAGACGAGTTCGCTTCCGCGGGTTGCGCGGCGACTACGGGCCCACCCGTCATCCCGACTACGAGCAGGGCAGAACTCAGCCCTGAAGCGGCGCGGGCATGGTTCAGCCTCCGCCGCAGCCGTCGGTTGTTGCTCATGACCCCTCCAGAGAGTCATCCCGGATACACCCAGAGCCACGCAGCGGTGACTAAACGTCACCAAGCGGGGTGGTCTGTAGCGTATTCGACTGCTTCACCGAGGGATGGGCGATTAGCCCCAGTTGGGTAGATTGCGGACAAAGCGGAATTTCTTCACGCGTACCCCAAGGGCCTGTCGCTTTGCGGTGAGCCAGGATTGATCATTGGCGGCGGTTCGATCGCGCGGGCGGCCTCACGAGAAGGTCCCGACCAGCAGAGACGCTGGGCAGGGCTTTCTCGCCATCCAGGTCGGTCCGAACCGGCTGCGGGAACGATCCCACAACGGCGCGAGGCCCCGGACCGCAGCAGGCGGTCCGGGGCCTCAACGGCCAGCGCTCAGCTGTTCAGGCCGCAATCCTTCGTCGGCATCGGTACGCAGGGCAGCTTCTGGTAGCCGGCAGGAGCGGTGACCTCCAGCTTCGCCAGGTTCTCCGGGGTACGGGGCAGCCACTCGAAGTTAGTCGTCGTGGTCCCGCCGAAGCCCTTGCTGATCACGCGCACCGGCAGGTACGTCTCGCTGTCGACCCAGATCTGCATGGACGCCTCGGTGGTCTTCGCCTGGTCCATGGCGCTGTCCGGACCACCCAACCACTGCAGGTGTACGGCCGGCTTGCCGTCCACCGACTCCTTGCCGACGAGCGTCAGCTTCCCGTTGTCAAGCGCGCGTTTGAGCCCGTCGGGGTTGAGCGCGGGCTGGAGCGACTGGATCTGGTCGCCGTCCACCGGCGTGGCCTGAACGACCTCGTAGGTCCACCACTTCTTCTTGTCGTGGTTGAGCTCGGTCGCGTGGGAGCCGTCGACGCCGACGGTGTATGAACGGGTGTCGCCGAAGTAGATCTCGTTGTCCTGCCGGTGTCGCGACGTTTTGGGATCGTTCCAGGACTCTCCGCTGCTCGCGGCCTTGCCGTCGCGGCCCTGGTGCGAGTCGCGCTCGTGCTGCACGTATGCGGAGGTGTCGGCCAGAGCGGCACTGGTTCGCTCGGTGACGTAGCCGACCGTGAGCATGTCGGGGGCCGGTGCCGTCGAGCCGCCCGGGAAGGCCAGCGAGGCGCCCAGCGCGATGGCGGCGACCACCGGCACGGCACCGGCGATCCGCAGACCCCAGGTGCGGCGATTGTGTCTGCGGTACAGGGTCTCGGTGAGACCCGAAGGTGCGGTCATTGCGTACGTCTCCTCGTGCAACTGGTCGCCCAGTAGCCGGCCGAGCTGGTCGTCGTCGAGAGCAGTCATCCGGGAACCCTCATTTCGTTGGTTTCGTGAAAGTCCCCGAGCAGCTCACGCAGTCGTGACAGGGCCCTGGAGGTGTACGACTTCACCGTGCCGGTCGAGCAGCCGACCAGTTCGGCCGTCTGCTCGACGGAGAGGTCCTCGAAGTAGCGCAGCACGATCACCTGCCGCTGCCGGATCGGCAGCTTCGCGATCGCGTCGGTGACCGTCCGCCGGTCGTCGAGGCCCTCCAGCCCCGGATCACGGGAACGGAAGGCGTTCGGGTCCTCCGGTAGTGCTGTTTCGCGAGGGCGCCGCAGCACAGCCCTGATCCGGTCCCGAGACAGATTGACCAGGACGTGCCGGACATATTGCTCGGGTGCGTCACGCGCTTTCGACCAGCGGCGCATCGTACGCAGCAGGGCTGTCTGCAGCAGGTCCTCAGCATGGCCACGGTCCCCGGTGAGGAGGTACGCGAGGCGCAGTAGCGCTGCCGACCGCTGCTCGACGAACGCGTCGAAGCTCGGATCAACTTTCACGGAACTAAGAACTCCGCCCACGTCAGAGGGGTTGCCATGCCGACCGACCGTCACCGTGTGTGATTGAGCGGCACCTACTGGCCACTGGTGGCGCCCCGCAGGAACAGGGCAGCCGGCGCCATCTGCTCCATCGTCACGAGGTGCGGATGCACCGGGGGAGGCGTGGTCGGTGGACAGAGCATGAGTGCATTATCCCGTACGTCAGCTCTCGTAATCCATGTTGACCTGCGGTTATTCGCTTGACGCGACCCGTGCCGGCCTCACCGGTCACGCCGGCAGGTCGTCACCCGTGGCTGGCCCGCAGCACCGCGGTGGCGGCGACGAGCATCGCGATCATGGCGGTCGAGCCGAGTCTTATCCGTCGTGACCGGCTGTAGATGCCCGCCACCAGCGCCACCCCCACACCCAGCAGCCAGTGGCTGGCTTCGGGATGAGAGTCCAGGTCGATACCCAACTGGCCCACGGCCGTTCGGCCGTAGCCGACGAGTGCGGCACCGCTTGCCCAGATGAGCAGGGTCCAGGCGCAACGGCGGCCGGGACTCTCGGTGAGTCGCGAACCGTGGCGGGTGAGTGTACCGAGTAGGTAGGTCGCCGTCATCAGCAGCAGCAGGCCGATGAGCAGCACGAGAGCCAGCGGAACGAAGAACCCGAGCAGCACCCACTCGCCACCGGACGTGCCGCGCAAAATCAGGGCGGCGGCCGCACCGACCACGACCATCTGCCCCGCCGCCAGGCGGTGTGGGTTTGCCAGGGGTGTTGCGACAGTCGCCGACCTGGGCTGCTCCGCACCAGCGAGGAAAGGCATGAGTGCAGAATTTCGTAGGCCGTTGCCGTACGCCTGAGTGCCGCTACTCATCGGCGGAGTCGAGAGTAGGGGCCGGGAGAGCTGGCGGTGTCAGGCGTAGATGCTCTTGGCGTACTCCGGGCCGTAGTGGCGTTCCAGGTCCGCCAGGCTCTCCATCGGCGCCTCGACCTCCTTGATCAGCCGGGCCCGGGTCGGCAGCGCGTCCGGCCGCCAGGTCTCCGGCTGCCACAGTGCGGACCGCAGGAACGCCTTGGCGCAGTGGTAGAAGATCTGCTCGATCTCCACCACCACCGCGAGCACCGGCCGGTGCCCCTTGACCACCATGTCGTCGAACCAGGGTGCGTCCCGCACCAGCCGTGCGCGTCCGTTGATCCGCAGCGTGTCCGTCCGCCCCGGGATCAAGAAGATCAACCCGGCGTGCGGATTGTCCAGGATGTTGCGGTAGCCGTCGGCCCGCTTGTTGCCCGGCCGCTCCGGCACCGCGATGGTCGTGTCGTCCAGCACCAGGGCGAACCCGGCCGGGTCGCCCTTGGGCGAGACGTCGCAGCTGCCGTCGGCGCCGGCCGTGGCCAGCAGGCAGAACGGCGCGGCGGCCAGCCACTCCCGGTCCCGCTCGTGCAGACGGGCGCGTTCCTTGTTGGCGGCTCGCGGGGCCGGCGTGCCGAGCAGGTCGCGCAGCTCCTCGTGCGAGGTGATCTCCACCGTCACGTGATCCTCCCCCGGCCGTTGATCCGGGTGGCGGCGCCACCGTCCGACGGCCTCGCCCGTCAGCCTACGGCCCACCAGCGCGAGGTTTGCCCTGCGAGGTCGGGGGTACCGCCTCACCCGACGCGCGCTCACGGACCGACCAGTGGAGGCCGGAGATGGAGAGCCGACTCAAGGTACTGGGTCATCCCGTCCACCCGATGCTGGTCATGTTCCCGGTCGCGCTGCTGGTCACCGCGGTGCTGTTCGACCTGGTGGACACCGTCGGCGGGCCGGACTTCCTCGGCGAGGCCGCGTACTGGAACATCACGGTCGGCCTGGTCGGCGGCCTGCTCGCCGCGGCGGCCGGTGCCTTCGACCTGCTGGCGATCCCGACCGGCACCCGGGCCAAGCGGGTGGGCCTGCTGCACGCCGCCGCCAACGTCGCGGTGATCCTGCTCTTCGCCGCCGTCTGGGCGGTACGACTCAACGCGGAGTCCCGCGCCGCCGGAGGTGCCCTGATCGCCATCGAGGTGGTCGCGGTGGCCATCCTCGGCATCAGCGCCTGGCTGGGCGGGGAACTGGTCGACCGGCTCGGCGTCGGCGTCGATCGCGACGCCGGCCTGGACGCGCCCAGCTCACTGCGACCACCCACGACCACCCAGCGAATCGGAGAGGTGTGATGAGCGAGCAGGCCGGTGGGTTCGGTAGAGGATGGCGGGGTCGGCAGCAGGGCTGGGACCCGATGGGTGAACTGCAGTCGCTGCGCGCCGAGCTGAGCCGGCTGGTCGGCGGTCGGGCCGGGGCGTCCGACGTCGAGGTGACCGAGACGGCGGACGGCTGGGAGGTCGTCGTCCGGCTGCCCGGCGTGGCGCCGGAGGAGGTGGCGGTCGAGTTGGACGACCGGGAGTTGTGCGTACGCGCGCGCTCCGAGGCGGAGGTCAACGCCGACCAGGGCATCCCCGGCGGCTTCGAGACCCGTGGCTTCGAGTACCGCGTGGACCTGCCGTCCCGGGTCGACCCGGAGTCCATCGACGCGGTGATGGATCACGGCCTGCTGCGGGTCCGGTTGCCCCGGGCGGCCCGGCCCACGCCGCGCACCATCACCGTCGGCCGCACCGGGCCGCGCTCCGGCGGCCAATCCGGCGGTACGCCGATGTCGGGCGATCCCGCCGCGGACCGGGAGCTGCACCGCCCGGACACCGCTGGCGAACTCGACCGGCCGTAGCGGAACTGCGTGGTCACCCCGTCCCTACTCGGCTCGACGGCCGGGCGCGTACCCGACGTGCAGCGGATCGCCGTGCTGCGCGCCAACGCGCTCGGCGACTTCATCTTCGTACTGCCTGCCTTGGATGCGCTGCGCGCCGCGTACCCGTCGGCGGAGATCGTGCTGCTCGGAGCGCCGTGGCACGCGAAGCTCTGGCGCGACCGGCCCGGCCCGGTGGACCGCGTGCTGGTGGTGCCGCCGGCACCCGGCATCCGGCAACCGGAGCCGGGTGAGGCGGAGTCGGCGATGGACGACTTCCTGGCGGCGGCCACCGGCGAAGGGTTCGACCTGGCGGTGCAGATCCATGGGGGTGGCGCCAACTCGAATCCGCTGGTCAGCCGCCTCGGCGCCCGCGTCACCGTCGGGCTGCGCGCGGAGGACGCGCCGCCGCTGGACCGGTGGGTCCGCTACGTCTACTACCAGCACGAGGTGATCCGCTACCTGGAGGTGGTGGCCCTGGTGGGCGCTGCGGCGACCACCATCGTGCCGACGCTGGCGGTCACCGACGCCGACCGGGCCGAGGCGGTCCGGGTGCTCGGTCCGTCGGACCGTCCCCGGGTGGCGCTGCATCCGGGTGCCACCGACACCCGCCGCCGCTGGCCGGCGGACCGCTTCGCCGAGGTGGCGCGCGAGCTGCACGGCGACGGCTACGAGGTGCTGATCACCGGTACGCCCGCCGAGCAGGAGGTGGTCGACCAGGTGGTTGCCGCGGCGGGAGTGCCGGTCCGGCCGCAGGTGGGCACGCTCAGCCTCGGCGGACTGGTCGGCTGCTACGCCGGCTGCGCGCTGGTCGTCTCGAACGACACCGGCCCGTTGCACCTGGCTGCCGCGGTGGGCGCTCCGACGGTCGGCGTCTTCTGGGTGGGCAACCTGATCAACACGGCGAACCCGCTGCGCGGTCGGCACCGGCCGATCTGCTCCTGGACGGTGCACTGCCCGGTCTGCGGAGTGGACTGCACGCCGGGCATCTACCCGCACCGTCCGGGCGACGGTGAGTGTCCGCACCGTGACTCCTTCGTCACCGACGTACCAGCGGCCGAAGTGCTGGAGGCGGCCCGCGAACTGCTCCAGACGTAAGGAAGGGCACCTTCTTATCGTCTGGGGTAGAGCAGGGGTCCCTTCCTAACAAAAATTCAGGCCGGCTGCGCGGCGTCCTCGTCGGCGAGCACGACCTCCCACGCCTCGACATCCCGATCGGTGACCGTGGTGGGGGACTCCAGGTGGTAGGCGCCGCTGGGCAGGATGCCGGCGCCGCCGTACCGGGCCAGCACCGCGAGCTGGGCCGCCACGTCCTCGCCCTGGTGCTTCTCCTGCACCCGACGCCAGAACTCGAAGCCACCCGAGTCGACGAGCTTGGCCCGGTCGTAGAGGACGCATCCGCCGATCCAGGAGACCTTGTACGCCCGCCATGCGCCTGGCGGCAACGCCAACTGCTCGGTGACGTGCTGCAGGTTGGCCGCCGAGTGGATCCGGGCTCGGTTCCACTCCGGAGTGCCCGGCCGGATCCGCTCGGGTGCGGGTCGGCCGATCCACTCCTCGTAGTGCCCGTGCGCCTCGGGTCGTACGTCGTCGGCGTACGAGAGGCCGTGTACGCCGTTGCCGACGAACCCGCAGTCCAACTCCCCGAGCGCGGTGACCAGCCGGTGCAGCGTCCCCGACTCCAGCCACACGTCGTCGTCGAGGCTGAGTACGTACCGGGCGGTCGAGGCGGCCAGCAGGTACGCACGGTGCTCGGCCAGTCCACGCCGGGGCAGCCGACGGGTCAACAGCACCCGATGGCCCTGGTGGCGCAGTGCCCGGACCATGGTGGCGGCGGCGGGATGAGCGAACGCCGGTGCCCCGTCGGACTGGTCGCTGACCACCACGCCGAAGCCGGGCACCCCCTCCTGGGCGGCGAGCCCGGCCAGGGTGACCGCCAGCTCGGCGGGCCGGTTCCGCGTCGGAATCAGCACGTCGACCAGCCGATCGGCGCGGAACGTCGCCGGGGTGTCGAGGTCGAGGGGCCTGTTCACGAGGTTCGGGTGTGCACCGACGGGTCGGACTCGCGGTCCTGGCTGTGCGACCGGATCCGCTCGATGATCGCCGAGGTGGACCGGTCCGGGACGTACCCCAGGGTGCGCACCTGGCCGCCCAGCCGGCGTACCAGCGGTGCCTCCGGCACCAACTCCGGCGGATAGTCCCCGCCCTTGACGTAGACGTCCGGTCGGACCGCCTCGATCAGCGCGGCGGGAGAGTCCTCCTCGAAGACCACCACGTGGTCCACGCAGGACAGGGCGGCGAGCAGGGCACCCCGGTCCTCGACCGGGTTGACCGGCCGGTCCGGCCCCTTGAGCCGTCGTACGCTGCCGTCCGAGTTGACCGCCACGATGAGCAGGTCGCCCAGGGCGCGGGCCTGTTCCAGGTAGCGCACGTGCCCTCGGTGCAGTACGTCGAAGCAGCCGTTGGTGAAGACCACCGACCGCCCGGCGTCGCGGTATTCGGCCACGATCGCGTCCAGTTCCGCGGTGTCGACCAGCACCGGGTGGCTGGCGACCTGCGGCGGCAGGTCGAGCGCCGTCAGCAGGTCCTCCCGCCGACACACGCAGGTGCCGGTGTCCGACACGGTGATCGTGGCCGCCAGTTGAGCGAGCTGGGCGGCGGTGGGCAGCGGCGCGTCGGCGGCCAGGGCCAGCGTCATCGCCGCGAGGTACGCGTCGCCGGCACCCACGGCGTGACTCGCCGGGACCGGGGTGCTGTGGCTGCGGCGCGGCTCACCGTCGGCGCCGCCGACCACCGCGCCCTCGGTGTCCAGGGTCACCGCCACCACGTCCGCGCCGGTGTGCGCGCGCAGTTCGGCGAGGCGCGACTCGGCCAGTACGGCGCGGTCGACGCCCTCCCCGGCCTCGGTGTTCACGGTCACGCCGGTACCGGTGACGCTGAGCCCGTCGCCGGTGAGCGCCACCCGGCCCTCGCCCGGAGTCGGCTCGCCCACCGGGCCCAGGCGGTCGGCCCGCGAGAGGTGCGGGGCCGGCTCGCCGGTGCCGGCGTCCGCGTGGACACCGCCCGGGGCGGTGCCGACGGACAGTTCGGACGGTCCGTCGGCCGGGTCGCCGTCGGGATGTTCCAGGTGCAGTTCGGTGCCGTTCGACGGGCGGGTCGCACCACCGGCCCGGGCCAGCAGTCGGGTCGCCTCGGCGAAGCTGGGGGTGACCACGGTCGGCGCGAGGCCCCGCCAGTCGGCCAGGTCGTGGGCGTCCAGCGCGACTGTGGCGTACCGCTCTCGTTGCTCGACCAGCCAGGCGCGTACCGGCGCGGGCAGCGCGCCCAGGCCGTAGTCGCAGACCACCAGGGTCGGCGGATCCCCGCCGGCGGCGGCACGCAGCTCCTCGGTGGCGCAGCTCAGCGCCGTGAGCAGCCGGGTCACCCCGTCCGGGTCGAGCGCGTCGTCCGGGTCGCCGGAGTCCTCCCGCAGCAGGATCTGGTTGCCGGCCAGCATCCGCCGCTTCACCGGGGTGGGCCGGCCGGGCAGATTGACCGTACGGTCCCAGACGCCGGCCCGGTCCAGACAGTCATGCACCTCGTCGCCGGCGACATCGGCGCCGACCGGTGCCACCAGCACCGCCCGGCCGCCGAGGGCGGCGACGTTGACCGCGGTGTTCGCGGCTCCTCCGGCGGCGGAGATCCGTCGACGCAGGGTGAGGACCGGGGCGGGTGCCTCCCGGCAGAGCCGGTCGGAGTCGGCGAACCGCCATTCGTCCAGCATGGCGTCGCCGACGATCAGGACCGGGCGCCCGAGCCAGCTCTCCACGACGGTGGCGAGCCGGCGCTGCTCCGCTGCTGCTCCTGCCATGCCTTTCCGGGTCCCCAGCGGCCCCGGGGTCAAACCTGGGCGATGATCCACCGGCGCCGGTGAAAGCCGCAGGTCACGAGCTTCGAGCAGCACCTTGCCAAGGGGCGTGCATCCGGGCGGCCGGCAGCCCACTTGAGGGCGTTTCGGTCGTTCGGGACACGCCGTCGTCCGCGTCGCTGAAGTCAAGATCGACAGGGCCGGGGAAAGCGGCGGCGGGGGGCGAGCGGGAGGGGCGGGTTTTTCACGGTTCGGGGCATGTTCTGCGACGGTCGGGGCAGAAAGGCAGATGACCGAAGCCTCCGCCGCACCGGTGCTGAACCGTCAGCAGATCCGGCTGCTCATGCTGGGCCTGATGACCGGCATGCTGTTGGCCGCCCTCGACCAGACCATCGTCGGTACGGCCCTGCCGACCATCGTCGGGGAGCTGGGCGGGATCAACCACTACTCGTGGGTGGTCACCGCGTACCTGCTCGCCTCGACGGCGTCCACGCCGCTGTACGGCAAGATGGCCGACCTGTACGGACGCCGCCCGGTCTTTCTCTTCTCGATCGGCACGTTCCTGGTCGGGTCGTTGCTGGCCGGTCTGTCGCAGAACATGACCCAGCTGATCGTCACCCGGGGTATCCAGGGCCTCGGCGCGGGTGGTCTGCTGACGCTGGCGTTCACCATCATCTCGGATGTTGTCTCACCCCGGGAGCGTGGCCGCTACCAGGGTCTGTTCGGCGCGGTCTTCGGGATCTCATCGGTGGCGGGCCCACTGGTCGGTGGTTACTTCGCCGAGACCGACTGGCGATGGATCTTCTACATCAACGTGCCGCTGGCGATCCTGGCCATCGTGGTCTGCTACCACGTCATGCGGCTGATCCCGTTCCAGCGCCGGGACCACGCGATCGACTGGCTCGGTGCCGCTCTGCTGGTCGCCGCGGTCAGCTCCCTGCTGCTCGCGCTGAGCTGGGGCGGCAACGAGTACAGCTGGGGCTCCGGCGTGATCATCGGGCTGTTCGTGGCGGGTGTGGTGCTGGGCGCGCTCTTCCTGCTCCAGGAGACCCGGGTGGCCGAGCCGATCCTGCCGCTGCGGCTGTTCCGCAGCCCCACCTTCGCCCTGGCGAACTCGGCCGGCCTCGTGCTCGGTCTGGTGATGTTCGGGTCGATCATCTTCATCCCGTTGTACCTGCAGATCGTGAAGGGCGCCTCGCCGACCCGCAGCGGTCTGCTGATGCTGCCGATGATGGCCGGCATCATCATCACCTCGATCCTGACCGGTCGCGCCATGAGCCGGATCGGCCGCTACAAGTGGTTCCCGGTGGCTGGTTCGGTGACCCTGCTGATCGGCATGTTCCTGTTCACCCGGCTGGAGGTGGGCACCTCGCTCTGGGTCGCCTTCGGCTTCATGGTGGTGATCGGCGTCGGGCTGGGCCTGTGCATGCAGTCGCTGGTCCTCGCGGTGCAGAATGCGGTCTCCGTACGGGACCTGGGCGCCGGGACCTCCTCGGCGACCTTCTTCCGGTCGCTGGGCGGTTCGTTCGGCGTGGCGATCCTCGGTGCGGTGCTCTCGTCCCGGCTGACCGGCGGACTGGCCGACCGGCTCCCCGGTGCGATCGCCCAACTGCCGCCCCAGGAGCGGGCCGCGGTGGCGGCGAGCGGCGGTACGGACATCTCGATCAATGATCCGGCCACCATCCTGGCCCTGCCCGACTCGGTCCGCGCGGCCATCCAGGGCGCCTTCGTCGATGCGCTGGACATGGTCTTCCTGACCGCCGGTCTGATCGCCATCGTGGCGGTGGTGGTCACCCTGGCGCTGCCCAACAACGAGCTGCGGGGTGCCGGCCCGCAGGGCGCCACCGGCGGTGCCGACCCGCTCGGCGGCGAGGCCCCGGCGCCGGGTGGCAAGCCGTTGACCCGCGAATCCAAGGAGGAGGCGGCCGCCGACATGGAGGCCAAGTCCCAGACGATGATCTGACCGCGCCCGCAGGGCCCCTACCCCAGCGACGTCAGGCGGGGCGGCGGTAGGCGCCGTACCACCAGGTCGAGGCCAACTCCCGGGCGGCCGCCGCGTCGGTGTCGGGGTCGGCCGGGGTGGCGCTGACGTGGTCGGCGAGGAAGCGGTCGCCGCCGTACACGATCAGCCGGCTCGCGGTCGCCGGGTCCAGGCTCGCCGGCGTACGCCCGGCCTCCTGCTCGGCGCGGAGCACCTCGGCGGTGCGCGCCACGAACTGCTCCAGCCCGGCGGCCCAGTACTCGCGGACCACCTCGTCGTACGCCGCGACCTCGCTGATCGCCGCCAGCACCGGGGCGTACGTCCGGTAGATCCGGATCACGTCGGCGAAGACCTCGGTGAGTGCTTCGAGCTGGTCGCCGGGGCCGCCCGCGTCCCAGGCGCCGGTCCGGTCGAAGGAACTCTCCCGCATGGTGCCGGCGAGGCGCATGAGCAACTCGCTCTTGTCCCGGAAGTGGGTGTAGAACGTCGACCGCGCCACTCCGGCTTCGGCGGCGATGCGCTGCACGCCGAGGTCGGTGAAGCGGACGCCCTCCTTGAGTAGCCGCTCGGTGGCGGCCAGCACCCGCGCCTCGACGGCTGCTCGCTCGTCGGGGTTGCGTGGGCGGCGGCGGGTGATCGAGGGCATGACCGGAATCCTAGGTGGCCGGGGGTCGGGTCGGCGACGTACGCTCGTTGCCGGACATAGTGTCCGACATAGTGACCAGGGAGCGTCCGACCTCGGCCTCCGAACTCCCGCACCACGAGGAGCAACACGTGAAGTACCGACTGCTGGGCAACACCGGGGTGTACGTCTCGGAGATCTCGCTCGGCGCGATGACCTTCGGTGGCAGCGGGCACCCGCTCTGGGGCACCCTCGGCGGGCTGGCGCTGCCCGACGTGCAGAAGATGGTGGACACCGCGCTCGACGCGGGCGTCAACTTCATCGACACCGCCGACGGCTACAGCGACGGCGAGAGCGAGGAGTTGCTGGGCCGGGCACTCGGCAAGCGGCGTCGCGACGTGGTGCTGGCCACCAAGGTGCACTCCCGGGTCGGCCCTGGCCCGAACGACGTCGGCACCTCCCGGCTGCACATCATGCAAGGGCTGGAGGACAGCCTGCGCCGGCTGGGCACGGACCACGTCGACCTGTACCAGATCCACAACTTCGACGACGTCACCCCGCTCGAGGAGACGCTGCGCGCGCTCGACGACGCGGTCCGGCAGGGCAAGGTCCGCTACATCGGCTGTGCCAACTTCGCCGCCTGGCAGATCTCCAAGGCGCTGGGCATCTCCGCCCGCGAGAAGCTGGCCGGCTTCGTCTCGGTACAGGAGTACTACTCCCTGCTCGGTCGGGACGTGGAGCGCGATGTGGTGCCGATGGCGCTCAACGAGGGTGTCGGGCTGACCGTGTGGAGCCCGCTCGCCGGTGGCTTCCTCTCCGGCAAGGTCGGCCGGGATGGCACCGTCGCCGACAGCGGCGCCCGCAGCGCCCAGCCCGGCTACTCCAGCTTCACGCCGATGGACCCGGAGAGCGCCTTCGGCGTGCTCGACGTGCTCAAGGGTGTCGCCGAGCGGCACGGGGTCAGCCCGGCCCGGGTGGCGGTTGCCTGGCTGCTGTCCCGGCCGGCCGTGACCAGCGTGGTCGTCGGTGCGCGCAAGCTGGACCAGCTGGTGGACAACATTGCCGCCTCGGACCTCACACTGACCGAGCAGGATCTCACCGAGCTGGACGAGGCCACCAAGCTGCCTGTCGCGTACCCGAACTGGATCCAGGAGGCGTTCGCCGGCCTCCGCTACCCGCAGTGAGCCTGCCGCAGTTAGCCTGCCGCCCGGTCCGGCGCTCGCGCGTCGGGCCGGGCCGGCCTACTTGAGGATCAGACGGTTGGTCTGCTCGAAGACGTCCAGGTCGGCCAGGGTCTCGGTGACCGAGCTGGAGAGCGGGGCGGGGAAACGGTCGCGCGGGAAGAAGCCGGCGTCGGTGGTCTCGTCGGTGACCCGGGCGAGTTGCCCGTCCCACTCCTCCACCCGGAACGCCGTGGTGAAGACCTGGTACGTGTGCCCGTACATGTTGGTGCTGGTCCGGTCGGGGCCGGTGTAGAGGGCGAACGCGCAGACCCGCAGCGCCCGCAGCCCGGTCTCCTCGCGGACCTCCCGCACCGCGCAGTCCGCGATCGACTCGCCCAGCTCCATCGCGCCGGCCGGCATGGCCCACTGGCCGTTGTCGGAGCGTTGGATCAGCAGGATGCGTCCGGCGTTGTCGCGAACCACGGCACGGGCGCCCACGAACATCAGCGTCCGGTCCCCGGCGAGCGCGCGTAACTGCCCTACATATGAGTCGGCCCAGGAGATGCTCACCTGCGCCAATTTACGGGGGTTCCCAACGTGTGACCGGCGACACTAACTTGTTACCCATGCGTAGCACGATGATGGACGCCCCTCTGCAGGTCTCCCGGATCCTCGACCACGGCGCCACCGTGCACGGCACGGCCGAGGTGGTCACCTGGACCGGCGCCGAACCCCGCCGGATGACGTACGCCGAGGTGGGGCGAGCCGCCGCCCGGCTGGCGCACGCGTTGCGTGACGAGTGCGGGGTGACCGGCGACGAGCGGGTCGCCACGTTCATGTGGAACAACAACGAGCACCTGGTGGCCTACTTCGCGGTGCCGAGCATGGGCGCGGTGCTGCACACCCTCAACATCCGGCTCTTCCCCGACCAGGTCGCCTACATCGCCAACCACGCCGAGGACCGGGTGGTGCTGGTCGACAGCACGTTGATCCCACTGCTGGCCCGGGTGATCGGTGAGCTGGCCACGGTGCGGCACGTGGTGGTGGTCGGCGGTGGCGATCCGGCGCCGCTGGTGGCGGCGGCCGGTGACCGGATCACCGTGCACGACTGGGACGCGCTGCTGGCCGACCGGCCGGACGTCTTCGACTGGCCCGAGGTGGACGAGCGGGACGCCGCGGCGCTCTGCTACACCTCCGGCACCACCGGCAACCCGAAGGGCGTCGCCTACTCGCACCGGTCGATCTACCTGCACTCGTTGCAGGTCTGTATGCCGGAGGGGTTCGGCCTCGCGCCGACCGACCGGGAGTTGGCCATCGTGCCGATGTTCCACGCCATGTCGTGGGGGCTGCCGTACGCCGCGTTCCTCTCCGGCGCGTCGCTGATCATGCCGGACCGGTTCCTGCAGGCCGCGCCGATCGCCGAGATGATCGCCGCCGAGCGGCCCACCCTGGCCGGCGCGGTACCGACCATCTGGACCGATCTGCTGGCCCACCTGGACAAGCACGACGTGGACACCTCCTCGCTCAAGGAGGTCATCGTCGGTGGTTCGGCCTGCCCGCCAGCGCTGATGCACGCGTTCGACGAGCGGCACGGGATCGACGTCATCCACGCCTGGGGGATGACCGAGATGTCCCCGCTGGGTTCGGTCTCGCGTCCGCCGGCCGGCGTGACCGGGGAGCAGGCGTGGCGTTACCGCTACACCCAGGGGCGGGTGCCGGCCGGGGTGCAGGCGCGGATCGTCGGCGCGTCGGGCGAGCAGCTGCCCGCCGATGGCAAGGCCGTGGGCGAGTTGGAGGTCCGTGGGCCGTGGGTGACCGCCCGGTACGTCGGCGACGACACCCCGGACGAGGAGAAGTTCCGCGACGGTTGGCTGCGTACCGGCGACGTGGGCACCCTGTCCCCGGACGGTTACCTGACGCTGACCGACCGCGCCAAGGACGTGATCAAGTCCGGCGGTGAGTGGATCTCGTCGGTGGAGCTGGAGAACGCGTTGATGGCCCACCCGGCGGTGCTGGAGGCCTGCGTGGTGGGCGTCCCCGACGAGCGGTGGGACGAGCGGCCGTTGGCCACCGTGGTGGTCCGGGAGGGCGCCTCGGTGACCGCGGAGGAGCTGCGGGACTTCCTGGCCGACTCGGTGGCCCGGTGGCAGTTGCCCGAGCGGTGGGCCTTCATCGACACGGTGCCCAAGACCAGCGTCGGCAAGTTCGACAAGAAGGTCGTCCGTTCGCGGTACGCGGAGGGCGAGCTGACTGTCCGGGAGCTGACAGCCCCGTAACGTCTTTCCGGGCACCGTCGCCTCTTGGGGCGGGGACCTCCTGAACATTCCTCCCCAGGGGCGGCCCCGGCGTTCGCACCGCGCCGGGGCCGCCCGTTCCATCGCGGGGCGACCCGCACCGTCATTGTTGCGAAACTTGTTCGCCTCTGTCCTGATGATGGGCAAATCAGCTGGTCAGGGCCTCGATCAGGCATCGCTCGTGGTGATCAGCACCTTGCCCACCGCCGAGTCCTCCACCGCCTGGTGCGCCGTGGCCGTCGCGGCCAGCGGATAGCGGTGCAGCGGCAGGCCGGCGTCCGCGCCGACCCGGATCGCGCCCTGGGCGGCCGCCGCGGCCACGTCCTTCACGCCCTGCGCCCGGGCCGCCCTCGGCACCGCGTAGACCAGCACGAACTGCCAGCGGGCGTTCAGCGCGAACAGCGGGCGGACCGGGATGGTCATCTCGGCGCCGCCCTCGTTGGCGTACGTGCAGACCGCACCGCCGTGCCGGAGCACCAGCACGTCCATCTCCGCGTTTCGCGCCGGGGAGACCTCGACGATCGTGTGCACCCCGTCGGGAACGATCTTGTGGACCTCCTCGACCACGTCCTGCTCCCGATAGTTGATCACGTAGGAGGCGCCGGCCGCTGCCGCGAGCTGCGCTTTCTCGGCGCTGCTCACCGTGGCGATCACCGTGGCGTCGGCCCACCGGGCGAGCTGGATCGCGGCGTTGCCGACCGCGCCAGCCCCGCCCTGCACCAGCACGGTGTGGTCGGCCAGTGCCCCGGCCCGCAGCGTGTCCGGCATGAACTCGCCGGCGGTCAGGCAGCGGTGCGCGGTACGGAACGGAATGCCCAGGCCGGCCCCCAGGTCGAACGAGGCGTCACCGAGCGGAACCGCCTGCTGGACCGGCACCAGCGTGTACTCCGCGGCGGTGCCCCACGGCCGCTGGTGGGCCGCATCCCAGAGCCAGACCCGCTCGCCGATCCGATCCGGGTCCACGCCGTCGCCGGCCGCCTCCACGACTCCCGCGCCGTCCTGCCCGGGGATCTGCCAACCGTCCGGCGGGGAGGACCGCCGGGACTTCCAGTCCGTCGGGTTCACCCCCGAGACCGCCACCCGGACCAGGACCTCGCCCGCCCCCGGCTCGGGTACCGGCCGGTCGACGAGTTCCAGCACCGAAGGGTCGCCCGTGTGCTCGTACACGATGGCCTTCATCGGCCGTCTCCTCACCCGTCCGGTGTGCGGCACCCGGTCGAGCACCGGCGGCTGCGGTACCCCACCCGGTCGCTGTCATGCCGGGCCTGCCGGGCCGGAAAGGGACAAGCGGGCAGGGGTGGGACAGGCCGGTCAGCCGGCCAGCTGGTCGACCAGCTCCGGGGTCAACTCGCCGATCGCGCCCACCGTCGCCACGGCCAGCCCGGCCGCGTCCGGATCCAGCGGGTACGCGCCGTGCGGCACCGCCACCACCCGCATTCCCGCCGCGGCGGCGGACCGTACCCCGTTGGACGAATCCTCCACCGCCACACAGCGGGCCGGGTCGACGCCAAGGTGCCGCGCGACGGCCAGGTACACGTCCGGTGCCGGCTTGCCCCGCTCGGTCTCCTCGGTGGACAGGGTCGTGACGAACGCGTCGGTCAGGCCGGTGGCCGCCAGCGCCGCCGCGATCAGCCGGGTCGGCGACGAACTGGCCAACCCCAGCGGCCACCGCGCGGCCAGCCGGCGTACGACCCGGTCGGCGTCGTCGATCAACGGTACGTGCTCCCGGTAGCGCCGGGTCATCTCCTCGACCACCTCGTCGGCGACCTGCTCGGCGGTGCGCGCCACGCCCAGCTCGCCGCTGAGGTAGTGGGCCCACTCGCCGGTGCTCATGCCCATCAGCCGGCGCTGGGTGTCCGGCTGCCAGGTGCCGCCGTGCGTCGCCACGTACGACCGGCGGACCTCCTCCCACACCGGCTCGGAATCCACGATCACGCCGTCCAAGTCGAAGACCACCGCATCCACCACGGGCCCATCCTGCCTGATCGGCGGACCGCCGGTCAGGCGGGCAGCGCCGGCAGCCCGATCGGGCTGTCCGGCGGGATCACCGTGTGGCAGGACCGGGCCATCGGCAACAGCAGCTCCCGCAGCCGGTCCGTGTCGTCCGGGCCGAGCGCCCGCCAGGGATGCTCGGCGGCCAGATCGGTGGCGGCCTCGACCGCCCGGAACCCGGCCTGGCCCTGCTCGGTGGGCGCGCCGTCCGGCGTCAGCCACCCGCGCTGCGTCAGACGTTCGCGGGCTTCCTGCCACTGCTCCTCGGACCAGCCCCGGCCGAGCAGGTTCTCCGGCGACGAGTCCACCGCGACCCGCCAGGCCAGTGTCTCCACCGGGTCCAGGCCGGCGGCCACCAGCGCCGCCACGTGCCCGTCGCCCCGGTGCTCGCGCAGGGTGGTGGCGGCCTGCCAGAGCCGCGCCAAGGGGTACTCGCCGACCGGCAGCGCCGCGTTGGCCGCGCCGAGCACCCGACCGGCGGTCTGTGCCGCCACGGCGGCACGCTCCAGCAGGTCGGCGGCCTCGCGCAGGTGTGCCTCCGGCAGCTCGTAGGTCAGCTCCGCGAGAGCCTGAACGGCACCGGTCAGTCGGGCCCGCAGCGCCTCCTGCGGGGTGGCCAGCTGCCAGACCGCCGGCAACGCCCGGGTCACCATCGGCGGCGCGAAGGAGAAGAAGACGGCGATCACCGGGGCGGCCTCGGTGGCGCCCAGCGGGGCCGACCGACCGGCGAAGTAGCCCCGCCAGTAGCCGCGCAACCCGACCGCCTCGTACGCCGCACGGGCCCGAGGATGAAAGTAGGTGACCGCGTGCACCGGCTCGAAGTGCGCCCACATCAACCGGGCCGTCCGCCCGAGCTCGTCCAGAGCCGTCACACCGCACCTCCGCGCCCGCCCGGATGATCACCCCGGACGGCGGGCCGCCCGGGGTGACGCCGAACCTACTGCCGGTGGGTGACGGGCCGGAAGCCCCATGTGAACAACTCCATCGCGTCCGGGTGACAACCGGGGCGTTCCGGGCGGGTCACTGGGCGGCGAGCACGTCCACCACGAAGCGCAGCGGACCGGCCGGTCGGCCGCCCTGAGCGTCGTTGCCGTACGCCAGGTCGCCCGGGATGTCGAGCTGCACGCGGCTGCCGACGGTCACGCCGACCAGGCCCTGGTCCCAACCGGGGATGACCTGGCCCACGCCGATCGGGAACGAGGCCGGCTGGCCGGCGCTCCAGGACGAGTCGAACTCCTTGCCGTCCTTGAAGAAGACACCCACGTAGTTGGTGGTGATGGTCTGACCCTTCGCGACCGCCGGGCCCTTGCCCTTGATCAGCGGGGTCACCACGAGCTTCTTCAGGTCACCCTTGCCCGCCGCGACCGTCGGCTTGCTGCCCAACGCCGGGTCGGCGTCCGCCGGAAGCTGCGGTGCCGGGGGAGCACCGGCCGGGTCCTGGGTAGGGGCGGTGGCCGAGGGGGTCGCGTCGGCCTGGTTCGAGGGCTTGTCGTCGTCGCCGCGGCCGAACGCCACGAACACGATGATCAGCACCGCCACCACGCCGACACCGGCGAGGCCACCGGTCCACGCATTGCGGCGCCGCCTCGCCTCGGCCGCCTTCTTCTCCGCCAGCTGGGCGGCCAGCCGCCGCCCCGACTTGGTCGCCGGGCTCTGGTCCTGGTCCGCCGACCGGTTCTGCTGCGCGCGCTCGCTCACGTCGTCGACTCCCTGCTGCAAAGGTGTGGCCGGCACCCGGTGCCGGGGGGAAAGCCGACGCACACGGTACCCGCCCGGCCGCCCAACGTGCCCGCCCAGGACCGGTCAAACCGCGCAAGGAAGGGTCCCTTGCTAACGCCTGCGGTATAGGAAGGGACCCTTCCTAACTCTCTGGCGCACGACGGAGCCTTCACGCGCGCCTATTCCGGGACCACCATGAAGTCCGTCACGAACGAGGTGACCCGCCCGTCGGCGGCCCGGCCGATCCAGGTTCCGTAACAACCGTCACCCCAGCCCGTGGCGACGGTGACGATGTTGGCACCGGTGGCCTCGTCCAGGACCGCGGTGATCAGCCCCGGCACCGGCGACAGGGGCAGCTCGGCCGGGATGAAGACCTCCTCCACCCGGTCCTCGCCCCAACCCTCCAGGACGGTGAGCGCGGTCGGGTCGGCGAAGGTGCCGGCACCGGCGTCCACCCCGTAACCGAAGTAGTCGTCCTCACCGAGGGTCGCCACGTCCTGGTCGCCGGCGACGGCCAACTCCCAGCGGACCGCCGGCTCGTCCAGGACGATCATCTCCAGCGCGGCCACCCGCCGGTCCACTTCGGCGTCCTCCCGGAGCACCACCGCCACCCAGGCCCGCGCGGCATACCGCCCCGGGGGCACGGTGACCGTGAACGGCTCGGCCTCCGGGCAGACCAGCGGGTCACACCCGACCACCTGGCCGGTCGGCAGCACGATGTCAGCCAACGGGTGGGGCTCGATCAGGTAGCCGCCGTGCTCGTCCGCGAAGCGGGCGCCGGGCGTCAACAACCGGTCCAGGTCAGGGGTGTACGGCATGGCAGCTCCTCCGGTGGCCAACGGCCGGCGGAGCGTACCCGGTCCGGTGAACACTCCCGCCGCTGCCCGGCGGTCAGGCGCTCTTGCGGGGTGCGGTCTTCTTGGCGGCGGCCTTCTTCGCCGGCTCGGCCTTCTTGGCGGCGGTCTTCTTGGCCGTGGTCTTCTTCGCCGGCTCGGCCTTGGTCGCCGCCGTCTTCTTCGTGGCCGTCTTCTTCGCCGGGGCCTTGGCGGCCTTCTTCTCGGCCGCCTTCTGCGCCGAGCGGGCCGACGAGATGGGCGTCGGCGCACCACCGCCGCCACCGCCACCGCCACGAGCCGGCTCGCCGCGAGCGGCCTTCGCACGCTCCACGGACGCCTTCAGCGCGGCCATCAGGTCCACCGCCGCGGCCGGGGCCTCCTCGGCCTCCTCCGGCTGTACGACCTCCCGACCCTCCACCTTGGCGTCGATGACCTCCTGCAGCGCGGCCCGGTAGTCGTCGGTGAAGACGTCCGGCTCGAACTCGCCGGTCATCGAGTCGATCAGGGAGCTGGCCATCGCCAACTCCGGGGGGCGGACCTTGAGGTCCTCGTCGAGGAAGCCGAAGTCCGGGGTACGGATCTCGTCCGGCCAGAGCATGGTGTTGAGCAGCAGTACGCCCTCGCGGACCCGTAGCGTGGCGAGCTGCTCCCGTTGGCGCAGCGCCACCTTGACGATGGCCACCCGCTCCGAGTCGATCAGCGCGTCGCGCAGCAGCACGTACGGCTTTGTCGCCGTGCCCTCCGGCTCCAGGAAGTAGGCCTTGTTGTAGAGGATCGGGTCGACCTGCTCGGCCGGGACGAACTCCAGCACGTCGATCGCCCGTGAACTGGTCAGCGGCAGGTCGGCGAAGTCCTCGTCAGTGAGGATCACCATCTCCCCACCGCCGATGTCGTAGCCCTTGGCGATGTCGTCGTACGTCACTTCCTCGCCGCAGACCGAGCAGGTGCGCTTGTAGCGGATCCGGCCACCGTCCTCGCGGTGCACCTGATGGAACCGGATGTCCTTCTCCTCGGTCGCCGAGTAGAGCTTCACCCCGATCGAGACGAGCCCGAACGACACAGCTCCCTTCCAGATGGCCCGCACGATGCGCTCCCTTCCCCGGTATCGACCATGCTCGCATCCGAAAGAACATGACGCGAGGTGTTCGGCCTGCTACTACAGTCGGGTCGTGCCCGGCGCGCCGATCAAGCCGATGCTCGCGATGACCGGGCAGCTCCCGGCGGGTGACGGCTGGGCGTACGAGTTCAAGTGGGACGGGGTCCGCGCGCTGGCGGACATCTCCACCGGCGGGCAGCACCTGTACGCCCGTTCCGGCGTGGAGATCACCGCCGCGTACCCCGAGCTGGCCACCCTCGGGGAGCAGGTCGACGACGCGTTGCTCGACGGCGAGGTGGTGCTGCTCGGCGAGAGCGGGCAGCCGTCCTTCACCGCGCTGGCCGAGCGGATGCACGTCCGGGACCGGAACAAGGCGGCCCGGTTGGCGGCGGTCATGCCGGTGACATACATGATCTTCGACCTGCTCCGGCTGAACGGCGACGACCTGACCGGATGGTCGTACCAGCGTCGCCGCGCCGCCCTGGACGCGCTCGCCCTCGGCGGTGCCCGCTGGGCGGTGCCGCCGGTGTTCGCGGATGGCCCGGCCACCTACGAGGCGGCCGGTGAGCACGGCCTGGAGGGAGTGATGGCCAAGCGGCTCGGTGCCGTCTACCGGCCCGGGGTGCGCTCGCCCGACTGGGTGAAGGTCAAGCTGGAGGTGACCGGTGACTTCGTCATCGGCGGCTGGCGACCGGGCGCGCGTCGGATCGGCGGGCTGCTGGTCGGGGTGCCCGGCCCGGACGGCCGGCTGATCTACCGGGGCCGGGTCGGCGGTGGAATCGGTGCGGCCATCGAACGGCAACTCCTCACCGAGCTGGAGCCGCTGCGCTCCGGCGTGTCACCCTTCGCGTCCGACCTGCCGCGCGAGGATGCCCGAGGTGCGATCTGGGTAACTCCCCGGGTGGTGGTGGAGGTGAAGTACGGCCAACGCACCCCGGACGGGCGGCTGCGCTTCCCTCGGGTGCTGCGGTTGCGCCCGGACAAACCGCCGGAGGAGGTCGAGGATGCCGGCTGACCGACTGCGGGTGGACGTCGAGGGTCGCCCGCTGGAGCTGTCCAACCTGGACAAGGTGCTCTACCCGGCGGTCGGCTTCACCAAGGGTGAGGTGATCGACTACTACACCCGGGTCTCGCCGGTGCTGCTGCCACACCTGCGGGATCGACCGGTGACCAGGATCCGCTTTCCCAACGGGGTGGACGACAAGTCCTTCTTCGAGAAGAACAAACCGGCCGCGACGCCGGACTGGGTGCGGGTGGAGACGCTGCCCGCCCCCGGGTCGACCAAGGGCCGGGACACCCTCGACTACGTGGTCGCCGACGACCTGCCCACCCTGGTCTGGCTGGCCAACCTGGCCGCGTTGGAGCTGCACACGCCGCAGTGGAGGGTCGGTACGCACCCGGACCTGATGGTGGTGGACCTGGACCCGGGGCCGCCGGCCGGGCTCGCCGAGTGCTGCCCGGTGGCGGTGCTGATGCGCGACCGGCTCGCCCTGGACGGGGTCGAGGCGTACCCGAAGACGTCCGGCAAGAAGGGCATGCAGCTCTGCTGCCCGATCGCCGGCACCCAGTCCGCCGAGGAAGTCTCCGCGTACGCCCGGCGGATCGCCCAGGAGTTGGAGCAGGCGCACCCGAAGCTCGTGCTGTCGAGGATGGCGAAGAACCTGCGGCCGGGGAAGATCTTCATCGACTGGAGCCAGAACAACGCGGCGAAGACCACGGTGGCGCCGTACTCGCTGCGGGCCGAGCGGGTGCCGTCCGTCTCCACCCCACTGACCTGGGACGAGGTCGAGGCCGGCGGTCGAGGCCGGCGTCCGGCCGTGCGCCCGTTCACCGCCGCCGAGGTGCTGGACCGGGTCGAGGAGCACGGCGACCTGCTCGCCCCGCTGCTCGACGGCGGCCCCGAGCTGCCGGGCGGGAGCTAGGCCCGCCGCAACCGCCGGTAGGAGCGGACGACCAGGAGCACCACGACCGGCAACAGCCAGGTGTACTGCGCGGCGGCCGTACTGACGAACGCGATCGGGATCGAGATCGCGAAGGCGGTGACCGGAACCGCGAGGGCCCGTGCGGTCCCCGGCACCGCACCCGGCGGGGTGTCCGGCCGGAGCAGTCCGGCACGGTGGAGCTGCCAGAGCAGCAGGAGCAGGCTGACGCCGACGGCAACGACCACCGTGGCGTACGCGACGACGCCGACCTGCTCAGCGCCCTCCTGGCGGTGCAGTCGGGTGGCGAGCGGCAGGACGACGATGGTGAACAGGAAGAGCAGGTTCAGCCGGACGATCCAGGAGCCGATCCGGGCCACCCGCTGGAAGAGCCGGTGGTGCACCGACCAGAAGGCGGCGATCACCACGAAGCTGAGCAGGAAGGACAGGTACTCCCCGGTGAACAGCTCGCCGAGGGAGTGCCAGCGGGCCGCGTCGTCGTTGCCCTCCGGGAGCGGCAGCTCGATCGCGAGCAACGTCAGCGCGATCGCGATGACCGCGTCGGAGAAGAAGACCAGGCGTTCCAACCCCCGGTCGGTGCCCTCGGTCTCGCTCGGCGGGGCACTGTCGCGGGTCGCTGCCGTCACGGCGATCAGTGTGCCATCCGGGGCACGGTACGACGGCGGCCCGGCACCCGCCGATCGCGGGCACCGGGCCGATCCGGGACGAACTGATCAGTTGCGGCCGAAGACCTTCCGGCTGGAGCCGAGGCGCAGGAAGACCGTCTCACCGGTGGCGTCCTGGACGGCGTCGTTGTCGGTGATCGCGTAGACCTCGCCGTTGCCGGCCACGGTCAGACCCTCCAGCTTCTCCTGCGTCCAGCCGTTGGTGGCGCGCAGCGCGGGCAGCACGTCGACGGCGAGCGTCTTCGGCAGCACCCGCAGCGGGCCGGGCTGCGCGGCACCACCCGGCAGCGGCACGGTGTAGACCCGCTTCACCGTGGCGGCGGGACCATTCAGCTTGTCCCGTTCGATGACCGCGAGCCGGTCGCCGACCACGGTGATCTCGGAGAGGCCCATCCAGTCACCCGGCACGGTGGTGCTGCCGAGCTGGTAGCCGTACCAGCTCCAGGTGCCCGCCGCGACGTCGTAGCGGCCCAGCCGGACGGTCCCGGCCGGGTCGATGCTCAGCTCCCGCTGCACCGCCACCCAGACGATCTCCCGGCCCTGCCGGTCGGTGGTCGCGGTGACACCCTCCAGGCCCTGCTTGCCCAGGCCGGCGGCGACCTCCGTGGGCAGTGGCACGATCTGCCGGGTGACCCCGGCGGCGTCCAGCCGGACCAGCTTGTTCTCCGGGCCCTTCGCACCCTCGACGGCGAGCCAGAACCCGCCCTGCGGGCGGGCGAAGATGCCCTCGGCGTCGTACCCGACCGGCGTGCCGGTCGCGTCCTTCACCGGTAGCGCGCCGGTGATCACGGCCGGGGTGCGCCCCGCGTCGATGGAGAGGATCCGGGTCTGGCTGTACGCCGCGTCGGTGACGCTGTAGAGCTGGTCCCGCTTGCCGGGCGCCGCGGTCAGCGCGCCGAGGGCGCCCCAGCCGATCGGCGTGCCGGCCCGGTCGTTGCCCGAGACGATGCTCGGGAACGCCGGGGTGCCCTTGCCGAGCTGGTAGAGCGACACCGAGGCGCGGACGTTGACCGAGGCGTCGTCCTCCTCGCTGGAGATCGCGATCAGGCCCCGCGACGGGATGGGCAGCAGCCCCTCCGGCCCGTTGGTGGTCGGCAGGATCTGCTTGAAGACCGGCTTGGTGGGGTTGCTCAGGTCGTAGACGGCGACGAAGTTGCTCCGCTCCGAGCCGACGAACGCGTACCGTACGCCGTCGTACTCGGCGACCGCGACGCCCTCCGGCTCGGTGCCCTTCTTGCCGGCCCGGTCCTCGTTGTGCAGCCCGTACGTGACGGCGAGCCGCTCGAAGCTGTTGCCGGCGTCCCAGGCGACCCGCCCGGTACGGCTGTCGAAGACCGACCAGCCACGGGTGCCGCCGCGCCAGTCGCCCTCGTTGGCCGTGGCGAGGTAGCGGTCGTCGATCCAGGCGACCGCGTCCGGCTCACGCGGAACGTCGGTGATGCTGCCGGTCAGGTCGATCGTGCCGTCCTTGACGGTGTCGATCCCGCTGATGCTCGCCGTGCCGGCGCTGAACGCCTTGGTGATCCGGCCGGTGGGCAGGTCGATCAGGACGACGCCGTTGTTCTCCTGCAGCGTCAGCGCCAGTTGGTTGCGGCCGTTGATCGAGACGTACTCCGGCTCCGGGTCGATCGGCGCGGCCAGGCCGGCGTCGACCAGCGCGGGCAGCGCCTGCCCGTCGGTGGTGGTCAGCGGGACGGAACGCACCCGCCAGCCGGCCGGGTTCTTGCCGGCCAGATCGACGATCTGTACGAAGCCGGCGGGTGCCTGCGGCAGGTCGCCCTCCTCGCCGCCGGGCGGGGTGGCCTCCTCGTCGCGCTCGTTCTCGATGGCGATCGCGGCGTACCGCTGGTCCTTGCTGATCGCGATCGAGTCCGGCTGGCCGCCGAGGTCGAAACTGGCCACCCGCTTGCGGCTGGCCAGCTCGATCACGTCCAGCCGGCCGGACGGCTCGGTGAAGCTGCTGCTGGTGTTGACGACCACCAGCACGTACCTGCCGACCACGGCCACCGAGGTGGGCTCGTCCTCGGCGTTGCCGAGCTGAGCCAGGGAGAGGGTGCCGAGGCCGCGCGGGCGGTCGGCCCGGGAGATGTCGAGGAAGCCGATCCGCTTGGCCAGCGCGTCGGTGTGGATCAGGGTACGACCGTCCTCGCTGACCGCCGAGATCTCGGCGACCGTCGGGGTCGCCGGGTCCTCGCCGGCCGGGCGGTTCGTAAAGACCGGGTACGTGGCGACCCGGTCGAAGGCGAGCGCCCGGTCGGCGTGGTGCCCGCCGGCCGAGGCGGTGCCGGCGGAGGCCAGGGTGGCGACCGTGACGCCAGCCGCGGCCACCGCGGTGAGTGCTCTTCGCAAGGTCAAGGTGTTCCTCCGTGTGCATGCTCAGGCTCGGTCGGAGGCTGACAGCCACGGGCGAGGAGCAGTTTGCGCGCACATGAACAGTCGGGGTGGCCTCAGTCGGTCGCCGTCGAGCCAACCCGTGCGCGCAGCCGCCAGGCAGCCACCCCGAGCAGAGTCACCGTGACCAGGCTGACCGCGATGTCGCCGGCCAGCGCCTGCGCTGGCGACGCGTGGGCGTACGGCGGCACCAGGTACGCGAAGCCGGCGGCGGTGACCAGACTCGCCGAGCCGGCGGCGAGCACGTGCCGCTGCCCCCACCCGGCGCGCGAGGACCAGAGCGCGATCAGGCCCCCGACGACCGCGGCCAGCGCCAGCGCGATCCCCAGACCCGGCCAGCCCGGTGCCAGGTCGGTGCCGAAGTGGACGGCGACGACCACCAGACCCACCCAGATCGGGTGCGGGGCCCTGCGGGCTTTGACTGCGCTCGTTCCGGCGCGCGACGGATCCGCGGGTCGTACCTCGGCGGCTGGCGCGGCTGCGCGCCGCGGACGCCGCCAGTGGGGCAGCAGGGCTGCCGCGACCAGTGCGAGGACCAGCGCGCCGGCGAAGGCCAACTGGAGCGGGCTGGCCAGGAAGCCCTTGCGGCCACTGTCGTTGAAGATCAGCAGGCTGCCGAGCAGGTAGACCACACCGACCACGACGAGCCCGGGTCGCCCGAGCCACGGCCGCAGCCGGCGACCCGGTCCGAGGATCGACTCGACGAGGACGATCGGCGCGCAGATCGTCAACGTGATGTGGTTGCCCACGTAGTCGAAGGCCTGCCGGGCGCTGAACCCGAGCCCCGGCACCAGGGTCGCCTCGGCCGTGGCCCGGGTATCGGCGTACTCGGTGTCGTCGAGGTAGTCGGGATTGAACAGCGACTGGTCGACCAGGCCGGCCTGGAGTACGCCGAACGCGGCGGCGAGCAGCACGATCGTCGGCCAGCCCCCGCCGAGGTGACGAGCGGTCTCCCGGATCAGGATCGCGGCCCCGCCGTACATCGGACCGAGGAAGATCACTACTGGGAGGAATTCGTCGAGGGTGAAGCCGCCCCAGGAACACTCGGCGGCCCAGGGCGCGAGCACCAGCAGCGCGACCACCGGCACGAGCCGGCGGCGCAGTGCGAGGCGGTCGGTGCTGGCGGAGTTGGGCTCGTCCGTCATGGGCGCTCCTCGGCGACGCTTGCGGGGTCATCCGTACCCTGCGGCAGCCACTCGGACGGCCACTACGGCCATCGGCCGACGACGGGCGCGACCAAAGTCGTTGAGTAGGGTGGTTGCGACGTCAGCACCGGGGAGCGTGGACATGCAGCCAACCGTCACGGCCGATCTGGCGGCCCGGCCCGCCGATGCCGAGCGTCCGCTGCTGAGCTACCGCGACGAGGCGACCGGCGAGCGGGTCGACCTCACCGCGCAGCAGGTCGGTTCCTGGTCGGCGCGCAGCGCGAGCCTGCTGCGGGACGGCTGCGGGCTCGGCCCGGGCAGCCGCGTAGCGGTGCTGTTGCCGGCGCACTGGCGTACCGCTGCGGTGTTGTTGGGTGCCTGGGCCTCCGGCCTGGCGGTGTCGTTCCGGCCTCGCGCTCTCGCGGGTCTGCCGGTGCTTGAGCCCGGCGGCGACCGGCCGTTCGACGCGGTCTTCGTGACCCCCGAACGGCAGGACGACTGGTTGGAGGACGTGCCGGAGGCCATCCACCGCTACCTCGTCGGCACCGGGCCGGGCAAGCTGGCCGACGTGCCGTTGGGCTGGCTCGACTGGTCCGCCGAGGTGCTCCGCTACGCGGACGTCACGCCCGAACACACCGCCATCCACCCGTCGGATCCGGCCACCGTGGACGGCTCCACCTACGGCCAGTGGGGCGCGCTCGCGCGGGAGTTCGCCGGAATGATGGACCTTCGCGCCGGTGACCGGCTGCTGGTCGACGCCGCCGAGACCGAGCAGCCGCTGAAGTGGCTGTTGGCTCCGCTGTCGGCCGGCGCGTCCGTGGTGATCAGCGCCAACCTCGATCCGGCGCAGCGCGACGCGGTGGCCGCCGCCGAGCAGGTCACCCGGGTGCTCTAGCGGCTGCCGCACCCTTCCGGTGGAGTCGACACGCCCGGTCAGCCTTGGAGCCGCTGCGCCCAGTAGACCTGCCCGTCCGGCCCCATGTAGACCAGGGCCAACAGCAGGTCGGCCATCGCCACCGGCGCGGTCGCGATCGTCGGCTCCCGATCCGGCTTCTCCAGGTACGGAAAGCGTGCGACGAACGTCAGCGGCGTCGCCTTCTCGTCGGACACGCCGAGCCTGTTACCGCTGCTTCGCCATTCGTTCTCCCCGACCTTGACGTCGCCCGCACCTCGCAGCCAGGAATAGCGCTCGGCGATCCTGTTCTCGACACCGGCGCTTCCGAGGCTGACCGCCTCCTGGGACGCGGTCGCCACCAACTCCGCCGGCTTGCGGTTGGTGCGCTTGTCGATGAGGAACACCACGAAACGACCGCCATCAAGTGGCTTGGGAGGAGGTTGCCAGGAGACCTGGCCGAGCACCAACTGGTCATGTCCCGAGGCCAGCGGGGCAGGCGCGTGTTCGCCGAGCGCGGTCTGCGCCTCCGCGAAGCTGACGAACGTCAGCGAGGACGTGATGGCCAGCGCCCCCGGCCCGTACGGCGGGCGGTTGTGCGACCACCGCCAAGCGCCGACGCCCGCCACGACCACGATGGCCGCCAGGATGATCGCCAACACCGATCGAGTCCTAAGCCGCCCCATGCGCGACAGTGAACCACGCGCCCACCAAAGGACTGCGAACGTGACCGCCCCAGAATCAGTCGAAGGACGGCAGGGACGGGCCGAGGACGTCGTCGGCGTCGACGATCGTGTACGCGTAGCCCTGCTCGGCGAGGAAACGCTGGCGGTGGGCGGCGTACTCGGTGTCGATGGTGTCCCGGGAGACCACCGTGTAGAAGTGCGCCTGTCGGCCGTCGGCCTTCGGTCGCAGCACCCGGCCGAGGCGCTGTGCCTCCTCCTGGCGGGAGCCGAAGGTGCCGGAGACCTGGATCGCCACCGCCGCCTCGGGCAGGTCGATGGAGAAGTTGCCGACCTTCGAGATGACCAGCGTGCGGATCTCCCCGGACCGGAACGCGTCGAAGAGCCGCTCCCGTTCCTTGTTGGTGGTCGAGCCCTGGATGATCGGCGCGTCGAGATATTCGCCGACCTGGTGCAGCTGGTCGATGTAGGCGCCGATCACCAGCACCTGGTCGTCCGGGTGCCGGTCGACCAGCGCCTTGACCACCGGCAGCTTGGTGCGCGCGGTCGCCGCCATCCGGTAACGCTCCTCGGCCTCCGCGGTCGCGTACGACATCCGCTCCGCGTCGGTCAACGTCACCCGGACCTCGGTGCACTCGGCCGGCGCGATCCAGCCCTGCGACTCGATGTCCTTCCACGGCGCGTCGTAGCGCTTGGGGCCGATCAGGCTGAACACGTCACCCTCCCGGCCGTCCTCGCGGACCAGGGTGGCGGTCAGGCCGAGCCGACGGCGGGCCTGGAGGTCGGCGGTGAACCGGAAGATCGGCGCGGGCAGCAGGTGCACCTCGTCATAGACGACCAGGCCCCAGTCGCGTGCCCCGAACAGGTCCAGGTGGGTGAACGCGCCGCCGCGCCGCGAGGTGAGCACCTGGTACGTGGCGATGGTGACCGGGCGGATCTCCTTGCGCTCGCCGGAGTATTCGCCGATCTCCTCCTCGGTCAGCGAGGTGCGGGCGATCAGCTCCCGCTTCCACTGCCGGCCGGCGACGGTGTTGGTGACCAGGATCAGCGTGGTCGCCTTCGCCTCGGCCATCGCCGCCGCGCCGACCAGGGTCTTACCGGCACCGCAGGGCAGCACCACCACGCCCGACCCGCCGGCCCAGAACGCCTCCACCGCCTCGCGCTGGTACGACCGCAGCGTCCATGGCTTGCGGCCGTCCTTGCCGGCCTCGGCCAGCTCGATCGGGTGCGCCTCGCCGTCCACGTAGCCGGCCAGATCCTCCGCCGGCCAGCCCAGCTTGAGCAGTGCCTGCTTGAGTCGGCCGCGCTCGGACGGGTGCACCTGGATGGTGTCGTCGTCGATCTTGTTGCCGAGCATGCCGGCGAGCTTCTTGCTCTTGGCCACCTCGATCAGCACCAACCGGTCCAGTGCCCGCAGCACCAGCCCGTACGCCGGGTCGTTGGCGAGCTGGAGCCGGCCGTACCGGTCCATCGTCTCGGCCACGTCCACCAGCAGCGCGTGCGGCACCGGGTAGCGGGAGTACTTGATCAGCGTGTCCACCACGCCCTCGGCGTCGTGCCCGGCGGCCCGGGCGTTCCACAGCCCGAGCGGGGTCAGCCGGTAGGTGTGTACGTGCTCGGGGGAGCGCTCCAGCTCGGCGAACGGCGCGATGGCCATCCGGCAGGCCTGCGCGTCGGGGTGGTCGATCTCCAGCAGCAGGGTCTTGTCCGACTGCACGATCAGTGGTCCACCGCTCACGCCAGCGTCCTCTCCTCCGGTTGGTCGTCCGGCCGTGGCGCCTGCTTACCCGCCGACGGCCGACCAACCAGTGTTGCACGGTGCGGAGTGTCCGAAGAAAGATGCTCACCGGACGCAACCGAGACGGCACTTATGAACGTCTAGCTAAGGGACGACTGTCCAGGGAGGTTTCATGAAGCGTGTCCGGATCACTTCCCGGCTTGTCGCCCTGATGGTGGTCACGCTGGTCGGCGCCGGTGCGTGCGCGTTCGATCCGCAGGCCGGCGGGGGTGGTGGCGGGGGAGCCGCCCCGGCAGGTGCGGCGGAAAACCCGACGGGGGCGAGCGACACGACGGGCCCCGACCAGCGCGGCCGGCCCACGCCGACGCCGAAGCCCACCCGGACCACCCCGTCGACGCCGAAGCCGACCCGCAGCGCGCCGCCCGCGACATCCGCCAGCACGGTGAAGCCGGCCGCCGCCGGGTGTCCGCAGGGCGAGCAGCAGCGCGCGGTGGAGACCTACCTCGCGCAGCTCGGTGGGTTCGGGCCGGTGACCGTCGATGGCCGGCAGTCCGCCGCCGACTGCGCCGCGATCAAAAAGTTCCAGCGGCGGTACGGCATCAGCCCCGCCGAGGGGCGCGCCGGGCCGACCACATCCGACGTGGCCAAGCGGCTCGCCACCACCGACACGGCCAGTTGCAAGGCCGGCAAGGGCACCACGTTCTGCGTCGACCTGACCCGGCAGACCGTCTGGGCCCTGCGGGGCGGCAAGGTGATCATGGCGCCGACGGTGACCCGGACCGGGATGTCCGGCTACCGCACCCCGTCCGGCACGTACACGGTCAACTACCGCAACCCCAAGGAGTGGTCCGACCCGTACGAGGTGTGGCTGCCCTACTGGCAGCACTTCACCCAGGGGATGGGCTTCCACGAGACGACGACCTATCTGCACAACAAGTCGATCGGCTCGCACGGCTGCGTCAACCTGCTGCACGTCGATGCCGTCCGGATGTGGGAGCTGGGCAAGGTCGGCACCCGGGTGGTGCTGATCGGCCGTCGCCCCGGCACCTGACCACCCGCTGTAATCGGGGTTTTATCCCCTGTCACACCCGTCCCGGTAGTGACACTCTGGGAGTTCAGGGCCGGACCGGGCGGGGAGGCTGGGATGACGGTCGACCGTGACGTGATCGCTGAACACGAGCATGCACCACCCGACGAGGTGTCCACCGCGACGATGATCGCGTACGCCGTCGCGGCGACGCTCCTCGTCGGGTGGTTCCTCTTCGGTTGGCTGGTGTTGCGGCAGGGCTTCATCGACTCGGTCGGGGAGGCCGCCGGGGCCGGCTTCGCGCTGCTGCTGGTCGTCTCGGTCGTCGGCACCGTACGCCGCAGCCGCCGCTGACCGGCGTGGCCCGCTGGCCGGTCGGCGGCGCTTTCGATCAGTCCGCCAGCACCGCCGCGGTGACCCGGTGCAAGGCGAACGTGTGCAGCATCTCGGTCCGTTCGTCCTCGGCACGTAGGTAGCCCGCGCCGATCGAGACCGGCTTGACCAGCCGGGACGCGGTCGCCCCGTGGGCGTCCACGTACCCCACCCAGACCAGCGCCCGATCCCGTACCGCCTGCTGGAGCACGGCCAGCGCCTCGCTGTGCGAGTGCGCCGGCACCGGGCCGCCACCGAGGCCCGCCGCGCCGCCGCGCACCACCGCCGGTGCCCGTCGGGCCGCCCGCGCCGCCGCCTCGCCCCGGCGGATCTGCTCGACCACACCGAGCAGCCGCGGCATGGGGAGCTTCGGGGCGACCAGCGGATCCACCGTCCGGGTGGTCACCGGTACGCGGGCCGGTGCGCGCCGGATCCGAGGTCGGGACAGCACGGTGCTGCCGCTGGCGTCCTCCGGCACCGGGGCGTACCCGGCGTCGCGCAGCGCGCCCAGCAGCCGACCGACCTGGTACGGCGTGCTCAGTACCGTCGGGGCGAGCCGGCGCAGCGTCAGCGACTCCAGCCGCCGGTCGGCCAGCACCTCGGTGAGCAGCGCCTCGTCGTCACTGCGCAGGTACGCCCCGGCCGAGCCGACCCGCAGCCCGCCGTGCTTGCGAGCCACGTCGTCGACCAGGTAGCTGAGCCCCTGCGGCACCGGCGTACGCGACCGTCGCCGGAACACCTCGTGCAGGTCGTCGGCCGAGTAGCCGGCATCCAGTGCTCGCCGCACGCTCGCCGTGGTGACCCGGTGCACGCTCGCCCCGCCGGCCGACTCGAGCTCGGTCATCGCCTCCAACTCGGCGGCGAGCGCCGGATCGGGCGGCCCGGGCACCACCACGGTCAGGTCGGCCTGCACCAGGAAGTGGTCCACCGGGGCGGGCAGCAGCGCGTCCAATGCCCGGGCGGCACCCGACGGGTCACCACTCTCGGCGTCCGCCTGCAGCCCCAGCGGGTCGTCGCCGCCCCGCTCGTCGGCCGAGGTCAGGTCGGTCAGCAGCAGCCGGCCGTACGAGGTGAGCGCACCCAGGCCGGTCACGCCGAGCTGGGCCGCCTCGGCCAGCACCTCCCGGTGGGCGGCCTCCCGTCCCCGACTGCGCCGAGGTGCCCGCCAGTCCAGCAGGTCCTGCACCTCCTGGGGGGTCGGCGCGGTCGCGGGCTCCAGGTCGGCGAGTACGCCGAGCACCGCCCGCCGGGTCGCCGGTGCGCCGGCCCGCTCGGCCTCGGCGGAGAACACATTGATCGGCCGGTCCCGGTCGTCGCGCCGGCCGACCAGTCCCACCTGGCGGGTCATGCTCAGCCACGCGCGCGCCAACTGCTCCCAGCGCTGGGCCAGCGAGGCGGCCCGCCACACCTCGTAGCCACCGGTCGGCACCACCTGCTGGTCCGCCCCGAACCGGGTGGTGCTCGCACCGGGCAGCTCCAGCTCGCCGAGGAGCCCCGCCGCGTACGCCACCTCAAGCAGCAGCGCGGCGTTCGGCTCGTCCAGTCCGGCGGTACGCGCCAGCCGGCGTAGGTCCCGGACGCCGATGCCGCCGGAGCGCAGCACCGGTGCGGGTTCGGCGGTGAGCTGCTCCAGCAGACCCTCGGTGTGCCGGACCACCTCCATGGTCTGGCCGGCACCGGCCGAGTCGACGGTCTTCGGCTCGCGCGGCGCGGCGGCGACCGGCGGCGGGCTGGTCTGCAGCGGCCCGAGCGGCCCGCTGTCCCGCCGCAGCAGCAGCCCGACCTCGCGGGGCAACTCCACCGTGCCGCTGGCGGTGGACGAGCCGGCGGAGACGGGGACCAGCAGTCGGTTGTCGACCAGCCAGCGCACCGGGGAGCCGGTCGGCGCGCCACCGTTTGTCGGGTCCGAGAGGACCGGATCCTCCGCGCCGAGCGGCGGTGCCTGCAACGCGCCCGGGGGGACGCTGCCCACCGGCGGCCCGGCCGCGAGCCGGTCCAGGATCGCCCGGGCCGAGGGGGGCGCCGCGAGCAGCGTCCGCCGCAGCTTCGCGGGGTCCGCGCAGAGCGCGGCCGTGCTCGGGTCCAGCTCCAGCGCCGGCCGGCCGAGCCCGGCGGGGTACGGGGCGACCTCGTCCACGCCGGCCATGACCTGCATCGCGTGCTCCGGCCCGTACAGCAGGAAGAGCGCACGCAGTCGGCCGATGGCGGCCCGGACGGCCGTCGGTGCCGGCGGGCGTGGGCCGGCGGTAGCCATGGCGAGTACGGCGTCGGTGGCCGTGGTGCCCTCGGCCGGGTCACGAGTCAGCCGGGCGGCGTCGAGGATCTGGAGGGTGAACTGGTCCAACCCGTCCAGCGCGCGGGCCACCGAGACCCGGGACTGGGCACGGATGGCCAGGGCGGAGAGGTCGGCCGGCACGGGTACGACGAGGTCAGGTCGCAGCGAGAGGAGCGCGGCCAGCGACTCGTCGGGCAGCGACCGCAGGTGGTCGGCGAGTGAGGTGCTCATTGTCTTTCCACGCTAGCCCGGCACCGGGCCGTCGCGCTCGTCGGACGTCCGGCCGAATGGCGTCGCCGGGTACGTTTCTTGACATGCCCGCACTGACCGTCGGATTCGATCTCGACATGACGCTGGTCGACTCCCGCCCCGGCATCGCGGCGACCTTCCGGGCGCTGACCGCCAGGACCGGTGTGCCGGTCGACGCCGACCTGGCGGTTTCCCGCCTCGGTCCGCCGCTGCGCACCGAGATCGCCCACTGGTTTCCAGCGGAGCAGATCGAGTCGGCCGTGCGGGTGTACCGGGAGATGTACCCGGCGTACGCGATCACTCCGACGGTGCCGCTGCCCGGCGCGCGGGCGGCCATCGACGCGATCCGTGCCCGGGGCGGCCGGGTGCTGGTCGTCACGGCCAAGATGGGCCGGCTCGCCCAGCTGCACCTGGACCATCTCGGCCTCGTGGTGGACGAGCTGGCCGGCGACCTGTTCGCCGAGGAGAAGGCCACCGCCCTGCGCGAGTACGACGCGACCCACTACGTCGGCGACCACGTGGCGGACATGGCGGCGGCCGGGGCGGCCGGGGTGCCCGGAATCGGCGTTGCCACCGGGCACTGCTCAGCGGACGAGCTGCGTGCCGCGGGGGCGAAAGTGGTGCTGGACGATCTCACCGAATTCCCAGCGGCGCTGGACGGGATGATCCAGCTAGCCTTGAGGCAGTAGACGGCTCAAGTGAAGCAGGGGTTCTCAGGTGCCTACGGGTCGAGTGAAGTGGTACGACACGGCCAAGGGATACGGCTTCGTCACCAGTGACGAGGGCGGCGACGTGTTTCTGCCGAAGGCCGCGCTACCGGCGGGCGTCACCGATCTCAAAGGTGGTCAACGGGTCGACTTCAGCGTGGTGGACAGCCGTCGGGGTTCGCAGGCCATGGGAGTCAAGCTGCTGGACGCGCCGCCGTCGATGGCGGAACTGCGCCGCCGGCCGGCCGAGGAGCTGCACGGCCTCGTCGAAGACATGATCAAGGTGTTGGAGGCGAAGGTTCAGCCGGACCTGCGTCGGGGTCGATACCCGGACAAGAAGGCCGCGCAGAAGATCGCTCAGCTGGTCCACGCGGTCGCGCGCGAGCTGGAGGTCTGAGGCACCAGCCCGGCGTCGGCGGCGCGGTCGAGCAGGGCCGCAACCGCGGCGAAGCCGGCCTCACCCAGGTCGGCGGTGAACTCGTTGACGTAGAGGCCGATGTGCCGGTCCACCACGTCGAGTTCCATCTCCTGGGCGTGCGTGAGCACGTACTCCCGGCTGGCCGCCGGGTCCGCCCAGGCCTGCCGGACCGACTCGCGGACCCAGCCGGCGGCGGCCTCCGGGTCCACCGCGCCGCGCCGCGCCAGGATCGCGCCGAGGGGGATGGGTAGGCCGGTGTCGGCCTCCCACCACTCCCCGAGGTCGACCAGCGCGGTCAGGCCGTGCCGGTGGTAGGTGAACCGGGCCTCGTGGATGACCAGCCCGGCGTCGTAGCGCCCCGCCGCGACGCCCGGCATGATCTCGTGGAACGGGACCACCTCGATCCGGGCCGGCGGTCGGCCCGCCGACCAGAGCCGGAACAGCAGGTACGCGGTGGTGCGGTCGCCCGGCACCGCCACCGTGGCGCCGGTCAGGTCGGTACGGTCACCCTTGGTGAGCACCAGCGGCCCGCAGCCGCGACCGAGCGCGCCGCCGCAGGGCAGCAGGTGGTAGTCGTCGAGCAGCCAGGGCAGCGCCGCGAAACTCACCTTGACCAGGTCGAACGCGCCCTGCTCGGCCGCGGTGTTGGTCACGTCGACGTCGGCGTACGTCACCTCGACCGGCGGTGCGTCGGGCACCCGGCCGTGCACCAGCGCGTGGAAGACGAACGTGTCGTTGGGGCAGGGCGAGATCGCCAGGGAGAGCGCCACGCCCCCACGGTAGCCCCGCCCCCGTTCGGCCGCCCGTGCCAACCCCGCGCACTGTGACGCGGGACCGAGCCGGCCCGTTCACCGCGTCCTACCGCACCAGCTTCACCAGCCTCTGCACCCCGGTCAGTGTGTACGGCGTGCGTGTCCCGAAGATCGATGGCAACTCCACCACCACCGTCAGGTCGTCGACCGCGTCCATCGGTACGGTCTGCGACTCGACGAACCGGCTCTTTCCCCCGACCGGAATCCGGGTGTCCCCGTCCGCGCTCAAGCCCTTCTTCGTCTGCTCCGCCGGGTCCGGGTACTTGTGGCCCGTCACCGCGGCGGCCTCGGTCAGCTGTGGCCCGTACAGGAGGGTGAGCTGCCGCGACGACGGCGCCACGGGCAGCGCCGCCTGGCCACCGTTGTGGACCTCCACCGTCAGCCGCACGATCGTCCGTGACTCGGGCACGTCGACCCCCCAGGAACTCGGCACCCGTTCGACCGCGACCAGCTTCGCGGTCACCCCGTCGGGCCAGGAGGCGGTGGCCGTCGCCGGCCCTGCCGTCACCGGTGGCGGCCCGCTCGGCTCGACGGCATCACCGGACGCGGTCGACGTCACCACCGGTGTCGGCCGGCTCGTCGGCTCGTCGTCGCCGGAGCACCCCGCCCCGAAGAAGGCGAATACCGCAGCAACTACGACAATTCGAAGAACACGCATCCGCCCAGGATCAGCCACGCAGCGTGAGCTCATCGTCACCGACACGCCACGTTGGGCCGGCTACCTGTGAGAACGTGCCACGCGAGGCGGGTTGTCCACCGTTCCGAGGGGTTGTCCACAGCCTTATCCACAGCCTCTGTGGGGGTGTTGATAACTCCGGGCGGGGCTGCGCGGCCCAGGTCAGCGCAGGGCCGGCGCTGCCGCGGTCAGGGCGGCGAGGGCCTCACGCAGCCGCCAGGCATCCCGGTCCCGAGGGCCGATCGGGTTGGAGATCGTACGCAGCTCGGCGAAGGGCAGACCGGCCTGCGCCGCGGCGACCGCCACGCCGTACCCCTCCATGGCCTCCGCGACCGCCTCCGGGTGTCGGCGGCGCAGCTCCCGCGTGCTGGCGGCGGTGCCGGTGACCGTGCTGACCGTGAGCACCGGGCCGGTCGCGGCGGCCGGTAGGGCGGCCCGCAGCGCGGCCAGCAGCCGTGGATCGGTCGGTACCACGCTGCCGCCGCCGAGCAGCGCGGCCGGCATGCCCAGCTCGTCGATGGGGATGAAGCCGTCCGGTGACTCGGCGCCCAGGTCCGCGGCGATGCTGGCGGTGCCCAGCACGGTGTCGCCGACCGCGACCCGCTCGGCGAAGCCGCCGGCCACGCCGGCGCTGACGACCGCGCGGTACGGGCGGCCGGCCGCCTCGGCCAGCGCCAGCAGGCGGGCGGTGGCGGCGCCGGCCACGGCCGGGCCCACCCCGACCGGGGCGACGGTCACGGTGGTGTCGGTCAGCCCGGCCCGAACGGCGTCCGCCTCGGCAGGTACGGCGGTCACCACCAGCAGGCCGGTCACGAAAGGGGCCCGGGGGACTCCCGGCGGGTCTCGTCGTCCGCGCCGCCACCCGGGCCGCCGACCGCCGAGGAGGGGCGGTAGATGTGGTAGCCGGGCGGGGCGAGCCGGGGGTCGTCGTAGCTCGGTGGGTCGGTCCGGGTCGGCGCTGGCGAGGTGGGTGCCGGGTCCGCGGAGTCGTCCGCCGGCTCGTCGTCCGCCGGCTCGTCGTCGACCAGCTCGTCGTCGCCCAACGGTCGGCCGGCCAGTTTCTCGCCGCGCAGCCGGCCGGCGACGAGCACGCCTCGGACGGCGGCCAGCACGGCCACACCGGCGGCGACCGCGATGCCCGTGCGGCCGTCGAACGGGACCAGCCCGAGCCCACCGCCGGCGACGAAGGCGAGCATCAACGCCGTCTCGGAGTGGGCGAAGGAACTGGCCCGCAGGCGCTCCGGGATGCGCTCCTGGATCGAGGCGTCCACGGCCAGCTTGGCCACCCCGCTGACCAGCGCGGCGACCAGGCAGAGCAGGGCGACCATCGGCAGCGAGAACTGGATGACCGCGAGCACGGCGACGCCGGCCACGATGATCATGCTGCTGGACTGGATGGCGGTCGGACGGTGGATGCGCAGTCGGGTGCCGACGGCGGTGGCCAGGAAGCTGCCGACCGCCAGCGCGCCGCCGACCAGACCCAGCGCCCACTCGGCGCCCAGGTCCCGTCCGAACACGTCGGTGGTCAGGTCGCCCTTCTTGATCGCGAAGGCGAGGAACAGCAGCAGGAAGCCGTAGACCGCGCGCAGGGTCGCCGCACCGATCAGGGTGGCGATCACCAGGCGGCCGGCCGGTCGGCCCCGCCCCAACGGCCGGTCGCCCCGGCGTCGGCCCAGCGCCCGCAGGGCTCGCGGGACCCGTTCGGGCGGCTCGGAGTCCGCCTTCGGCGGCAGGCGCAGGGAGATCACCATGCCGACCAGGAAGATCACCGATGCGACCCGTAGCGGCCACTGCGGGCCGAACCAGAACGCGGCCAGCCCGATCGGTGCCACCAGCGCGCCCGCCACCGTGCCGTAGACGCTGGCCCGGGCACCCACCTGGGACAGGCCGAGTCCCTCCGGCAGCAACCGGGGCACCGCCGCCGAGCGGGCCACGCCGTACGCCCGGGAGAGCGCGAGCACCCCGAACGCGGCCGGATAGAGCCCGAAACCGTGGATGTAGTCGGAGATCAACCAGGCCAGGAAGGCGCGGCCGAGCATGGTGGCGGCCAGGGCGTACCGCCGGCCGTGCCGGAAGTGGTCCAGCAGCGGGCCCACCACGGGGGCGAGCATCGCGAACGGCACCATGGTCACCAGCAGGTAGAGCGCGACCTTGCTGCGGGCCTCACCCAGCGGCACGTTGAAGAAGATCGTCCCGGCCAGGCCGATGGCGATCAGCGTGTCGCCGGCGCAGGACACGGCGTGCAGGTCGAACAGGCGGACCATGCCGACCTCGCCGCCAGCGCCCCGGGCCCGCGCCCGGCCGGCCCGACGGGTCACCCAGCGGCTGCTGCCCACCGAGCCACGCAGCAGCAGACGGATGGCGCGAATGCCGGTGCCGACGGTCCGTCCGAGGACGGATCGCCCGGAGCGGGAGTACGACGGCATGTCCACCATCCTTGCCCATCTGCTCCAGGTGCGCCGCACCACTGCGGTGAAAGGTTCCCCGGGAGTCCCTGTCACCCCTGCGGGGCGCATGGGGAACAATGGTCGGGTGACCAGGCCCGCCTCCACCCGTGCCGCCCGTCTCGACCAGGTCTGCGCCGCCGCCGTCGAGGTGGCCCGCGCCGGCATCACCGAGGTGGACGCCGACGATGTCGGCGACCACCTGCAGGTCGTGGCCGAGGGCGATCGACTGGTCACCCACTACTTCGAATGCCGGCTTGCCGGTTACCGCGGCTGGCGCTGGGCGGTCTCGGTCACCCGGGTGCCGCGCAGCCGTACGGTGACCATCTGCGAGACGGTGCTGCTGCCCGGCCCGGATGCGCTGCTCGCACCCGGTTGGCTGCCCTGGCAGGAGCGGCTCAAGCCCGGCGATCTCGGCCCGGGTGACCTGCTGCCGACCTCGCCGGACGACGACCGGCTGGCACCCGGTTACCTGCTCTCCGACGACCCGGCGGTCGAGGAGACGGCCTGGGAGCTGGGCCTCGGTCGGCCCCGGGTGCTCTCCCGGGAGGGGCGCACCGACGCGGCGCAGCGCTGGTATGACGGTGACCACGGCCCGTCCGCTGCGATCTCCGCCGCCGCGCCGTCGGCCGCCCGCTGCGGCACCTGCGGCTTCTACCTGCCGCTGGCCGGCGCGATGCGGCAGGCGTTCGGCGCGTGCGGCAACTTCTACGCCCCGGACGACGGCCGGGTGGTGAGCGCCGACCACGGTTGCGGCGCCCACTCCGAGACGTTGATCGAGGCGGCCGAGACCGCGGTCGACGAGCTGCCCACGGTGTACGACGACAGCGCGGTGGAGGCCATGTCGGTCAGCCGCGCCCCGGGGTCGGTGGAGACCACCGAGCCGGCGGAGCCGTACGGGCACCCCTGACCGTTCGCGCCGGCTGTGCCGGCGACCGGCCGGGTCAGCTCGCGCGGCGGCGGCGTCGGTTGGCGTCGTGCCGCATCATCGTGGCCAGGCCGGGGAAGCCCCACAGAAAGCCGGCCAGGCAGGTCCAGAGCCAGTTCTGGTGACCGTGCTCGGTGAGCCAGTCCCGGAAGAACACCAACAGGATCAGCCCCGCCACCGCCCACGCGATCAGCCCGGCGATGGCGAACGGCACCATCGGCGGGTCCAGTGGCGCTGGCCGGGGCTGCTCGTTGGGCATCGGGCAAGCGTACGCGATCCACTTCCCCTGCCCGCCAACGATCTGGGACGATGCGCGCGACAACCGGAAGATCACCTGCGAGGACCCGATGGCAGTAGCGCCGCCCGAGAACGGCACAACACCCGACCCCGCTCACCCGCGTAACGGCTTCGACCGGTTCTTCGAAATCTCCGCCCGTGGCTCGACGATGAGCCGCGAGGTACGCGGTGGCCTGGCGACCTTCTTCACGATGGCGTACATCGTGGTGCTCAACCCGCTGATCCTGGGTGGTGCCGTCGACGGTGACGGCAAGACCCTCCCGATCCCGGCGCTGGCCGCGGCGACCGCGCTGGTCGCCGGCCTGATGACGATCCTGATGGGTGTGGTCGGACGGTTCCCGCTGGCGCTGGCCGCCGGTCTGGGCGTCAACGCGCTGGTGGCGTACGAGATCGCTCCGGAGATGACCTGGGCCGACGCGATGGGCCTGGTGGTGATCGAAGGTGTGATCATCGCCGTGCTGGTGTTGACCGGCCTGCGGACCGCGGTGTTCCGCTCGGTGCCGACCCAGATGAAGACCGCGATCGGGGTGGGCATCGGCCTCTTCCTGACCATCATCGGTCTGGTGGACGCCGGGTTCGTCCGGCGGATCCCGGACGCCGCCAACACCACCGTCCCGGTCGGCCTGGGCATCGGCGGCAAGCTGGTGAGCTGGCCGGCGCTGGTCTTCGTGGTGGGTCTGCTGATCACGCTGGTGCTGGTGGTCCGCCGGGTCCGGGGCGCGATCCTGATCGGCATCCTCGCCTCGACGGTGCTGGCGGTGATCGTGGAGGCGATCGGCAACATCGGCCCGTCCTTCGTCAACGGTCAGCCCAACCCGAAGGGCTGGTCGCTGAACGTGCCGGAGCTGCCGAAGACGATCGCGGACCTGCCGGACCTGTCGCTGCTGGGCAAGTTCAACGTGCTCGACTCGTGGGGCCGGGCCGGCTGGCTGGTCGTACTGATGTTCGTCTTCACCCTGCTGATCACGGACTTCTTCGACACCATGGGCACGATGGTCGCGGTCGGGCAGGAGGGTGGGCTGCTCGACGAGCGGGGCACCCCGCCGAGGGCCAAGGAGATCCTGCTGGTCGACTCGATCGCCGCGGCGGCCGGCGGTGCGGCCAGCACCTCCAGCAACACGTCGTACATCGAGAGCGCCGCCGGTGTCGCGGAGGGTGCCCGGACCGGGGCGGCCAACCTGGTCACCGGCGTGCTCTTCCTGCTGGCGATGTTCCTGGCGCCGCTGGTGGTGGTCGTGCCGTTCGAGGCGGCCTCGACGGCCCTGGTGGTGGTCGGCTTCCTGATGATGACGGCGGTGCGGACGATCGACTGGTCCGACTACGAGATCGCCATCCCGGCGTTCCTCACCATCGTGCTGATGCCGTTCACCTACTCGATCTCGAACGGGATCGGTGCTGGCCTGATCGCCTTCGTGGTGGTCAAGCTGGCCAAGGGCAAGGCCCGGGAGATCCACCCGCTGCTGTACGGGGTGGCGGCGCTGTTCGTGCTGTATTTCCTGCGCGGGCCGATCGAGTCCCTGGTGCTCTGACCTGCTGCTCCGGGCGGGGGCCGGATCGGACTCCCCGCCCGGAGCAGCACGAATCTCCTCGTGAGCCTGGTCATAACAAGAGTCGTTAGCCAGGCTCATTAGTTAAGCTAACTATCGTGACGGAGCGGACGGTGACGGCGAAACGCGTGCCACCGGCGCAGCTGGCTCCCCAGCTGCGTGATGCGATCACCCGACTCAACCGGCGGGTCCGCCAGGCCCGACCGGTCGGCGACCTCACGGTCACCCAGGTCTCCGCGCTCACCAGCCTGCGGCTGGCGGGTGCTCTGACGCCCCGGGAACTGGCCGACGTGGAACGGGTGCAGCCACCGACGATGACCAAGATCGTCGCGAAGTTGGAGGACCGCGGCCTCGTGCAGCGGACCCCCCATCCGACCGACGGCCGGCAGGTCATCCTCGCGGCTACCGAAGGAGGGCAGGCCGTGCTCGACCAGTTCGAGCGGGCCCGCGACGAGTGGCTGGCCCACCGGCTGGCCGAGCTCACCGAGGACGAACGGGAGACCCTGCACAGGGCCGCCGAGATTCTTCAGCAACTCGCTCGCGCCTGAGCAGAGGCCGCACCACCGGGCCGTGCCGTCACCTGTCGATGACGCGTACGTCCCGGAGGAGGCGCACCAAGAGTGCAGGCCAAGCTGAGCACGATGTTCCAGTCCCTACAGGTCCGCAACTACCGGCTCTTCGCATCCGGGCAGCTGATCAAGCTGATCGGCGTCTGGATGATGTTCATCGCCCAGGACTGGCTCGTCCTCGAGCTCTCCGACAACTCGGCCACCGCGCTCGGTGTGGTCACCGCCTGCCAGTTCACCCCGGTGCTGGTGCTCACCCTGCTCTCCGGTCGGCTCGCCGACCGGTACGACAAGCGGGTGCTGCTCTTCGCCGCCAACACGTTCTGGACCATGCTGGCGCTCGGCATGTCCCTGCTGGTCGTCACCGACCTGGTGCAGCTCTGGCACGTCTTCGCCTTCGCCGCCCTGCTCGGCACGGCCAACGCCGTGGAGACGCCGGTCCGTCAGGCGTTCGTGTCCGAACTGGTCGGCACGCCCCTGCTGCCCAACGCGCTGTCGCTGAACGCGGCCGTGTTCAACTCCGCCCGGATCGTCGGTCCGGCCGTCGCCGGCCTGGCCATCGCCGCCTTCGACGTGGGCCCGGTCTTCCTCTTCACCGCGGTCAGCTCGATCGCGCCGCTGGTCAACGTGGTCCGGATGCGGACGTCCGAACTGCACCGCGATGCCCTGCTGCCACGCGACGAGCGGGCGTCCGCCCGGGTGGTCGACGGGCTGCGGTACGTGTGGGGCCGACCCGACCTGCTGCTGCCGATGGCGATGATGTCGGTGATCGGCATGTCGCTGTTCAACTTCCAGCTCACCCTGGCCGCGCTGGCCAAGACGGTCTTCAACACCGGCGCCGCCTCCTTCGGCCTGTTCAGCACCGCGCTGGCGGTCGGCGCGCTGGGTGGCGCGCTGAGCGGCACCGGCCGGCGTGCCCGGCCGTCGGTGTGGCTGGTGCTCGGTGCGGCCGTCGCCTGCGCCAGCTTCGGCACCATGGTCGGCCTCGCGTCGACGTACTGGCTGGTCGTGGCTTTGCTCGTGCCGACCGGCTTCTTCATGGTCTTCTTCGCCCAGGCGTCCAACCAGCGGATCCAGATGGGCGTGGACGCGGCCTTCCGGGGTCGGGTGATGTCCCTGTGGGTGCTGGTCTTCCTGGGCACCAACCCGGTCGGCGCGCCGATCATCGGCTGGGTCGCGGAGAACTACGGTGCCGGTGCCAGCATCTGGATGGGCGGGCTGCTCTCGCTGGCCACCGCGCTCACCGCGCTCACCTGGCAGTTGCGCCACTCCGGCGCGCGACTGCGCTTCCGGGTGCTGCCGATGCCCCGCTTCTACGTCACCTCCACCGACTGCTGAGGTCTCGCCGAAAGGGCCACTCGCTCGGCCGGGTGGCCCTTTGCGGCCGCCGTCGAGGCGGGCACGTCCCGTTGGTCGGATGGTGCGGATGCGGCCAAAACGCTGGCGGGGCGGCACGACGGGGCTTAGCGTCGATACGTGGGAGTCGGACGTGCGCTGATGCTGGCCCTGGCGATCCTCGCCGTGGCCAGTCTGCCGGCGGCGTTCGCCCTGCTCTTCTGCGCCGACGAGATCCTCGACCGGGTCGTCTGCGGTTGGTCCGAGTGGCGCGAGCGCCGACAGGAGCGACGCACCATCGCCCGCCTCGACCGTGCCGTCGAGGCCGACGCGCTGACCAGGAACATCGACCTTACCGAGTTCGACCGGACCGACCGGCGTCCCCTGGAGCAGCTCGCCGCCGACCTGCGTCGCCTCGGCGGCCAGCGGCTCGGCGGCACCGGCCGCTCGATGGTCTGGCACGGCGCGGTGCTCCAGGCGTACGACGACCGGCTCCGGCTGGCCTGCCACGCCCTGGGCATCACCGAACACCTCACCGAGCTGACCGGCGTCGACCAGGAGATCGAACGGGTCCGGGTGGAGGGCGTGCTGCACGCTGCCGGGCTGACCCTGCCGGCGGCCCGGGCCGGGCACCGGCAACGGCACCGCTGAACCGGCCGACGGTTTGCGGCTCTTCGTCGCGGTCTACCCGCCCGCCGTGGCGGTCACGCACCTCGGCGCGCAGGTCGCCCGACTGCGGGTCGGCGCGGCGGCCGCCGACGGCACGAACGTCCGACTCGCGGACCCGGCCCACCTGCACGTCACGCTGGCATTCCTTGGTGAGGTGGAGACGACCCGGCTGGTCGAGGTGGAGAGCGCGCTCGGTCTGGCCGCCGAATGGTTTCGGGACGGCCGGGGCGACTCGCCACAGGTGAGCCTCGGCGGTGGCGGCCGATTCGGCCGGGGACGGTTCACCGTGCTCTGGGCCGACCTGCGGGGTGACGTCGAGGCACTGCACGTGCTGGCCCGGCTGATCCGGTTCCGGCTGCGGAACGCCCGGCTGCCGTACGACGACAAGCCGTTCCGCCCGCACCTCACCATTGCCCGGCCCGGCGACCGGATCGACCGGGCCGACATCGAGGCCGACCGGGCCACCCTGGACGACTACCAGGGGCCCGAGTGGCCGGCGACCGAACTGCTGCTGGTGCGCAGCCACCTCGGCCCCCAGCCGCGCTACGACCGCCTCGCCGCCTGGCGACTCTGAGTCAGCCGACCGCCGAGTTGTGGACAGCAGTGGCGCAGGTGCACGTTCCGTGCCTCGCGCCGACGGGCGGCGAACCGCCACCCGTCAACGCGAAGCGTCAGGAGGACTCCCGCGCGGCCGGACCGCTGCCGAAGAGCACGTCGTCCCAGCTCGGCAGCCGCTTGCGCGGCTTGCCGTTGGCGTCGGTGGACTCGCCGCCGGCAGCCGCCGCGGCACCCGTCCGGCGCGGCCGCAGCACCGCCAGCGACGGAACGGCCGGCACTTCCTTGGGCGCGTCCGAGTCGTCGTCGAAGGCCGACCCCGGGCCACCGCCGAGCAGCGCGGCGGCGCCCCCGCCGACCGGCCGCTGCCGGGGCGCGTCGGACCCGGCCAGGGCGGCCGGGGTACGCGGCTCCAGACCGCGACCCGACGAGTTGCCGAGCGGACGGTCCAGCGAGGCGAGCAGGGCGTCCCGCCCGGCCCGGATCGGATCACGGCCCGGGCGTGGGTGCTCGGAGGCCGCCGGCAACCCGTGCCCACCACGGCTCGGCTCGCCGCGCGACGGACCGGGCAGGGCGTGCCCGCCCCGCTCCGGCGCCGGCTCCTGGCCGAGGATCGGGGTGGGCCGCTCGGCGCACAGATATTGCGCCATGTCGTCGTGCGGCGCGACCGCCTGCCGGGTCTTGTCGAGATCCCAGATCGCCTGCGCGGTGGCCTTGCCGGACGGCCACGTGGCGACGATCCGCCAGGTGCCGTCGTCGCGCCGGAACGCGTCCCAGGAGATCTTCTCGGTGTCGATGCCGTGCTGGCTCAGCCGACCGTTGACCACCTCGGCGAGCGGGGTGGGCTTCTCCGCGCCCTTGAGCTTGGTGCGGCGGGCGTGCTGGGCGAGCATCGCCCGCTCCTGGAGGACCGGGCCGGCGTAGCGCAGCACCCGGTCGACCGGCACGCCGGCGATCCGGGCCACATCCTCGGCGGACTCGCCGGAGCGGATGCGGGCCTGGATGTCCCGAGGAGACAGCGAGGGCACCGGATCCGCGGCGCTCGGAGCCACCGCGAGCGGCGGGGCACCCGGCTCGGCGTGCAGCGCACCGGCGATGCGTTCGTCAATCGGCAGGGCGAGCAGCCGCCCGACCTCGTCAGCGAGAACCAGGGCATGGCCGTCCTCGGAGAGGGCGACGAAGCGTACTGGGCGCATTACGTTGCCTCCGTCCCGCTTCGCTGGCCGCACGCCACGAGTCGGCCACCCAGGCGTCTCGGACCACCGTACGCGCATCTGCCTCGGGGTGGGGAGAGCGACACCCCGCATGTCGCGACTGAGCTGCAAGGATGATCACGTTCGGTGTCCATCAAGGCCCCGACGGACACCGAACGTGACGATCCTCAGAGTCGCTCGACCACGTAGTCGATGGACGCCGTCAACGCCTCGACGTCGGCCGGCTCGATGGCCGGGAAGAGCGCCACGCGCAGCTGGTTGCGGCCGAGCTTGCGGTACGGCTCGGTGTCCACGATGCCGTTGGCCCGCAGCGCCTTGGCGATCGCGGTGGCGTCCACCCCGTCGACGAAGTCGATGGTGGCGACCACGTTGGACCGCAGCGCCGGGTCGCTGACGAACGGGGTGGCCACGGTGGACCGCTCGGCCCAGCCGTACACCGCCGCGGCGCTCTCGGCCGTCCGCTTGGCTGCCCAGGCCAGGCCACCCTGCGCGTTCATCCAGTCGGTCTGCTCGGCGGCCAGGAAGATGGTGGCCAGCGCCGGGGTGTTGTACGTCTGCTGCAGCCGCGAGTTGTCGATCGCGGTGACCAGGTCGAGGAAGGCCGGGATGTACCGGCCGGACGCCTTGATCTCGGTGGCCCGGTCCAGCGCGGCCGGCGACATCAGGGCCAGCCAGAGACCACCGTCGGAGCCGAAGCACTTCTGTGGGGCGAAGTAGTAGACGTCGGTCTCGCCGACGTTGACCTCCAGGCCGCCGGCGCCCGACGTGGCGTCGACGAGCAGCAGCGCGCCCTCGTCCGCCCCGGCCACCCGGCTGATCGGCACCGCGACGCCGGTCGAGGTCTCGTTCTGCGGCGTCGCGTAGACGTCCACGCCGGCCTCGGCCACCAGGCTCGGCGCGCTGCCCGCGTCGGCCTTGCGGATGGTCGGCTCGCCCAGGAACGGAGCGTCCTTGACCGACTTGGCGAACTTGGCGCCGAACTCGCCGAAGCTGGCGAACTGGGCCCGGTCGCGGACCAGGCCGAACGTCGCGACCTCCCAGAACGCCGTGGTGCCGCCGTTGCCGATCACGACCTCGTAGCCCTCGGGCAGCGAGAAGAACTCGGCGATGCCGGCGCGCAGCCGGGCAACCTGGTCGCGAACCGTCTTCTGCCGGTGCGAGGTGCCGAGGTAGCTGGTGGCCACCTCGGCGAGAGCGGACACGGCCGCCGGTCGGACCTTGGACGGGCCGCAGCCGAAGCGTCCGTCGGCGGGCTTGATATCATCGGGAATCCGGATGGTCGGTGCGTCAGCCACGGTCTTGAAGATCCTTCCGCAAGGGCGAGGGCGGGCCCGGTCAGAGGGCTCGGTGCGGATCGACGGCGGGCGCGTACGCGGGCGCACGGCGGGCCGGGATCCGTATCGGCGATCCGGCGACACTGCCGGCCCTCATCCTCGCACCCGGGCCCGGTGGCGGTGTCCGGGGTCCCGACGGCCGGTCTGAGTCGTTCGCCACATCCGGCGTCGAGTGCCTGGTGGCAGTTAGGAAGGGCCCCCTCCTATACATCAGGCGTTAGGAGGGGGCCCTTCCTTTCAGCTCAGACGCCGTGCGGGATGGCGGCCCAGCCCTCGACGTCGGACGGCTTGCGGGTCTCCGGGCCGATGTAGCGGGCGGACGGCCGGACCAGCCGCTGCAGGCGCTTCTGCTCCAGGATGTGCGCGCTCCAGCCACCCATCCGGGCGCAGGTGAACATTGAGGTGAACATGTGCGCCGGCACCTCGGCGAAGTCGAGCACCACGGCCGACCAGAACTCGACGTTGGTGGCCAGCACCCGGTCCGGGCGGCGGGCCTGCAACTCGGCCAGGGCCGCCTTCTCCAGCGCCTCGGCGATCTCGAAGCGCGGCGCGCCCAGCTCCTTGGCGGTGCGTCGGAGCACTCGGGCACGCGGGTCCTCGGCGCGGTAGACCCGGTGACCGAAGCCCATCAGCCGCTCGCCGCGGTCCAGCACGCCCTTGACGTAACCCTCCGCGTCACCGCTGCGCTCCACGGCCTCCAGCATGCTGAGCACCCGGGACGGCGCACCACCGTGCAGCGGGCCGGACAGGGCGCCGATGCCGGAGGAGATGCAGGCCGCCGCATCCGCGCCGGTGGAGGCGACGATGCGGGCGGTGAAGGTGGAGGCGTTCAGGCCGTGCTCGGCGGCCGAGATGAAGTACGCGTCGACGGCCTTGACGTGCCGCGGGTCGGGCTCGCCCCGCCAGCGCTTCATGAAGCGCTCGACGATGGTCTGCGCCTTGTCGATCTCCTTCTGGGGCACCGCCGGCAGGCCGAGGCCCCGGGCCGACTGCGCGACGAAGGAGAGCGCGGTCACCGAGACCCGGGCGAGGTCCTCGCGGGCCTGCTCGTCGGAGATGTCCAGCAGCTGGCTGAGCCCCCAGTACGGCGCCAACATGGCGACCGCGGACTGCACGTCGACCCGGATGTCGCCGGAGTGCACCGGCACCGGGAACGGCTCCGCCGGCGGCAGACCCGGGCCGAAGCGGCCGTCGACCAGCAGCGCCCAGACGTTGCCGAACGAGACCTGGCCGATCAGATCCTCGATGTCGACCCCGCGATAGCGCAGCGCGCCACCCTCACGGTCCGGTTCGGCGATCTCGGTCTCGAAGGCGACGACGCCCTCCAGCCCGGGTTTGAAATCGGCCATGTCGCTCTCCTGGATCTGGTCGGTGCGCCCGATCAGCTCATCCGGCCCGTTCGGCCGAGCGCCTTAGGCGACCCTCAGGGATGTGTTCGGAACATCTTGCCTGCTGAGTAACCAGATACGCGACCCGCTGCGACTGTGCTGCACGCGACATCCGGGAACGCGCATTTCCCGCGCCACTCGGTGAGACTGGGCGGGGCGGGCTGGCCAGCGCGGGAGAGCGCCGCCGGGGCCGCCGAGAAGGAGTGGGGACGTGACGGGTGACACACCCGCCCCGGCCGTGATGCGTAACGAGTACGCCGCGGACCTGGGCCTGACAGAGGCTGACCTGGCCGCCGACTGGCACACCCAGTTCGACCGCTGGTTCGTCGACGCGGTGGCCTTCGGGCTGCCGGAACCGAACGCGATGGTGGTGGGCACGGCGGACGCCGTCGGCCGGCCGAGCGGACGGACGGTGCTGCTCAAGGGGTACGACCCGGAGGGCTTCGTCTTCTTCACCAACCACCTCTCGCGCAAGGGCGTCGAGGCGTCCACCAACCCGTACGCCAGCCTGGTCTTCCCGTGGTTTCCGATGCAGCGCCAGGTCGTGGTCGGCGGACGGATCGCGCCGGTCGACCGGTCGACGACCGAGGCGTACTTCGCCAGTCGCCCGCACGGCTCCCAGCTGGGCGCCTGGGCCAGCCCACAGTCCCAGGTGGTGCCGGACCGGGCGGCGCTGGAGGAGCGCTACCGGGCGGCCGCCGAGCGGTTCGCGGACGAGGCCGTGATTCCGGCCCCGCCGCACTGGGGTGGGCTGCGGGTACGGCCCGAATCGGTGGAGTTCTGGCAGGGCCGGGCCGGCCGGCTGCACGATCGGCTCCGCTTCCGCCTGCTCGGCGAGGGCGACTGGACCGTCGAGCGGTTGGCGCCGTGACGGGTGTTCAGGAGACCCGGTCGCGCGAAGCGCGCCGCTGGGCGATCGACCTGCGTCCGCTTCGCGTACCGGCGTACCGGCGGCTCTGGCTCGGCAACACCGTGGCGATGTTCGGCTTCCAGTTCACCGCCGTCGCGGTTCCGGTGGAGATGTACGCGCTGACCCACGACTCGTTCTGGGTCGGCCTGCTGGGTGTGGCTGCCTTCGTACCCTTGCTGATCTTTGGTCTCTGGGGTGGTGCGGTCGCCGACGCCCGCGATCGCCGGGCGGTGCTGCTCGGTGGGTCGGTCCTGCTCTGGGCGTCCACCCTCGGGCTGCTGGTCCAGGCGCTGCTGCGGGTGGGCAGCCCGGTGCTGCTGCTGGCGCTGATGGCGGTGCAGTCGGTGGCGTTCGCGATCAGCTCGCCGGCGCGCAGCGCGATGCTGCCCCGGCTGGTGCCGGACGGCCTGGTGCCGGCCGCCAGCACCCTGAACTACACCACCTTCACCGCCGCCTCGGTGGCCGGCCCACTCGCCGCCGGCCTGATCCTCGCCGCCTCGCCGCGCACCGAGGTGGTCCTGCCGATCGCCTACGGGGTCGACGCGGTGCTGTTCACCGCGATGCTCTGGGCCGCGCTGCGGCTGCCGCCGCTGCCACCGGAGCCGACCGCCGACGGTCAGGCCCGCCGCGCCGGCCTGGCCAGCGTGGTCGACGGGTTCCGCTACCTGGCCACCACGCCGGTGCTGCTCCTCTCCTTCGGGGTGGACCTGATCGCCATGATCCTGGCCATGCCGCGGGCACTCTTTCCGGAGATCGCCACCGAGCGGTTCGGCGGTGGCGCGGCGGTCGGTTGGCTCTACAGCGCCATCGCGATCGGGTCGATGATCGGCGGGCTGACCTCCGGCTGGATCGGTCGACTCCGCCGGCAGGGGCTCGGCCTGGTGGTCGCGGTGGTGGGCTGGGGCGTCGCGATCGCCGCGGCCGGGCTGGCCCACCAGCTCTGGCTGATGGTCCTGCTGCTCGCCGTGGCCGGTGCCGCGGACCTGGTCAGCGCGGTGCTGCGGCAGTCCATGATGCTGGTGTACGCGCCGGACCGGATGCGCGGTCGACTCCAGGGCGTCAACACCGTGGTGGTGGCCGGTGGCCCGCGCCTGGGTGACCTGCGGGCCGGCACGATGGCCGCCGGCTTCGGTGGTGGAGTGGCCTGGGTGGCGGGCGGGCTCGCGTCGGCGGTGCTCGTGGTGGTGCTCGCGGTCGCCTTCCCGGCGCTCGTGCGCTACCGGGCGGCGACGGCGTCGAGCGGCGACCGGACGTGACCGGTTAGGGTCGCCGGCATGGAAAGCCCCGACCAGCGCCCGTTCTCCGGCGCCCAGTGGACCATCTCTGCCGCCGGTCACGAGGCCGTCATCGTGGAGGTGGGCGGCGGGCTGCGGACGTACCGGCAGGACGGTGTCGACCTGGTCGACGGGTACCGGACCGACGAGGTCTGTCCCGGCTGTGCCGGGCAGGTGCTGGCGCCCTGGCCGAACCGGATCCGGGACGGCCGCTACCCGTTCGGGGACCGGACGCACCAGCTCCCGCTGACCGAGCCGGAACGGCACGTGGCCATCCACGGGCTGGTCAACTGGGTGCCGTGGCAACTGCTGGAGCAGTCGGCGGACGCGGTGACGGTCGGCTACGACCTGCCGCCGCAGCCCGGCTACCCGTGGCCGCTGCGGCTGCGGAGCCGGTGGAGCGTCGGCCCGGACGGGCTGCGCGCCGAGCACGAGGTGACCAACACCGGCGGCGAGCCGGCGCCGTTCGGCTTCTCCGTGCACCCGTACCTGCAACTGCCGGGCGTCGCGGTGGACGACCTGGTCATGCGGCTGCCGACCCGTCTCCGACTGCTGATGGACGGCCGACTGCTGCCGGTCGGCGCGACCCCGGTGGCCGGCACCGAGTACGACTGGACCAGCCCGCGCCGGATCGGCGCCGCCGAGTTGGACCTCTGCTTCGGTGACGTGATCGCCGACGGCGACGGCAACTCGTCGGTGAGTCTGGCCGCGCCGGACGGGTCGGCCGGGGTGCGCATCTGGGCGGACCGGGAGTTCGGTTGGTGGCAGGTGTTCACCGGGGACGCGCTCACCGGTGAGCGGCACCGCCGTTCGGTGGCGATCGAGCCGATGACCTGCCCACCGGACGCGTTCCGCTCGGGCAAGGACCTGCTCACCCTCAAGCCCGGCGCGACCTGGCGGGGCGCCTGGGGCGTCCGCCCGGGGGCCTGATGGAGTTCGCCGAGGTCGTCCGCCGCCGACGGATGGTGCGCAACTACGACCCGGACCGCCCGGTCCCGCCCGACGTGGTGGACCGGCTGCTCGACCACGCGGTACGCGCGCCCTCGGCCGGCTTCGCGCAGGGCTGGGGCTTCCTGGTCCTGGAGGAGGCGGCCGACCGGGAGCGGTTCTGGGCCGCCACGACGCCGGCCGGCGGCGGCCGGGAGCGTTGGCTGGCCGGGATGCGCCGGGCACCGCTGATCGTGGTGCCGCATGCCAACGAGTCGGCCTACCTCGAGCGGTACGCCGAGCCGGACAAGGGCTGGGCGGACCGGTCCACCGACCGTTGGCCGGTGCCCTACTGGCACGTGGACACCGGCTTCGCCGCACTGCTGATGCTGCTCACCGCGGTCGACGAGGGCCTGGGCGCGTGTTTCTTCGGCATCCCGCCGCAGCGGCTGACCGCCTACCGGGACGCGTTCGGCGTGCCGACGGAGTACGCACCCATCGGTGCCGTCACAATCGGTTACCGAGCGCCCGACCATCGGTCACCGTCGCTGCGCCGAGGGCGCCGTCCGGTGGACGAAGTGGTGCGGCGCGGTCGGTGGAGCTGAGCGCGCCGTCCCGTTCGTCCGGTTGAGGATCGGACGAGCGGTAGCGAAACTGACATCAAGGAGCAGAACGCGTTGTGCGCGGGACGGTTAGGCTGGCACGGTCATCGGTACCGCGCCGTCGCGGTGCCCGCCGCGACCCGGCTCGGCGCCGTCGGTCGGCTCGGCCAGGGGGAGGGGAGCGTGCCGTCGTGATCTTCAGAGCGGTCCGGGACGGGCGTCCCTATCCGGAGCACAACCTGACGCTCAAGCAGTGGGCGGAGATCCCGCCGCGACCGCTGCGCCTGGATCAGATGATCACCACCAAGCGTGAGCTGGCGCTCGACAAGCTCCTCGCCGAGGACTCCACCTTCTACGGTGACCTCTTCCCGCACGTGGTGCAGTGGAACGGTGGGCTCTATCTGGAGGACGGGCTGCACCGGGCGTTGCGTGCCGCCCTGCAGCAGCGCAACCAGATCCACGCCCGGGTGCTGGTGCTCTCCGGCTCGACCGAGTGACGCGACCACGCCCGGTGGCCTGAGTCTTCGTTAAGGTGGCGTCCATGACCGCTCCACTCGACCTGCTCGACCTGGACCCGTCGCTCACCGAAGAGGAGCGGCAGATCCGCGACGTCGTACGCCAGCTCATCGACGACCGGGTGCGTCCGCACGTCGCCGACTGGTACGAGGAGGGTCGGGTCCCCGCCCGGGAGCTGGCCCGGGAGTTCGGCAAGCTCGGGCTGCTCGGGATGCACCTCACCGGCTACGGCTGCGCCGGCGCCTCCGCGGTCGCGTACGGGCTGGCCTGCCAGGAGCTGGAGGCCGGCGACTCCGGCGTCCGCTCGCTGGTCTCGGTGCAGGGCTCGCTGGCCATGTACGCCATCTGGCGCTACGGCAGCGAGGAGCAGAAGCAGCGCTGGCTGCCGTCGATGGCGACCGGTGAGGCGATCGGCTGCTTCGGCCTCACCGAGCCGGACCACGGCTCCGACCCGGCGTCGATGACCACCCGGGCCCGCCGCGACGGCGACGACTGGGTGCTCACCGGCGGCAAGATGTGGATCACCAATGCGCCGATCGCGGACGTCGGGGTGATCTGGGCGCGTACCGAGGCTGGCGTACGGGGCTTCGCCGTGCCGATGGACACCCCCGGTGTCACGGCCCGGGAGATCCGCCGCAAGATGTCGCTGCGCGCGTCGGTGACCGGCGAGGTCGTGCTCGACGAGGTCCGGCTCCCGGCGGACGCCCAACTGCCCGAGGCGGTCGGGCTCAAGGCCCCGCTGAGCTGCCTCACCGAGGCTCGCTACGGCATCATCTGGGGCGCGGTCGGCGCGGCCCGGGACTGCCTGGAGACCGCACTGGCGTACGCCACCACCCGTACCCAGTTCGGTCGCCCGCTGGCCGGCTTCCAGCTCACCCAGGCCAAGCTCGCGGACATGGCCGTCGAGCTGGTGAAGGGGCAGCTGCTCGCACTGCACCTCGGTCGGCTCGCCGACGGCGGTCGGCTGCGACCCGAGCAGGTCAGCGTGGGCAAGCTGAACAACGTGCGGGAGGCTCTGGCCATCGCCCGGCAGTGCCGCACGATCCTCGGCGCGAACGGCGTGTCCGGGGAGTACCCGGTGATGCGGCACGCCAACAACCTGGAGAGCGTGCTGACGTACGAGGGCACTTCGGAGATTCACCAGCTGGTCGTCGGGCAGCGGCTCACCGGGGTTTCCGCCTTCACCTGACCTGCACGTTTACCTATTCCGGGCGCTCGACGCGCGACTGTCGTACCGGGGCCGTACCGTCATTGGCAGACGACGTGTCTGACAAGGACGGTGAGCCAGATGGCCCGCGACGCTGACATCAACGAGCCCACGAGGGAGTTTCCGGGTTACCCGACCGGCGACGATCTCAAGGAGCGGTCGGCCGCGAAACCCGAGCCGACCACCCACACACCGGACGACTCGGTTCCCCCGAGGCCGGGCGGCGGTGGGCCGGCCCGCGGCCTGCTCGTGCTGCTCGGGGCCGCCGCGCTGGCCGTGGTGGTGCTGCTCGGCGTGCAGGCGACCGGCTTCCTGCCGGACTTCCGCAACCCGTTCGCCAAGGAGCAGACCGATCGCAGTCAGCCACCGCTGCTGAAGTCGATCCAGGACCTCAGCCGCTACGTGGCAGCCGAGGGCAACTTCCAGGTCGTGGTCGACACCCAGAACGACCGGCGCAACGTTCCGGATTTCCTGCTCAACGAGCGCACCCTGTTCGTCGGGGCGGGCAGCGTCGAGGCGTACGTCGACTTCGCCAAGATCGGCGAGGGTGCCGTGGTGGAGTCCGCCGACGGCAAGTCGGTCGAGATCAAGCTGCCCGCGCCGCAGTTCGGTGAGACCAATCTCGACCTGGAGAAGAGCTACGTCTTCGCCGAGCAGCGCGGTCTGCTCAACCGGATTGGAGACCTGGTCGGCAACGATCCCAACCGGCAGCAGCAGGTCTACCAGCTCGCCGAGGAGCGGATCACCGCCGCCGCCCGGGACAGCGGGCTGGCCGCCAGAGCCGAGGCGAACACCCGCAAGATGCTGGAGGGGCTGCTGCGCTCCCTCGGCTACGAGCAGGTCACCGTCACCTACGTCGCCCCCTGACCCCACCTCGCCGCAGCGCCCGCCCCGACGATCGTCGGGGCGGG
>NZ_JBHSQS010000029.1:0-62118 GCF_042658605.1 Micromonospora vulcania | reverse complement strand
GATATGCCCTAGATCGACGGGGTGGGGGTCGGCGTGGGGGTGGGGGTGCCGCCGCCGGCGGGGTCGGTGGGGACGGAGGCGGGGTCGGTGGGGACGGAGGCGGGGTCGGTGGGGGTTTGGTGGGAGTGGCGGGGGTGGGTGCGGGTTTGGTGAGAGTGGCGGAGGGCGTCGGCGGTGAAGACGACGAGGGCCAGCCAGACCAGCGCGAAGCCGGCGAGGCGTGCCGGTGGCATCGGCTCATGGAAGATCAGCACGCCGCAGCCGAGCTGGAGGATCGGTGCCAAGTACTGGATCATGCCGAGGCTGGTCAGCGGCAACCGGTTGGCGGCTCCGGCGAAGAACAGCAGCGGGATCGCGGTGGCGGCGCCGGCCAGCACCAGCAGCGCGGTGTGCCCGGCCGAGACGTGCCCGAAGGTCGAGTCGCCGTTTCGGGTCAGCCAGGCCAGGTAGCCCAGCGCGGGTAGGGCCAGGGCCGCCGACTCCACGAAGAGGCCCTCCGCCGGGGGCAGTCCGAGGCGCTTCTTGACCAGGCCGTAGCCACCGAAGCTGAAGGCCAGGGTCAGCGCCAGCCAGGGCAGCCGGCCGTAGTCCACGGCGAGCACGGCGACCGCGGACGCGCCGATACCCAGAGCCACCCACTGTGTCGGGCGCAGCCGCTCGTGCAGCACCGTCACCCCGAGCAGCACCACCACCAGTGGGTTGATGAAGTACCCGAGGGCGGTCTCCACCACCCGGTCGGAGTTGACTCCGTAGATGTAGGTACCCCAGTTGACCGCGATCAGCGCGGCGGCGACGCTGATCCCGGCCAGGGCACGGGGGCGGCGCAGCAGCGCCCGCAGGAAGCCGATGTTGCGCAGCGCGGCCAGCAGCAGCGCCACGAAGGCCACCGACCAGACGATCCGGTGGGCCAGGATCTCCAGTGGGCCGGCCGGCCGCAGCAGCTTCAGGTAGAGCGGGAAGAAGCCCCAGAGCAGGTACGCGCCGAGGCCGTAGAGGTATCCCAGACGGAGTTGCGTCACCGCTCCACCGTAAGGGGTGAAACTCAGCTTTGTTCCTTTCCGGTGACTCGGGTCACCGGCGGCCGTTGGTCCAACTGCATCCACCGCGCAGGGTTGTCCAACGGCGTGAAGCCCACCCTCTCGTACACCTGGTGTGCGTCGTTGGTACACAGCAGGATCCGGCGTACGCCCAGCTCGGCCAGGTGGTCGCGGACCGCGCTGGCCAGCCAGCCGCCCAGGCCGCGGCCCCGGGCGGAGCGGTCCACGTACACGTCGCAGAGCCAGGCGAAGGTGGCGCCGTCGGTGACCGCCCGAGCCACCGCCACCTGGCGGCCGTCCTCGGGCCGGTAAACGCCGAACGGAAGCGAGCCGGCGAACGCCCGGACGACCGTCTCCCGGTCCCGCCCCAGTGCCCAGTACGCGTCGGTGGACAGCCAGTGGTGCACCCGATCCAGGTCGAACCGCGCGGGGTCGGTGCTGAGCAGGTGGCCGTCGGTGCGGGTCAGCGAGAACACCCCCGCGACGCTAGCCGCCTCGACCGGCCCGCGTGCCGACCAATTCCCGAAGTCTGGTCACCGGCCGGGCCCGAGTGGTGATCGGGCCCGGCCGGTGACGGTCAGTCCCGGTCGAGGATCGCGCCGAGGATCCAGGTCACGATGCCGACGAAGAGAGCCCCCAGCACCGCGGCCGGCCAGAAGCCGTCCACGTGGAACGGCAGCTCGGCCTGGTCGGCGATCCAACTGGTCAGCAGGAACAGCAGGCCGTTGACCACAAGTGCGATGAGGCCCAGGGTCAGCAGGTAGAAGCCGCAGCCGACCGTCTTGATGATCGGCTGCAGAACCGCGTTGACCACGCCGAAGATGGCCGCCACCAGGATCAACGTGGTGACCGTCTGGACGGCGGAGTCCGAGTCCAGAGTGATGCCCGGAATGAGCAGTGTGGCCAGCCAGAAGGCCAGCGCCGTGGTGGCCAGCCGGATCAGCAGGCCTTTCAGGAAACCCATGGCGGGGATCGTGCCACGGACCGACCACCGGCGGAACCCGGCGATCGACTCAGCGGTACGGCTCAGCCCCGTGCCGGCCGTCCGATCAACTGCGCCTCGATCGGGGTGGGGGAGAGCAGTGCCCAGCGCAACGCCCGACGGTTCACCACGGCCACCATGTCGTCCCGGATCCGGGTGAGCCACTCGGCCGGGCCGCCCAGCCCCAGCGCGACGCCGGCCAGGGCGGCCTCGGCGGCCGCCAACGGTTGCAGCACAGCCAGGTCGGCCCGGCTCAGCGCGTCCACGTCCGCCGGGGTCAGCTCGTCCCGGACCACCAGGGTGGCCCGCCAGGGTGGGCCCGGTTCGGCCTCGGGCGGCATCGGCCCGGCGTCGACCACGAGCAGCAGCGGCCGCAGCGACGTGCCCACCCCGTCGGCGACCGGTCGACCCGGCGGGATCAGCGGGATCGTCCCGCCCGGCGCTCCCACGCCCCGGACGAAGGGCTCCCAGGCGCGCGGCCGTCCGGTCTGCACCACCACCAGCGCACCCAGCGCCATCGCGCGCAGTGCTACCAACTGCGCGGCACGCACTCCGCCGACCAGCAGCACCCGGGTGCTCTCCGGCCGGAACAGCCGTACGGTCACCGCCCCGCCGTGCCGGTTCGTGCCGACCATCATCCCCGCCTCGCCCAGGGTCAGTTCCCAGCCGTGTACGGCCGGCTGCGGCTTCGCGCCCGGGGCGGTCAGCGCCAACGGCAGCGTGCCGGCCAGCCCGTCCAGGTGCGCGCCGTCGAGCCGGCGCAGTTCCCCGCCCAGGCCGTTGACCAGCCGGTCCAGTGCCTCGGCGGCGGCGGTCAGCTCGGTCACCGTCCCGGCGGCGAGACGTACGGTCAGCTCGGTAGGCACTCCCGATCCGCCGGTGGCCGGCGACGGGCCCGCGCAGAGTGACACCGTCGTCGCGGTCGCCGGCAACGCGAGCAGGCGGTGTACCAGTCGCCGTGCGCCCACGCTGTCCGCGTCCGGCCATCGGATCAGCCGGAAGGTGGCCTGGACCAGGGCGCCGGACCGGAGCATCGGCCAGGACTCCCGTACCGGCTGACCGTCGTGGTGGGCCAGCTCGCCGAGGACGCGCAGCGCCGCGGGTACGCCGAGAGGTCGCGCGGTCAGCGCACCGAGCCGGCGGACGATCCGGCGCAGCGTACCGGCGAGCACCCGACGCAGGTCCTCCTCCGACCAGCCGTCCACCCGCAGCACCCGGACCGCGAGCACCGCCCGTTCCCGCCCTGCGAGGCGCCCGTCGGTGAGCTGCCGGTACGACGTGCCGACCGTTCCGCCCGCTGCCGGCACCGGAGCCGGAGTCCCGGCGAGCAGCAGTTGGATCCGCAGTGGCGGTACGTCCGGCCCGGGCGGAGGTAGCAGCGCGGCCGGTGCGGGGATCGCCCGGGGCGCGTCACCGAGCAGGTCACCGGGGTCGCCGAGCTCCAGTAGCGCCACCATGCCGGCGGTGTCCTCCAGCAGGGCCGCCGGCCCGCCGGGCAGCTCCGTCGAGCGGACCACGGTGCCCGGGGCGACCAGGTCGAGCAGGTCGGCGGGGCCGGTCGGCCCGTTGAGCGCCCGACGACGGGTCAGGTGCCCGGCGGCGGTGGCCAGCCACTCGAAGAGCCAACGGCCGCGGACCCGGACCCAGGCGGTCACCACCAGCAGTACCGCCACCAGCGTTGCCGCGACGATGGCCAGTACGCCCCGGCCCGCGGCGGCGAGGACGAGCGCCGCCGCGACCTGCGCGGTGACCAGTTGGCCGGCGCGTACCCCGGTGCCCGCGCGTCGCCCAAGCGAGGCCCAACGGGCGGTGGGTTGCAGGCGACGCGGGCCGCCGGGCTCCGCAAGGCGCGGCCCGGCTGCGGGCACCGGCGGTACGCCAGCGGCTCGGTGCGGCCCGGGGCCGACCGGGAGCGGCGGCTGCGACCCTCCGGTGGTGATCGCCGGCACCGTGCCTCCTCGACCAGTGTGGATAGTGCCGTGGCTCGGGCCGGCCGATCCGACGGCCCGTCACACGGCGCGACGTGACTGCGGCACATCGTAAGCGACCGATGGCTGCCGCGGTTGTCCACAGGGGAAGGGTGAGGGGTAGCAGAACCGCTACCGTCCCGCTACCGTCAGCCACGACGCTCTTCGCTGGCCCGCGTCGGCCGTGCTCGGCGGCCCGGGCCACGCGAGCGACACGCCCCCAGGGCGGGCGCGTCGACGGCCAGGCACGACCGAGGAGACGAGGTGACGTCCAGGTGTCCCAGACCCAGGCAGAAGCCGCGGTGATGCAGCAGACCGCCGCGAAGTTCGAGCAGGTGGACCAGTCGTTGCAAACCATGCTGACCGGCCTGCTGGCCGAGTTGGAGGTGTTACAGCAGGCCTGGCGCGGCGCCGGCGGGCGGTCCTTCGAGCAGGTCAAACAACAGTGGTCGCAGGACCAGGCCGCGCTGCAGCGGGCGCTGCGGGAGACCGCCGGCGCGATCCGCACCGCCGGCCGGCAGTACGACGTCTCGGACGACGAGGCGGCCAGCCGGGTTGCCGGCACCAATCGCGGTGGCATCCAACTGCCGCTCTGACCCCCGTTCGGGAGGGAGTTCCGATGGACAACGGTGTGCTGGTCGTCAACTTCGCCGCGCTTCAGCAGGCCGGCGCTGACATCCAGAAGGCGCTGAACACGCTCGACTCGCACCTCGGCCAACTCGAACGCGACGCGGCCCCGCTGGTGGCGGGCTGGGCGGGCGAGGCCCGGCAGGCGTACGAGCAGCGCCAGGCGCGGTGGCGGTCCGCCTCGCAGGATCTCCAGGCGATGCTGCGCGACATCAAGCTGGCGGTGGACGATTCCGCAGCCGACTATCTGGACACCGAGAAGAAGAACACCGGGCTGTTCCAGTGACTCCGGCGGGCCGGGAGCGCTGACCGTGTCCAGGTCAGCGTCCCGGCCGCTGCGGTTCGACGGGCTGCGCGGGATAGGGCTGCGCGGTTTAGGGCGGTGTGGGATAGGGCTGCGCGGGGTGCGGCTGCGCGGGGTGCGGCGGCGCGGCGCGTGGTCAGCTCGGGTCGGCCGGGCGCCAGCGTCGACGCGCACCTCTGGGCAGCACCAGGGCGAGCAGCGCCACGACGACCGCTGCCGCGCCGATCACCGTCCCGACCAGCAGGGCCCGATCCCGGGCCGTGGCCCGGCGCGCCTGCCGGGCGACCACCGCCGGGTCGGCCCGTACGTCGGCGAGCGTGACGACCGCACCGGGGCTGGCCGCTCGGCCGCCACCGGTCTCGGTGACCGCCCGGTAGGGGTTCAGGACACCAGCGCCGTATCCGCCGCCGTGGCCGGGGCCGGGTGCCGGGTCAACCGTGGCGACGATCCGCTCCGCCACCTGCACGGCGGTCAACTCGGGCCGATACTGGCGCAGCAGTGCCGCGGTGGCGGCCACGAACGGTGCCGCGTAGCTGGTCCCCTCGACCCGGTGGTGGCCCTGACCGGGCGCGGCAGTCAGCACCTCGGTGCCCGGTGCGACCAGGTCGACGTACGGACCGGTCTGCGAGAAGGTCGCCCGCACGCCGTCCGCACCGATCGCCCCCACCCCGAGCACTCCGTCGTAGGCGGCCGGGAACGGGCGCGGGTCGCCGCTGTCGTGCAGGTTGCCGGCGGCGGCCACCAGCACCACGTTCCGGTCGACGGCATATTGCACGGCCGAGCGGACGTCCGGGTCGTCGGCGTACAGCACCACCGAGAGGTTCACCACGTCGGCCCCGTGGTCCACCGCCCACCGGATGGCCCGGGCGAACTCGTCGGCGCTGACCGTACGCCCCGATTCCCGACCCTCTACCACCTGCTGCTCGCTCACGCGTACCGGGAGGATCCGGGCACCTGGCGCGAGGCCGTGGAAGGCGACACCGGCCCGGGGCGCCGCCGCGATGATGCTCGCCACGCCGGTGCCGTGCCCGGCGCAGTCCCGGCTGCCGTCCCCGCCGGGGTCGAGCAGGTCGGTGCCGGCCAGCACCCGCCCGGCCAACTGGGGATGGGCCCGGTCGACCCCGGAGTCGACCACCGCCACCGTCACCCCGGCGCCGCTGGCCAGCGGCGTGAGCTGCCCGGTGTCGTACCGCTGCTGGGGCCAGGGCAGGGCGGCAACCGGCCGGACGGGGGCGAGTGGGGTCGCGCAGGTGGGCGCCGTACCGGGAGCGGAGCCGGTGGCGGCGGCCGGGGCTGCCGCGCCGGTCAGCACCGTGGCCGCCAGACCTGCGAGGACCGGGCGCGCTATCGATCGAGACATCGACGGCCTCCGTATCGTGTCGGCTCCGGGACGGGATGTTATCGCCTCCTCGGGACCCTGGCAGGCCGCCGCCAGCCAGCCATTGTGATCTTGAAACCACCTTGTAGGTTGTACGCGATACCTGTGGCCTGTTCTCGGAAGGAGAGGTGGCCGTGACCGAATGGGAGCCGGCCACGGAGGCCGAGGTGGCCATGCGGGACGCGCTGCGCGCCAACGACCAGGAGCTCTACTTCCGGCTCCTGTCCCGCACCGATCTCCTGCTGCCGGTCTCGGCGCCGGCGCTGCCCGGTCAGGCGTCGCCGGGCTGGGGCACCTGGACCACCGGTGGCCGCACCCATGTGCTGGCCTTCACCTCCAGTAACGCGCTGCGGACGTGCCTTGGCGACCACGCCGGCACCAACCGGCGCGTGCCCTTCAGCGACCTCGCGGTCGGTTGGCCGAACAACGAGTGGTGGCTCGCGGTAAACCCGGGGCTGCCCGTCGAGGGATACCTGCCGGCCTGGTTCGTCGCACAGCTCTCCCGGGGCGATGTCCGGCTGCCCGGCCGTGCCATGGGTGCCCGCGCCCGGCTGGAGCGGGCCGAGTCTCTGGCCCGGACCAGGAGTGGTACGACCGGCCGGGACGTCGCGTCCTCGTCGCCGACCACGTCCGGGGCCGACCCGGCGGCGACTCCGCCCACGCGGCCCTCGCCGTCCCGGGGTGCGGTGCCGCCGACGAGCGGCTCGGCCGTGCCGGAAGCCACGTCCCGGACGTCCGGGCCCGCTGAGCTGTCCCGCCGACCCGGTGGGGAGGACATGCCCGCCGCAGGTCAGCGTTACCCGACCGGCCCGCCCCGATCGGGCCGGCCGGGCACCGACTCCACGCGTGTCACGGGTCGGCCCGCCTCCCGGTACGCCCCGTTGTCCGCCGCCGACCGCCCCGGTGCGGTGCCGCCCGAGCGGCCGGGCCCCGCCGCGGTGCCGGCCGAACGGCCGGGTCCCGCTGCGGCGTGGCCGCCCGCGAATCGACCGGCTGCCGACGTCGACGGACCGGCCGCCACCAACGGCGGCGGCCAAGGCGGCCGGCGGTCGTTCTTCGAGCCGGCGTCCGCTCCGCCCCCGGGCGGGGCTCGGCCCGGGGACCGCGCGGTGCCGCCGTCCCGGCTCGGGCGGGGCAGCCAGCCCTTCCCGCGCCGACGTCCGGCCGATGCGCCCGCCAGCGAAAGCGCACCCCGGCAGTTCCCGGATCCGGACGCCACCCGGCCGATCCGGCCGCCGGCCGTTGACCTGGGCGCGTCCCGCCGAGTGCGGCCGCCCGCGTCGGGTGACGAGACCACTCAGCCCTTGCCGCCCCGCCGGACGGAACCGCTGGGCGACGAGCCCACCCGCGCCTTCCGGGTGACCGGGCCGGCAACCGCCGAGCCACCCTTGACCCGGGTCGGGTGGACCGATCCGGGTGCCGAGCAGACCCAGGCGATCCCCCGCGGCTGGCCGGGCACTCCGAGCCCGTTCGAGCCGGTCGAGGAGTTGCCGGCGTCCGTCGCGGAGCCGGTCTCCGGCCCGCCCGCGCCGCGCCGCGGCTTCACGCCCATCGTCATCGAGGGCACCATCATCGAGTCCCGCGACCTCACCGACCCGGCCGAGGCCGGTGGGCCGGTCGATGCGGCCTGGCGACCAGGCCCGGAGCCCACCGCCCCACCGTCGTTCGGCTCGGCCCGGTCCGATCCTGCGCCGTCCAGCTCGCCGATGTTCGGGTCAACCTCGTTCAACCCGGCACCGTCCGGACCGAGCCCGTTCGAGGCGGCACCGTCCGATCCGGTGCGGTCCGGTTCGAGCTCGTTCGAGGCGGCACCGTCCGATCCGATGCCGTCCGGTCCGAACCCCTTCGAGCCGGCATCGCCTCGTCCGAACCCCTTCGAGCCGGCACCGCCTCGTCCGAACCCCTTCGAGCCGGCACCGCCTCGTCCGAATCCGTTCGAGCCGGTGTCGCCCGGTTCGGTCAGCAGCGATCTGGCGGGTGGCGACCGAGGTGGCGTACGCGCCAGCGACCTCGTCGGTGGAGATCGCGCCGGCACCGGCCTGGGCTCGCCGGTCGGCCTGACAGGCGCGGATCGGGTCGACATGGACGCGCCGGTCGGCGTGGTCGCCGGCGGGCAACCGGCGGGGCCCGGAGCAGGCGCCGGCACCGAGCCGAGGTGGGCTGACGCCGACGACAGCGTCCAGCCGACGGTCGCGGACGATGGCGGCCCGCACGGGATGACGGGCGGGCCGGTGCCGGTCGAGTTCCAGCCCGCGAACACGGTCGAGGAGGACCTGCTCGCGGCGGCCGGCGCCGGCAGTACCGACACGTTCCTGTCCACCCTGCTGCTGGCTCGGGTCCTGCTGCCGGCCGCAGCGGAATCGGCGCGCGGCAGTCGCCCCGGCGACCCGGGCTTCGTCTGGCGTACCGAACAGTTGGACAACGAGACCTACGTGGTGGTCTACACCTCGCCGGAGCGCCTCGCCGACCACGTCGACGGCGACGTCGACACGGTCCGGGTGAAGTTCGCCCAGTTGATCCGCCGCTGGCCGGACGAGGACTGGTCGTTCGCCGTCAACCCGGGCACCCCGGTTGGTGCCAAGCTGCCCGGCGAGCAGATCGTCGCGCTGGCCAACTGGGCTGCGGAGGTGGGGCTCGGCGACGATCTGGAGGTGGATCCGGAGGAGCCGACCGTCGCGGCGGAGCCGGCGGCCCGCCCCCGGTACGCCCCGGCGGCCGTCGATCCGGCCCGGCCGACCGTGATGCAGAAGGCGATCGCGCCCAGCCAGCTCGCGTACTACCTGGATCGGGGGTACGACCGGGTCTCCGGCTTCGTGCACCGGGCCGGCGAACTGGCCCACCTGACCACGCCGGCTCAGCTGCACGACGCCCTCGGCCTCGGCTACCCGGATTCACCCTTCGAACGGGACGCCGAGGAGATCTACGTGCTGCGCTGGCCGGCGCACCGTCCGAGCCTCTACCGGATTCCGTACGGGGGGCAGAACGAGCCGGCAATGCGAGCCATGGAGGGGTGGGTCATCGAACGCCCACCGTTCCGGGGCAACGGCTTCGCCCCGGGTGAGAGCAGCGACGTGGTGGCCGAGTTCAAGGTGGACAGTGCACGACTGCCGTACGGCGCGCAGCTCTGGCGGATCGGTGCGGACGGCGCCGAGCGGGTCATCGCGGTGCTCGACACGGACACGGTGTCGTGGCGACGGGCCGGTGAGGCGTGATGCGGGACGGCTACGTGGCCCGTTGGCAGGGCCGGGAATACCAGGCCAGCCCGGACGGCGACGACGTCCGGCTCTATCAGCCCGAGCCGGGCGAGGGCTTCGACGAGGTCCGCGAAGGCCGGTACGTGCGGGTGCTGCCGGCGAGTGAGATCGAGGACCTGGCGTACGTGCGGACCACCTGCACCTGGAAGGGGCAGCCGTTCATCGTGCTCGGCGAGCACGATGCCTGGCTGCGGGTGGAGTACACGGGTGGCCGGTGGCCGGTGGCCGAGGCGATGCGGCTGGAGGTCTTCGAGTTCGGCGTCTACCAGGGCTGGGCGCCGGCCGCCGAGGTCACCGACCTTCGGGAACAGCGGGTCTGACCGTTCAGGACTTGGCCCAGCGCAGGATCTCGCCGAGCACCAGCTCCGGCGCCTCCAGGTGTGGGAAGTGCCCCACCTCGTCGAGCAGCCGCCACTCGTAGGGGGCGACGACGTACCGGCCGGAGCCCTGGGCGGTACGCGGCAGGGAGGCGGTGTCCAGCGCGCCGTGCAGCTGGAGGGTCGGGGTGACCAGCGGCTTCTGCATCAGTCGCACGAACCGGTAGCCGTGCAGCCGCAGCAGCGAACGGAACGCCCAGCGGTATCCCTCCAACGCGCAGAACGCGGCCTGTGGAATGCGCATCGCCTCCCGGCAGCGCTCGGCGTACGCCTCGAAGGCCGGCCCGGCCGTCCAGCGCGGCCCACCCCAGCGGCGCAGCATCTCCACCACGGCGGCCCCGCCGTCCTTGGTCAGCACGTGCTCGTAGCGGGGGAGCTGGAACTTCAGCGCAGGGGTGGAGGCGGTGAACTGCCCGCGCGGGTCGGCGAAGATGGCGGCGCGCAGCCGCAGCGGATGCGGTGCCCCCAGGACCACCAGCCGACGGACCAGGGTCGGGTGGAACGAGGCCACCGTCCAGGCGATCATGCCGCCGACGCCGCTGCCGACCACCGTGGCCGACCGTTCGCCGAGCGCGCGGATCAGCCCGGCCATGTCGGCGGCGAGCGTGTAGCCGTCGTACCCCCGGGGTGGTTTGTCGCTGGCGCCGTAGCCGCGCAGGTCGACGGCGACCGCCCGGAACCCGGCGTCGGCGACCGCCGGCAGCATCTGGTGCCACGCCCACCAGTGCTCGGGGAAGCCGTGCAGGAAGAGCACCATCGGCCCGGTGCCGGCCTCGACCACGTGGAACCGCGTGCCGTTGGCGCCGACGAAGCGGTGCGTCCACGGCCCCTCGGTGAGGACGCAGGACTCGTCAACGGCTTCGCCGCGCTGGTCGGTCATGGCAGACAGCCTAGGACCCCGGGTGCTCCCGCCGGCCCTGGTGGTCGCGGTGAACAGGGAGAAGCCCGGGTTGTCCCCTACCGGGACGAGAGTCCGGCTCTGGGTTGACAAAGGGCGACGCCCGGGCAGGTGACCTGCCCGGGCGTCGCTGGTTGGTGCGGATCAGTGGTTAGCTGATCTTGATCTTCATCGAGGTGCCGTCCTGCTTGAGGACCTCGATCTTGGTGCCGGTGGCGGGGAGCTTCACACCGTGGTTCGGCAGCTCCGCGTACCAGTACTGCTTGGTGTCGTTGAACAGCGGTGCCGCATCCTGGCCGCGGATGTACTGCGGCTGGCTGTTGAGGTGCAGCGTGAACGAGTCGGCCTTCTTGAGGCTGAACGGCGCGTCGTAGACCTGGACGCGGGCCCGCCAGGCGGCCCCGGTCAGGTTGTAGATCGGCCGCGGCCGCGAGTCGATGTACAGGTTCCGACCCTCACCCGGGTGACCACCGGGGTTGGTGGCCGACGCCGGCGCGGTGTTGTTGTCCGACCAACGGGTGTTCCAGTACGAGATCAGCAGACCCTCCTGGTACGCGTAGTGGTCCACGTAGTCAGGGCGGGTGTTCGCGTAGCCGAAGAAGTACGGGCCCGTCTTCAGGTACTTGTCGTACGAGACGTACGACCGGTTGCCGGCGATGTAGTAGTTGTCGAACAGCCGGCTGTAGGTCGCACCGACAACCGACCAGCCGCTGAGCGACCAGCCTGCGTCGGTCTCGGCACCGTCGCTGAACACCGTCTGGCCGTCGGCGGTCACGGTGATCGCGTCACCGAAGAAGCCGCCCTCGGCGACGCCACCGTCGGTGACGTAGTGCAGGCGGACCTGCGCCACCTTGCCGGCGAGCGCGGTCAGCGGGATGTTGATGTCCGCCCAGGCGCCGTTGCTGGTGCCGTCGAGAGCCGGACGGTCGGCGCCGTCGACGCCGATCGGCTCGCCGTTGACGGTGCCGTCCAGGTCGATCCAGGTCTGACCACCGTCGGTCGAGCCCTCGAAGTAGAGGTAGTCGTAACCCTCCTCGATGGCGTACTTGCCCTTCAGCGACAGTGCCGCGGAGGACTTACCGGTGAGGTCGAACGTCCTCGACATGATCTGGTTGAGGTCGTCGTCGTTACCGGAGAAGTACTGCTTCGAGCCTTCGAACGGTGCGCCGTAGTTGAAGGTGTACTCCCGCTGCGGCAGCACCACCACGGCGGCCTGTGCCTTCGCCGAGTTGTACTCCTGCGGACCGAGGTCCAGCGTGCGCTTCTGCCCCGCCACGACCACCTCGTAGTCGAGCCAGCCGAGCTGGAGCTTGTTCCACGCACCCAGGTCGCCGCCACGGTCACCGATGGCCGGGTCGTTCTTGGCGCCGAGCCGGCTCTGGGCCATCAGGGTCCAGTGCTCGTTGTTGTTGTCCGCGGGGCCGTAGTCGTCCGGCAGGCCCAGGTCGTGGCCGTACTCGTGGTAGAAGACGCTGCGGCCGCCGTTTTCCGGCTGGATGGTGTAGTCGCGGATCCAGACGCCGGTGTTGCCGATCTGGGTGCCACCGATCGGGAAGTTCGGCGGACCCACCGGCGAGCTGTTGAAGGCCGACCAACGGTGGCTCCAGATGGCGTCCTCACCCTGGTGCGGGTCACCGTCGGCCTGGTCGCCGCCGGAGTGGACGATCTGGAAGTGGTCGATGTAGCCGTCCGACTCGTTGAAGTCGCCGTCACCGTCGTAGTCGAACCGGTCCCACTGGTCGTAGGAGCGCATCTCCTCGGCGATCTGCGCGTCCGTCCGGCCCTTGGCCTTCTGGTCCAGGACCCACTGGTTGGCGGCGTCCCGGATCAGCGCCCAGGTGTTCGAGCAGACGTTGTCGCCGCAGACGGCGGGGTCGCCGGTCGGGTCGTCGTCGGCCTTCGGGTCGTCTGACCGACCGTAGCGGGCCTCGTTGTACGGAACCTTGACCCAGTCGGTGACCAGGCCGTCGACCGTGTAGCGACCGGAGGACTGGGCCTCGTAGTACTGCTTCAGCGACTCGTCGCCCGGGTTCGTGCCGAAGTACAGCTGACGGAAGTGCTCCGGGCTGAAGTCCGGCTGCCAGACGGTGGAGTTGTCCACAGCCCGGTTGGGCTGCGGGATCTGGTTGTGCAGCGGCCCGCTGAAGGTCGTCGGCCCGGCGATGTCCGGGTTCATGTCCTTGTCCGGGTAGGACGGGTGCCGCTGGTCGCCGAACTCGGTCAGGATCACGAAGATCTTGTCGGTCCGCTCACGCTCGAGCTCGACGTACTGGTCCTTGCTCTGCTGAGCGCCGGCGAAGGAGCGGGCGTCGGAGCCCGTACCGTTCGTCTTGCCGACCTTGACGACCGTGCTGCCGTTGCGCTGGATTGGCTTGCTGCGGCCGCTCAGCACATCGCTGAGACCCTGCTGACGCAGCTCGCGACGCTTGTCCTCGAGCTTGTCGGGGAGCTCGTCCTTCAGTGACTGCGGTTCGGCGGCGGACGGAGCTGCTGCCGGCAGTTTGGGCTGAGGCGCCGCCGAGGCGGACGGGCCGAAAGCCAGGCCTGTCGCCGTCAGTGAGAGCCCGAGCAGACCCACTGCGACTTTGCGCACGTGGTACCTCCGGTGTGAGGGAACCGGCCCAACGGGGGTACAGGCCGGAGGGAGATCGATCCCACTAGTGGGACCAAAGGTGAACATAGACACTGCCGAGACGGGTGGGAAGATGCACGCGTCGATTTGTTGCAATATTTTGTTGGGAATGCTTTCCACCGTCACACCCCAGGGCTTCATCTGCGCCGCTGACCAGGATGGACCGGCCAGGACCGCTCGACAGTGACAAATTTCGATCATTTTCTTATGCCGCTCCGACCCCTTGACCGTGGCGTGCGGCCGACGGATGTCGGCCGGCCAGACATCGGCGTATCGGGGATGTGGCGCGATGTTGGTACGCCGTTCACGTATTGACTGTTGCCCGGACGCGGGACGGCCCGCCCGGAGCGTGTCGCTCCGGGCGGGCCGCCGTTGTTCCGTCGGACGACGGACCTTCTGGGGTCAGGGCCGCGCCGAGGTGACGTACACCGTGGCCGACGAGTTGTCCCGTGCCGCCTTCTTGACGGTGAGCGAAACGCCGTAGTTGACGCCCTGGTCACCGGGGTTGCCGGTGCCCAGCACGATCGCGCCACCGCCGAGGGTCACGCCGTAGAACTCCGGCGCCGGGCTGCCATCCGGGTGGGTGACCCGGGTGGTGTACGGCGAGTTGTTCCGGGACGGCAGTACCACCGAGGCGTCGTTGTCCCGCGCGAACGGGGCACCGTCGCGCATCTCGATGCCCGGGTACCAGGTCTTGGCGTCGGTGAAGGTCTTCACCGCCGGCTGCGACCGGAACTTGGTGCAGTACTCGCTGTACGGCTCGTCCGCCGCCTCCAGGCACTCCGTGAAGGAGTACGTCGGCTGCAGCGTGAACGCCGCGTTGGACGACTGCGGACGGCTGGGCAGGTTGTCCGTCGCCGACGGGTCCTTGACAGCGGCCTCGCCCGTGCGGCGGTACGGGTCGAAGTGCGAGTCGACGACGAGCAGGCCGCCCTTCGCGCCATAGCTGGGCAGGGCGGTCATCTGCCCGGTGACGTGGTTGACGTCGCCGAGCGCGGTGTCCCGGTACCAGACCAGCATGCCCGGCGCGTTGTACGAGATCCGGTCGACCTTCCACGCCTCGTGCGAGTAGATCGTGTCGTACGCGTACTTCAGGCCCTTGTCGAAGCCGTCGAAGTTGCGCCACTCGGCCAGGTAGTACTGCGCGTGCACCTCGGTGCCGCTGCTGACCTTCCAGCCCGCGCCGGTGGTGTCGACGAAGGTGCCGCCGGTGGCCGTCCAGCCGTTGGCGCCGCCCTCGACGTCGTCGCTCCAGGTGGTGGCGCCGCCGCCGGTGACCGAGAAGTCGTCGGCGAACCAGTTGCGCTCCTCGAACGCCTCGTCGGTGGCCAGCCGCAGCCGCAGCTGGACCGTCGTCCCGGCGTACGCCGACAGGTCGACGTAGTCGTGCCGCCAACCGTCGGTGCTGCCGGTCAGGCCGTACTTCTTGCCGCCGAAGTCGTTCATCCGGCCGTTCGGGTCCGGATAGCCGTCCGGCGTGGTGACCACGGCGCCGCCCTCGGCGTACACCTTCTGCTCGGTCCAGGACGTGCCGCCGTCCGTCGACAGCTCGACGAAGCCGTAGTCCCAGTCCTCCTCGATGATGTAGTTGTTCCACATCCAGAACTTGGCGTCCGCGGCCGCCGGCACGTCGACCGAGCGGCTCAGCTTGACGTCGGCCCACTCCTGGTCGTTGTTGCTGTGCCACATCTTCGTGCCACTGTGCGGCGTGGCCAGCGTCGTCACCTTGTCCGGCAGGTCGACCTTGATGCCGTCCTCGGAGTCGATCGGCGTACGCGAGGTCTGCCCGAGCTTCACCTCGCGGGAGTTCGACCCGGGGCGGATGGTCAGTGGGTCGGCCCAGCCGAGCACCCACTTGTCCCAGATGCCCATGTGCGTCGGCAGCGCCTGGAAGATCTCACCGGAGTGGGATCCGGAGGCCATCAGGTCCCAGAAGTCCACGTCCGAGTCGGCGTTGCCGGAGGTGTCGTAGAGGTCCGGCAGACCGAGGTCGTGGCCGAACTCGTGAGCGAAGACGCCGACGCCGGCGTCCTCGGGCTGCACGATGTAGTTCGACGCCTTGAGGTTGGTGCCCGGGATGGTGTAGCCACCGGCGATCGTGGAGGAGTGCGCCCACACGGCGTACACACCCTCGGCGCCGCCACCACGGGACTTGCCCTGACCGGCGTGCACCAGCACGAGGTGGTCGATCACGCCGTCCGGCTCGAACAGGTTACCGTCGCCGTCGCGGTCGGCCTGGTCTTCCTTGTCGTAGTCGGCCCACGGGAAGTTGGGGTCCTTCGCGGCGAGCGAGTCGATCGCGTCGGTGGCGAGGCGGCCCGCGCCGGCCGGGTTGTCCGGGTGGCCGTTCATCGACTGCTCACGGCCGGGAACCCAGTTGCCGTCTTCGTCCTGGAAGCAGCGGTTGGCCGCGTACCAGCCCTCCGAGTGCGGCACGGTGATCCACGGGCTGGCCTGCCCGTCCACCGTGTACGCGTTCTTGGACATCTCCAGGTACATGTTGTGCATGGTGCGGCCGGAAAGGTCGATGCCCTTCTTGCCCTCCGGGTCGCGCAGGTCCTTGCGGACGCGCTCGGTGATGCCCTTCTTGCTGTAGAGCATCTTGTCGTAGTGGGTCGGCGAGAAGTCCGGCACCCACATCGAGTTGTTGTCCTTGTGCGGCAGGGTCGCCGGGTTCGGGATGTTGTTGTGCTTCGGGCCATTCTGGACGGTACCCGGGACACAGGTGCGGTCCTCGAACACCGTCTTCGGCACCATGACGCCGGTGAAGTCGTCGTTGGCCTGGTCGTTGAACTCGACCAGCAGCGTCAGCAGCTTCGCCGTCTGGGTCGTCGGCGCCTGCTTGATCTTGCGAGGGCTCTTGCCCGTCTTGAGCGACGTGGCTTCGAGCTTGGCCAGCTGCCGGGCGGTCACCGGGTTACCCCGCGCGTGCTTCTGATCGAACGCGCGCGCGCCGTCGACGGCGGGGGCGTAGACGCCGCCCTTGCCCTTGACCTCGCGGCCGGTCGTGTCGGTCTGCACCTCGGGTTCGGCGTAGTTGATGTAGTACTCATCGGCCCCGATCACGGCCCCGGGGGTGCCGGACGCTGACTGGGCCGCCGCGCTGCCCGTCACGGTCAGTGACGTGGCCACGAGGGCGATGGTGGGCAACGCGACGAGTAGTCGTCGACGCGTCCCTGGAGGCGAGGTTCTGTTCATGCCGCTCCGTTTCTCGGGCATGGGCGGAGGAAGTCGGTCGATTCCGGGCGCGGTGCAGCGCATCGAGACCTGCCGACATGCGTGAAACTAAATGAGAAAGCCGCCGTCGGGTTGGATCGTGATGGATGCGTTATCCGGTCGACTCGGCCAACCTGGGAGCGCTGCCGGGCGTACCTCCACAAAAGACGACGGTGGGTGACGGTCCGTCCGGACCGCCACCCACCGCAGGGGTACGCCTTGAAATCAGTCCTCGTCGGACTTCGCGCCGCTCATCCCGGAGGAGATCAGCTCCATCACCGAGGAATCCTGCAGGGTGGTCACGTCGCCCAGGGACCGGTTCTCCGCCACGTCCCGCAGCAGGCGGCGCATGATCTTGCCGGAGCGGGTCTTCGGCAACTCCGGCACCAGCATGATCTGCCGGGGCTTGGCGATCGGGCCGAGCGTCTTGGCCACGTGGTTGCGCAGCTCGGCGATCAGCTTCTCGCCCGCCTCGCCGGCGACGTCCGCGCTGCCCCGGGGAATCGCGAACGCGACGATCGCCTGACCGGTGGTCGGATCGGTCGCGCCCACCACGGCGGCCTCGGCCACCGACGGGTGCGACACCAGTGCCGACTCCACCTCGGTGGTGGAGATGTTGTGCCCGGACACCAGCATCACGTCGTCGACCCGGCCGAGCAGCCAGATGTGCCCGTCGTCGTCCTTCTTCGCACCGTCACCGGCGAAGTACATGCCCTCGAAGCGGGACCAGTACGTCTCGATGAACCGGCTGTCGTCACCCCAGATGGTCCGCAGCATCGACGGCCACGGCTCACGCAGCACCAGGTACCCACCGCCGCCGTTGGGCACCGACTGGCCCTGATCGTCCACCACGTCCGCGACGATGCCGGGCAGGGGAGTCATCGCCGAACCCGGCTTGGCCGCCGTCACACCGGGCAGCGGAGAGATCATGATCGCGCCCGTCTCGGTCTGCCACCAGGTGTCCACGATGGGCAGCTCGCCCCGGCCGACGTGCTGCCGGTACCAGATCCACGCCTCCGGGTTGATCGGCTCGCCGACGCTGCCCAGGAGCCGCAGCGAGGACAGGTCGAAGCCGGCCGGGATGTCGTCGCCCCACTTCATCATCGTGCGGATCAGCGTGGGGGCGGTGTAGAGGATGCTGACGCCGTACTTGTCGATGATCTCCCAGAACCGGCCCTTGTGCGGGGTGTCCGGGGTGCCCTCGTACATCACCTGGGTGGCGCCGTTGGAGAGCGGGCCGTACACGATGTAGGAGTGCCCGGTGACCCAGCCGATGTCGGCGGTGCACCAGTAGACGTCCGTCTCCGGCTTCAGGTCGAAGACCGCGTGCGTGGTGTACGACGCCTGGGTCAGGTAGCCGCCGGTGGTGTGCAGGATGCCCTTCGGGCGGGCCGTGGTGCCGCTGGTGTAGAGGATGAACAGCGGGTGCTCGGCGTCGAACGGCTGCGCGGTGTGCTCGGCCGACGCCGTCTCCACCGTCTCGTGCCACCAGTGGTCCTTCGCCGTCCAGCCCACCTCCTGGCCGGTCCGGCGGACCACCAGGACGTGCTCAATCGACGGGCAGCTCGCCACCGCCTCGTCCACGGTCGGCTTCAGCGCCGACGGCTTGCCCCGGCGGTAGCCACCGTCGGCGGTGATCACCACCTTGGCGCTGGCGTCCTGGATCCGGTTGCTCAGCGAGTCGGCCGAGAAACCGCCGAAGACCACGCTGTGGGCGGCCCCGATCCGGGCGCACGCCAGCATCGCCGCCGCCGCCTCCGGGATCATCGGCAGGTAGATCGCCACCCGGTCACCGGCGGTGACACCCAGCTCGGTGAGCGCGTTCGCCGCCTGGCAGGTCAGCTTGTGCAGGTCGGCGTAGGTGAGCGTGCGGGTGTCGCCCGGCTCGCCCTCCCAGTGGATCGCCACCTTGTCGCCGCGACCCGCCTCGACGTGCCGGTCCAGGCAGTTGTACGCCACGTTGAGTTGCCCACCGACGAACCACTTCGCGAACGGCGGGTTCGACCAGTCCAGCACCTCGTCCCACTGCTTCGCCCAGGCCAGCCGACCGGCCTGCTTCGCCCAGAACGCGAGCCGGTCCGCCTCCGCCTCGGCGTACGCGTCGACGGTGACGTTGGCGTGCGCGGCGAGTTCGGCCGGCGGGGGGAACTGGCGCGTCTCGTTCAGCAGATTGGCCAATGCCTCGCTCATGCCGTGACTCCTCGTCCTCGGGTGACCTGGGTCTCGCTGGCCACGAGGGTAGTCGGGGCTCCACCTACCGGCGACCGCTGCCCACTCCGTCCGCGCCGAGCGGCCCCCGCCGCGCGCCCGACGGCCCGTCCGCGTCGCGCGGCCGTGACCGCGTTCGGCCCGTACCCCGGTGGTGGTTCGGCTCGCGATGCGGGCGGGTGCCACCCGGGACGCCGGGCCAGGTCGCTAGCGTGGCGGGGTGACCACCGACCCGCTCGCACCTCTGCTCGCCCTCGCCGACATCGCCGCCGCCGTCGAGCGGGCCCGCGAGCGGTTCGACCAGGCGCTCGGGCACCGCGCGCTGCGCCGACACGGTGGCCAGGTCGCGGCCGAGGTCAGCCTCCGGTCCGCGGTGGCCAGCGCCGCCCTGGAGGGGTACGCCCACGAGCGCGAGGCGGTCCGCGCCGGCACGGTCACCGACCCGGTTCTCCAGGGTGCGCTGCGGGTCGCCGGGGCGCTGCCCGGGCTGAGTGAACTCTGGCCCAAGGCCCCGCGGCAGGCCCTCGCGAAGCTGCACGTGCTCGCCGCCCGGGACATGGTGCCGGAGGCCGAACTGGGTCGGCCGGTCTCCGACCCGGTGGTCGCCGCCCGGCTGGACGGACTGACCGGGCTTGTCGCCGGCGGCACGAAGGTCTCGCCGCTGGTACTCGCCGCCGTGGTGCACGGAGAACTGTTGAACCTGCGCCCGTTCGCCGGACCGTCCGGCGTGGTGGCCCGAGGTGCCGCCCGGTTGGTACTGCTCTCCACCGGCCTCGACCCGCGCGGCCTGCTCGCCGTCGACGTCGGCCACCACGAGCGGGAGCCCGAGTACGTCGGCTCGGCCGGCGCCTTCGCCACGGGCACCCCGGACGGCCTGCGGTCCTGGCTACGCCACTACATGGCGGCCGTGGAGGTGGGCGTCGACCAGCTCACCACCATCGGCGACGAGGTCCTGGCCGCCACCTGATCCCGACCGTTTGCCCGGCTGGGGCTGGGTGGTCAGGTGGTGGCGGCGGCGCGGGTGCGGCGGTGCCGGCCGTACCAGGCGATGCCGATGGCCACGCCCACGCCGACGCCGAGCGCCGCCGCGGCGACCGGGACGGCGGGCCGCTCCCGTAGCCGGCGGCCCAGCGGGATCGGGTGCCGGAACTCCAGCACCGGCCAGCCGTTCTCGGAGGCGAGTTTGCGCAGCTGCCGATCCGGGTTGACCACGCTCGGGTGGCCGACGCACTCCAGCAGGGGCCGGTCGCTGTACGAGTCGGAGTAGGCGTACGAGTCGGCCAGGTCGTAATCACGGGCGAGGGCCAACTCTGCAACCGCCTCGACCTTGCTCGGGCCGGCCGCGTAGAACTCGACCTCGCCGCTGTACCGGCCGTCCCGCACCGTCATCCGGGTGGCGATCACGTCGGTCACCCCGAGCAGCTCGCCGATCGGCCGGACCATCTCCTCACCGGAGGCGGAGACCAGCACGACGTCCCGGCCAGCGGCCTGGTGCTCCTCGATCAGCGCGGCGGCCTCGGCGTACACGTAGGGGTTGATCAGGTCGTGCAGTGTCTCCGCGACGATCTGGCGGACCTGTTCCACCTGCCAGCCCTTGCAGAGCGCGGCCAGGTAGTCCCGTGTTCGGGCCATGGTCTGCTCGTCGGTGCCGCCCAGCCGGAACATCAGCTGCGCGTACGCCGACTTGACCACGTCACGCCGTGTGATCAGCCCGTCCCGGTAGAACGGCCGACCGAACGCCAGGGCGCTCGACTTGGCGATGACGGTCTTGTCCAGATCGAAGAAAGCGGCACTTCGGCCCACGGCGCGAAAGTCTAGCCGGATGGTCTATCGTCGGCGGGTGCCCGGGGTCACGTCACCCCTCAGACCTGCGGGCCGGAGCCACCACCTCCGCTCGGCGTGATCGCGCGCACACTCCGCGCGAATATTTCGCGTTGTGTGGGGTCTACACCACTCGACGTGACGGGCCCGCTCAGGCAGACTTGTCCGCACGAGCATTCATATCTCGGACAACAGGACAGACCCTCGGCGGTTGCACCCCCCGTGACCGCTGAGTGGTTCGGCTCGACCCCCCCGGAGCCGAACCTCCGACGACCCCCGTCTCCCCCCGACGGGGGTCGTCCCTTTCCGGAGCGTCCGCCAGAAACGCGCCCAGGTGTGGATTCCCGCTGGTCCGTCAGGTCGGCTCGACGGGTAGCCACAGCTCGCAGGTCGCGGTGCTGAAATCGTCCGCGTGCTCGAGGATCGCCACCATCGAGGGACCTGGCCGCAGACGCCACGGGTTGGAGGGGAACCATTCGGTCGCGGTCGCGGCCCAGGCGTCCTGCAGGGACTGCGGGTGCGGTCCGGCGGTACGGAAGATGGCCCACATGCCGGCCGGTGCCTCGATGGCGTCGAGGTCGTCGGGGACCGGCGTGTCCTGGGACACGGCGACCCCGTGCAGGTAGGTCAGTTCGCTGCCCTCGGTGCCGTCGGGGTCGACGTCGTCGCTGACCTGTAGCAGCCCTGCAGGGTCGGAGTCGCTGAGGGCCTTGAGCCGGAGGTGCTCCTGCGGCGGGATCGCGGTTATGTGCTGCTGGATGTGCGGATTGATGCCCCGGTGGATCAGGGGGACCCTCGCTGCGTGTCCGACGAGTCGGAACGCCGGGCGGTCCACGACGCGGGTGTCCATGGGTTTGCTCCCTTCGACGGTCAGGCGGAACCTGACCTGCGGTTGTGTGCGAAGGGGACCTCCGTCGCGGCGTACGTCACCGGGGTTGGCACCGTGGACGGCCCGGAACGCACGTCCGAACGCCTCGGTTGAGCCGTAGCCGTTCCGGACGGCGATGCTCAGCAGGTCGTCCGCACCGCGAACGACGTCGGCAGCCGCGACGGTCAAGCGCCGCCGGCGCACGTACTCCGACAACGGCATGCCGGCCAGCGACGAGAACATCCGGCGCAGGTGGTACTCGGTCGTGCCGAGCGTGCGGGCCAGTCCGCTGACGTCGAACTCCTCGGTGAGGTGCTCCTCGACCAGGTCGACGAGCCTGTTGAGTGCCGCGATCACGAGGCCTCCCTTCGACATCGATCCTGGCCGGAGGACCCCGGCCCGCGCCCGACCGTAGAGGTCCGATCCGATCATGCGCCCAGATCATCGCCGAGTCCGGTAATCGTCGTGCCGGTCGTGACACAAGCCAGAGTGAGAGTCGCCGAGGCAATGGGGGTTCGGGTGGGTCCACCAGGGGAACGCGACGAGGGCTGGTTCACCAGCCTCTACGCCGCCGAGTACGCACACATCGTCAGATACGGCCTACGTCGGCTCGCCGACGGGGACGCTGCGGCTGAGCTGGCCCAGGAGGTCTTCGTCGTCGCGTGGCGGCGTCGCGGTGAGGTTCCGGATCGCGGTCTGCCCTGGCTGTACGGGGTGGCCCGACGACTGCTGGCGAACCAGTGGCGGTCTCGACGAGCCGCGCCGGACGTCCTGCCGATCACCGACGCCGACCTGACGCGGTTCGCGCCGACGGCGCCGAGCCGACCGTCAGCCATCGTGCCGTACGCCCGACCCGTCGCCTGGTCCTGGCGGCCGGGACGCTGGCGGTGGCGGCCGGTGCCGTGGCTGTTCTCCGGCCGTTCGAGTCGACCGGCGAGGATGTCCCGGACGCGCCGGGTGACGCGGCGGGCACGGTGCTCGTGCCGGTCGCGTACCAGTTCGACTCGGACGCGCCAGCGGCCGGCCCGCGGCTACGCGCCCTGGCCGACACGATCGTCGACGCGGACTACGACAACCGCGACGGGCGCTACACCTACCACCACACGAAGGCCTGGGGCGGCTCGGTGATGAGCTCCGACGACGGCCGTCACCAGGTCGCCTTCGTCGACGAGACGAAGGTCTGGCGAGCAGCCGACGGCACCGGTCGGCAGGCCAACAAGCAGCTGGAACCGCAGTATCCCGACCAGGCGTCCCGGGACTACTGGCAGCGCGAGCTCGCCAAGCACCGAACGGGCACCGGCACCCCCGCACCCTCCGCCTTCCCACTGCCGATCCTGGCTGTACCGGCCCTGCCGGCCGACCGGTCGGGGTTGCGCGACCTGCTGAAGGTCGTGCACGGTGCCGGCGCGACCAGCAAGCAGGTCAACACGGTCTACGGGGACTACGCCGTGCCGCGCCAGACCCGCGCGGAGATCCTCCGGGTCCTCGCCGACGTTCCCGGCTTCCGTTGGCGAGGCCAGGTGACCGACCGTGTCGGCCGCAGGGGAGTCGCGATCACCTTCGACGACCGAGAGCACGACCAGCAGAATCTGCTGATCTTCGACCCGAAGACGGGCGGGCTACTCGCCCACGAGATGCTGACGTTCGCACCCGTGCGGCTCGGCGCGTACCAGGTGATTCTCGATACCGGCTGGACCGACCAACCCGGCTGATCACCGACTGCGGGGCCGCTCCCTCGGGAGCGGCCCCGCATTGGGTTCCACCGAGCCTGAGGGCTCCGATCAGCGGGCGAACTGGCTCGCCCATCAACCAGTGCGGTGCTGCCCGCTTCGGGACTGGTGCCTCGATGTGAGGCTGTGCCCGAAGAAGTAACCCAGCAGGATCAGGAAGCTGTTCGTGACGGTGTCGGTTACCGGTGTGTCGGTGAACATCGCGGCGACGACCACCGCCGCCAGGCCGGTCAGCAGCACCGCACCGACGATCGTCGCCACCGACTCCTTCGCCAGAAAACGCGTCCACACCTCGGATCTTCGTTCGAAGAGGTGCACCCTGAGCAGTGGGTCTTCGGCGATTCGTGCCCCGGTCTCAGCGGCCTGTTGGGTCCGTTCGAGTTCGGCCCGCCGCCCCTCGACGTCTGCGACCACCGCCTCCAGACGGCGAATGACGCCGGCCACCGCGGCCCGGTCGTCTGCGTCCTGGAGGCCGTTCGCCCGCTCGTGAACCGTGGACAGAGCCTCGTTCATCCGCATCCGTACCAACCGGTCGAGGATGGACCGTCGCCGGCTGAACAGCACGGCGAGCACCGTCCCCCGATGCTCCTCCATTCCCAGCCGTTCCCACGTCTCCTGGCCGGTCAGCGACGCCGGATCGGCGATGAACTCGTCAAGGTGCGTGCCTGCACCTTCGAGTTCCGCGTCCGTCATCGCCTCCAGCCGGTTCGCCGACAATCCGTGGCGGTCCAGCGAAAGGTTGTAGAAGGCGACGGTCGAATTGGCCCCGATGTCCGCCTCCGCCCGGCCGACCCGCCGCAGGAGGTCCGTCAGGGGGATGCCCGCGAGCGGTTCGGGGGTCTCCTCCGGAGCCGGTGTCGATGATCGTCGACCTGCCCGACTCGGCGATCGATCTTGCGTCGTCCTCATCTGTCCGTCCACCTCTGGTCAGGGGCTGACCAGCTCACGGGCCGATTTCCGGTCCCGCCGCCGGTCTCTGTTCGGCTTCTTCGTGATGTCCCCGGTCGGTGCGTCGGCCGGACAGTCACCCGTCGGCTCGTCCCGCTGCGGCCGGTCGTGGACCCGGTTGGATCGACTGCGCGCTGCGAGCAGCAGATCCAACCGATCGCGCCAGTGCAGGCTCGGCTCGGGAGGACAGGGAACCTCGTCCACCTGGGTGCCGGCCAGGGTCAGGCTGTAGACCGCACGGATCCGGGCGAGGCTCTTGTAGGTCCGCCGGCTGAACCAACTGCGTACGACGAGCCAGATCAGTTGGGACAGTGCCACTCGGGGGCGGTTGACCAGCCGGGAGAGCATTTGAAGGGTGCCTTCGAACTCGGCCACCTCGGTCGAGAGTGCCTGGTGTCGCAGCGAGAGTCTTCGAAGCTCGTATCTGGTCCTACCGAGGATGGCGCCGGCGTCCTGGCGCGCGGTGCGGAGGATCTCGTCCCGATGTCGTGTGGCGGCCACCAACGACCGCTCCGCCTCCTCCTGCCTTGCCAGCGCCCGGACGGAATGGCAACAGTCGAGGGAGATCCAAGGGGTGTCCAGGCCGTCGGCCGACGGGTAGTCGGGCACTCCGTAGCCACTCGATGCCGCTCGCCGGTACCAGTAGTGCGCTTCGCTGAACCGCTCGTCCACGGCCGGACCGTTCTCGTCGAGGCCCAGGTCGAGGCGGTTGAACCCGTCCACGGCCTGGCCCTCGTACAGTCGAGCGAGGCGGAAGCCGGCGTCGCCGATGTCCCGCTCGGCCGCCGCACGCAACCACCGCTCCGCGCCGGCCAGGTCGCCGCACGATTCCAGGTGTACGCCGAGGGAGTACGCGGCGACGCCGTACTCTGCCGCGACGGCCGAATCCTCCAGTGCCCGGAGGCGATCGGGGCTGGTGATCCGGGACCTGTAGTGGGCCTCGAAAGCTCGATACTGCCCCTCGGTCGTGGTGTCGGACCCCGGGCCCATTTTCGACGTCAAGGCAGCCCGCAACTGCCGCTCAATATCCATGTCACACTCCTCCCACCGGCTGCTCGGCACCCGGCCCGGTCGCTGAAAGGCGCCTGGCCATCAACTCCTCGAGCTTTCTCAGTCCTCTCGCTTTGTGCGTCTTCACAGTTGATCCTCGAATCCCCAGAATCTCGGCTACCTGCTCCTGGCTGAGGTCGCAGATAACCTCGAGAACGATGACCTCCCGTTGCCGCGCCGGCAGGCGCCGGAGCGCCCGTAGCAGTTCGGCGTCGAGATCCAGGCTGTCGACGACACTGTCGGCACCTGATACGCAGGTCCTGCGGTCGATTTCGTCGATCTTGCTGTCGAGAGGGTGGTACTGGGAGGGGATGAAAGCCGGGCGAGACAGGCGCTGTCTCGCCATTTGGTACATCAATATCTCCGGCCGGTCGTACCGGTACGCCGCCAGGGTCGCCATCACTTCCTGGGCGATGTCCTCGGCCAAGTGTCGGTCCCCCGTCCAGGCCGCCACCGCGTTGACCAACTTGTGCCGGTTCTTAAGAAAGAAGAGCTCGAACGCCTCGTGGGGCGACAGATCAGAATTCACCGTCGGAATCCCCGCATCCGACGGAAGGCCGTTCGTGGAACCAGGTTTCCGCCGTCGTGCGGACAATTTCTGTCCGCGACTGACGGCAACCTGTGTGACCCCCGGGCGTCACGGCGTCGGGGGAGGTCAACGCCATCGTGTGCAGCACGCTTCAACCCTTTCGGATACTGCAGCTCGCCATAAACGGTCGCGCGGGCAGGCAGCCGTGCCCGACGCTTTGATCATCTTTATCGGGCAGGGGTGTGCGCCCTGGATTGATCACCTGTGTGTGGGGTTCCGGGTGGGAGCCCTACTGGAAGAGGCGGATCCGGTCGTCCCGGGTCTACAGGACAAGAAATAAATCTTGAGCAATTTTTGAACGCCCAGGATGGACGAAGGGTATCGACCGGCTCGCCCGGCCCGTCGGGCAAGCCGCGTGCTTAGCAGATCAACTAGCCCACCGGGAGTTGTCCACAGGTGACGAACTTATCCACAGCCGGCGCGACCGGGGCCGCCGGCTGAGCGGAATCGGCGCAGGGTCGGCGGCACACAGAGCCCGACCGCTGGAGGCCGCGATGCCATCCCGTACCTCCGTTCCACCCATCCGACGGCTTCCCCTGGTCGTCACGGGGGACGGCGACCTGCTCGACGATCTACTCCGGCTCGCCGCCGCCGGCGGGACCGAAGTCGAGGTCGCCGCCGATCCGGCCGCCGCCCGTACTCGCTGGCAACCCGCCCCACTGATCGTGCTCGGCGCCGACCAGGCGCAGTCGTGTCTGCGCGCCCGGCTGCCCCATCGGCCCCGGCTGGTGCTGGTCGGCCGGGCCGGCCAGCTCGATCCCGGTTGGCAGCTCGCCGAGCTGATCGGCGCGGAGCACGTCGCCGCCCTGCCGGCGGCGGAGCCGTGGCTGGTCGATCGGTTCGCCGAGCACGGCCCGGATCGTCCGGACGGCTCCGGTGCCCGGATCGTCGCGCTGCTCGGTGGGCGGGGCGGCGCAGGGGCGAGTGTGCTTGCCGGCGGGCTCGCCGTGACCGGGGCCCGTGCCCGGCTGCGTACCCTGCTGGTCGACGCCGACCCGCTCGGCGGTGGCCTCGACCTCGTGCTCGGCTGGGAGCAGCTGGAAGGGCTGCGCTGGCCGTCGCTCACCAGCGCTGATGGGCGGGTCGACGCCCCGGCGCTGGTGCGGGCGCTGCCCAGCCGGGGCGACCTGGTGGTGCTCTCCTGGGATCGCGGCGACCTGTTGCCGCTGCCCGCCGCCGCGATGGCGGCCACCATCGACGCCGCCCGACGCGGTCGCGACTTCGTGGTGATCGACCTGCCTCGGCAGTTGGACGACGCCGCGGTGGTCGCGTTGCAGGCGGCCAACCAGGCGTTCGTCGTCGTCCCGGCCGAGCTGCGTGCGACCGCGGCCGCGGCCCGGGTGGTGGCCGCGGCCGTCCCGCACTGCGCCGCGCTCTCGGTGGTCGTGCGCGGGCCCGCCCCAGGTCGCTTGCGTGCAGCAGAGGTGGCGCGGGCGCTCGGCCTTCCCCTCGCCGGCACGCTGCGCCCCGAGCCGGGGCTCGGCCGCGGACTGGAACGGGGCGAGGCGCCGGCTGCGGCTGGTAAAGGTCCGCTGGCCGCCCTCTGCCAGCGGATCGTCACTGACCTCACCGGTGCTCCGGCGACGGGTGCGGCATGACGACCCGGCCGCAGGACGGCACCCTCGCCGGCCGGGTGCGGCAGCGGATCGCCGCCGCCACCATGCCGGTCACCCCGGCGGCGATCGTCTCCGCGGTACGGGCCGAGCCCGCCGCCGCAGTGCTCGGTGACACGACTGTGCTGCGGATCGCCGACCAGGTGCGCGACACCCTCGTGGGCGCCGGTCCGCTTGCCCCTCTGCTGGCCGATCCGGAGGTGACCGACGTGCTGGTCAACGGCACCCGAGTCTGGGTGGACCGGGGGGCGGGGCTGCACCAGGTCGCGGTCCCGGTGGGCTCGGTGGAGGACGTCCGCCGGTTGGCTCAGCGTTTGATCGCCAGCGCGGGACGGCGGCTCGACGACGGCTCCCCGTACGCCGATGCCCGCCTCGCCGACGGCACCCGGCTGCATGCCGTGCTGCCGCCGGTGGCGACCGAGGGTCCCTACCTGTCGCTGCGGACCTTCCGGCACCGGCCGTTCACCCTCGACGAGTTGGTGCAGCAGGGCACCCTGCCGCGACCGGTGGCACCGGTCCTGGCCGCCGTCGTCGCGGCCCGGTTGGCGTACCTGGTCACCGGAGGCACCGGGTCGGGCAAGACGACGCTGCTCAACACGCTGCTCGGGATGGTGCCGGCCACCGAGCGGATCGTGTTGGTGGAGGACGCCGCCGAGCTGCGTCCGGGGCATCCGCACGTGGTGGGGCTTCAGGCGCGTACCGCCAATGTGGAGGGCTCCGGCGTGGTGAGCCTCGGCGACCTGGTCCGGCAGGCGCTGCGGATGCGCCCGGACCGGCTGGTGGTCGGGGAGTGCCGGGGCGGCGAGGTGGTCGACCTGCTCGCCGCCCTGAACACCGGCCACGACGGGGGCGCCGGCACGCTGCACGCCAACACCCCGTCCGACGTACCGGCCCGGCTGGAGGCGCTCGGCATGCTGGGTGGGCTACCCCGGGCCGCGCTGCACGCCCAGGTGATCGCCGCGTTGCAGGTCCTCTTTCAGGTACGCCGTGGCGACCGGGGGCGGGTCCTGGAGTCGGTCTGCCTGCTGCTCCCGGAGGGGCCTGAGCGGTTGGTCACGGTGGTGCCCGCCTGGGTCCGCGGTCGCGGGCTCGGGCTGGCCGCCCGGGCGCTCGGAGCACTGCTGCGGGACCGTGGTGTACCGGTGCCACCGATTCTCACCGAGCCGTGGCCCGGATCGGCTGGTCCGGCATGAGCGGCGCGACGGTGCTGGTGGCGGCGCTGCTCCTGGCGGCCGCGACCCTGGTGGCCTGGCCGGTGCACAGCATCCGGGCCCGCCGCCGTCGAGTGCTCACGGCGGGCGGCGGTGGCGAAGTCGGCGCTGACGTGGACGACGCGTTGCTGGAGTGGGTCAGGGAACTCGGTCGCACGCCGGACGGGCCGGCCAGCGGGCTCGGCAGCCCGCCCGCCTCGGGCCATCTGCCCATTGCCGTGGGCTATGGCGGTGGACGGACAGCTGTCGGGTGGCCCGTCCGGGACGCCACCGGAGCACCGAGCTGGCCGCGGGGAGCGGGTGGGTCGGCGAGGTCCACACGCCCGGCAGGTCCGGTACGACCGCCGAGCCGTCGGGATCCCCGTCGCCCGACCGGGACCGCCGGCCCGGTGACCGAGGCTCCCGATACCGAACGGGCCGCAACCACGTCAGTGATCGAAAACGCGGATCCGCAGGCGGACGTTCGGGGTGGGACGCCGGAGATGGCCGGCGGGCGCGGCGACGTCGACGACCGGCACCAACATCGGCACGACACGCCGGCCGTGACGGCCGGCGGGGCGAGCGTGGGCACGTTGATGCGCGTCCCATCGTGCTCCGCGCGGCTGCTGCTGTTGGTCGGCCTGGCCGGGGCTGGTGTCGGTGCCGTGCTCGGCGGCCCGGTGGCTGCGGCGGCGGTAGGCGGCTACGGCACGCTGACCGTGCGCTCGCTGCTGCGGTGGCGGGTGAACCGGCATGCCGAGCAGATCCGACGGCGTGGGTTGGACCAGCTCTGTGGCCTCGCGGCGGACCTTCGGGCGGGCCTGCCTGTTCCGCCGACCGTCGAGATCGCCACAACCGGTGCGCCGGACGGGTCGGATCGCCTTCGCCAGCTGACCTCGGCGGCGGTGCGACTGGCGGACCGAACCGGCGCGCCGCTGGCGGAACTCGTCGAGCGGATCGAGGCGGACGCCCGGGCGACCGACCGGGGGTTGGCCGCCGCGGCCGCTCAGGCCGCCGGTGCGCGGGCCACCGCCTGGCTGCTGGCGGGCCTGCCGATCGGCGGCATCGGGCTCGGCTACGGCATCGGCGTCGATCCCGTGGCGGTGCTCCTGCACAGCACGATCGGTGGGGTCTGCGCGGTCCTGGCCGTTGCCCTGCAGATCGTGGGCCTGTTCTGGACCGAGCGGCTGGGTGCGGCTCCGGGGCGGGCCGCCTGATGTCCCGACGCCGGCCAGACGCCATTCGGCTCGCCGCAGGAATGGGTGGGCTGGCCGTGGCGGTGGTCGTCGGGGGTTGGCTCGGGTGGCTCGGCGCGGTGCCGACCGCATTCGTGCTGGATCTGCTGCTACGGCGGATCGAGTCCCCGGCCGTACGCCGCCAGCGGCTTCGGGAGGCCGCCGACCTGCCGCTCGCCGCCGACCTGCTGGCCGCCGCGATGCGGGCGGGCGCCCCCGTGGACCGCTCGGTGCTGGCCGTCGCCGAGGCGTTGGACGGTCCACTGGGCGTCCGGCTGGCGCGGGTCGGCCGCACCCTGCTGCTCGGCGGTGGCACGGCAGAGGCGTGGTCCGCCCTGGACGGGGTGCCCGGCGCGGATCGACTGACCGCCGCCGCGTCCCGCTCGGCCAACAGCGGTGCCGCCCTGGCCGGTGCACTGACTCGGCTCGCCGACGACCTGCGTGCCGACCGGGCCACCGCTGCCGAGGCATCGGCCCGCCGGGCCGGCGTACTCATCGTCCTGCCGCTGGGGCTCTGCTTCCTGCCGGCGTTCATTCTCGCCGGCCTGGTGCCGGTGATCGTCGCCGTCCTCGGCGACGTGCTCTGACCCATCGAGAAGGGAAACAGCCATGCGCAAACTCGTCGCCCGTCTACGCGGCGATGCCGGAATGAACACCGCCGAGTACGCCGTCGGTACCCTCGCCGCGGTCGCCTTCGCCGGGATCCTGTTGAAGGTGCTCACCTCCGGCAACGTCCAGTCGGCGCTGACCGCCGTCATCGACCGGGCGCTCAAGTGATCCGGCGCCGGCAGGCCAGCCGCGATCGGAGGGCGGGCAGCGCCGAGCGGGCGGTCCGCAGCGACCGGGGTTCCTTCACCGCCGAACTGGCGGCCGGCCTGCCGGCGCTGCTCCTGCTTCTGCTCACCGGCCTGACCGCGGTCAGTGCCGTCAGCACCCAGGCGAGTTGCCTGCACGCCGCCCGGGAAGCGGCGCTGGCCGCCGCGCGGGGCGCGGACGGCAGCGCGGTCGGTCGCCAGGCGGCGCCACCCAGGGCGGAGGTGTCGGTGTCGATCAATGGCGATTATGCGCAGGCGACGGTACGGGCTCCGGTGCGCGCGCTGGGTGCTCGGCTGCCACAGCTCACCGTGGAGGCCACCGCCGTGGCAGCCGTGGAGCCGGGAGCGGGCGAGGTGGGCCCATGATGCGGCGACCGGCTGCCGAACGGGGTGGTGCGACTGTCCTGCTGCTCGCCATCGGGCTGGTCTTCGTGCTGGTGGGGACGTTCAGCGCAGCCGTGATCGCAACGGGGATGGCTCGTCAGCGGGCGGCGGTGGCGGCCGATCTGGGTGCACTGGCGGGGGCCGGCCGCGCACTCGACGGTGACACGGCTGCTTGCGCGTTCGCTGCGGAAATCGTTGACCGCAACGGTGGGCGGCTGGTCGACTGTCGCGTCGATGGGCTGGATGTGCTGGTGACTGCCGAGATGGTGGTCACGCCATTGCCGGGCCTGACCCGGGTCGCGGCGGCAACGGCTCGCGCCGGACCGGTGCGTGACTGAGACAACCGATCCAGCTGGGGTCACCCCGCACTCTGGCGTCGCTGACGAGTCGAACTTGCGGCCCTGATGCCGTGGACGAAACCGGTCCACTGGCCAGTGGTGAAGGACAGCGCCGGTCCCTGCTGATCCTGGCTCTCGCGGACAGCGGCCCCGGTGTCGAGGCTGCTACCTCGACCCAGGTGCCGCCGCTGTTGTCGCCGCGGTTGGACCTGCGCCACGCCGCTGCGCTGAGATTCGGGGTCGTCATGGCAGCGCGATTCGGAACCGTCAGGGCGGTCGATGATCTTCTGCCGTTCCGGTCGCACGGCGATCTGCTGGTCGACGTCTTCCCGGACGTTCAGGACGCCGCCAGGGCCTCGGCGATCATGCGGTGTCCCTGGGTTTCGAACGATTCGTCGCCTACCCGGTAGGCCCAGGCCGCGGTGCCGATCGCCTCGCGAACTCGAGTGCGGTGCCACGCGGGCGTCTGGCGCGGATCGTTCCCGTACCCGTCGAGGAAAGCTGTCTCGAGTTTCGGATCGCGGCGGAATTCTTGGGCGGACAGCCGGGTGAAGTCCGTGAAGGGCGGACGCATTCCCGCCCGACCGAAGTCGATGATGCTGACGACGCCGTTGTGGATGAGCCAGTTCCGGGGGTGCCAGTCTCCATGGGTCGGCACGAGCAGTGCGCCCGGCGTGGGCCAACTGCTGATCTCCGCGCGCAGCCGTTCCACGGTGCCCGGGGCGATCCGGTGTGGTCCGCTGAGCCAGGTGAGCGACTTGTCGTTCTCCCGCTTCTCGTGGTCGTCGTCAGTGCTGCTGGTCTGCGCGTGGAGCAGTGCCAGGAGTTCGCCCGCCTCCCGGTAGGTCGCGGGAGCGTCGGCGTGGTGGCTGCCGAGCACCAGCTCGCCGGGCAGATATCTCGTGACGAGGAGTTTCGCCTCCGAGTCGCCATGCTCCAGGACCGGCGCACGCCCCAACCTGGTCCACGGAACCAGCCAGTTGAGGTGGGCGCGTAATTCGCGGTCGAGGTGATGGTCACTTTCGCCGCCGGCTTTGACGATGAATCGCGACCCGGCGTACGTCATCTCCAGGACTGTCGTCTGGACCAGGCCCCAGCTGTGGTCCTTTTCGACAGTCGCGCCCGGGAGCCACTGATCCAACAGGGCGAGTTGCCGTGCCGAGAGGTTGGCGAGCCCAGAAGACATGGCGGAATCCTACGAGCCGCACCGCCTGACCCGTGATCCACGCAAGAACATGGATATTGCTGCCTGCGAGACCGTTCGAGGCACCAACATCCGTGTAGTTGCGCGGATCCTGAAGCGTGTGCGCGTGGGCCGATCTTCGAGCGGCGTCGCAGAGCCGACAGCTTGCTGGCCGGGACGCAGGCGGAAAGCCCGTGTCCCGGCCAGCGGCCGAATTGGGTCGAGCCGGGTGCGTCAGCGGGACTGGAGCGCGTCGAGGGCGACGGCCATCGCGATGACGAGGCGGCGGTCGATCTGCGGGTTCTGCACCTCGACGACGTACTTGTCGCGCAGGCCCCACTTCTTCACCACGGAGAAGAACGGCTGGCCGCCCGCGGTGAAGTCGAAGTGGTACGGCAGCCAGGACAGCGAGTCGACGAAGCGGCGCAGCAGCGCCACCGGCAGGCTGCGCTCCTGGCCGGTCACCTGCGGCAGGCCGGCCTGCTCGACGTGCCAGGTGGAGCGGAGCAGCGACTGGGCGAAGTCCTTGCGGAACAGGCCGATCGCGTTGCCGGCGGCGTCGGTGACGTCGTACGTGGCACCCAGGTCGATGCGCTGGCGTGCCTTGAAGCCGAGCAGGGGCTGCTGCTTGGTGTCGTCCGTGTAGATCGTCACCTGCTCCTTGAAGGCGAGCCGCTTCTGCTGGGCGAACGCCAGCAGCTCACCCTCGGTGCCGTCCGGCGCGACCGCCCGGACCTCGTACTGGTTGACCATCATCCGCAGCCGCTGGCGGATGTGGAACTGCTGCAGGGTCTGCAGATTGTCGAGCTGCATCGAATCTCCTCAAAGGGCTGGTGCGCCGGAGTCTCGCACAGCCCGGCAACCGCCGCGGCCCGCGCCCCCGGCCTGGCCGGCGACCGCCGCGGCCCGCGCCCCGGCCTGGCCGGCGACCGCCGCAGCCGGCAACCCGGCCAGGTCGGCGACCCGCCGCGCCCGGCGACGGTCTTGGCCCACAGCCCCGCCCGGTGAGCGTTCGAAGCGTCAGCGGCCGTCGACGGTGGCGCGACGCAACGCCCAGCCGTTGAGCACCTGGTGGATGTCGCGGAGACGTTCGTTGATCTGCTCCAGCCGTTCCGCCTGGGCCAGCGCGGCCAGCGCGGAGCCGAGCGCGATCTGCTGGTCGAGGGTGAGTCTCTCCTGGTCGATGGTGTAGAGCAGGTCGACGGTCTCGGCGATGGTGTCGGCCACGACTTCTCCTCGGGCACACGGCGGACTGACAGACGCGCTTCGATGGAAGCGCTCCCATCATTGTGCCCCGCGCTGCCCGGGATCATGCAACCTTGCTCAGGCGGGCAGGTTTGCCAGCACCACGTCGAGCACCCGGATCGCGTCCGGCTTGGAGAGCGGGTTGTTGCCGTTGCCGCACTTCGGCGACTGCACGCAGGACGGGCAGCCGGTCTCACAGCCGCACTCGGCGATCGCGTCCCGGGTGGCGCGCAGCCACGCCGACGCCGTCCCGTACGCCCGCTCGGCGAAACCGGCACCGCCCGGGTGGCCGTCGTAGACGAAGACGGTCGGCGCCTCGGTGTCCGGGTGCAGCGCCGTGGACAGCCCACCGATGTCCCAGCGGTCGCAGGTGGCCATCAGCGGGAGCAGGCCGATCGCCGCGTGTTCGGCGGCGTGCAGCGCACCCGGCACGTCGGCCGCCTGCACCCCGGCAGCGGTCAACGACTGCGGCGACAGGGTGAACCAGACCGCCACCGTACGCAGCTCACGGGTGGGCAGGTCGAGTGGCCGGGTGTCGATCACCTCGCCGGTGGCGATCCGCCGCCGCTGGTACGACACCACCTGGCTGGTCACGTCCACCTCGCCGAGGAACATGCCGACCGGCCCGGCATCCACGTAGGAGCGTACGGACACCACGGACAGGTCGGTGACGTCCCGGGCGTGGGTGGACCAGTCCGGCTCCTCGATGTGCACCAGCGCGCAGCCGTCGGCGAGGTCGAGCTCGTCCACCACGTACGAGACGCCCTGGTGCAGGTAGACCGCGCCAGGGTGCAGCAGGAAGTGCGAGGAACCGCCGTCCACCGTGCCGAGCAGCCGGCCGGTGGCCGACTCCACCACGGCGACCGGGGCACCACCCTCGCCGCGCAGGTCCACCTCGGGGCGTTCCCGGTGCCGCCAGTACCAGCCAGTGGGCCGTTGCCGCAGTGCGCCGGCCTCCACCAACTGGTCGATGGCCTCCTTCGCCCCGTCGCCGAAGAGCGCCAGGTCGGCCGGGGTGAGCGGTGCCTCGACCGCGGCGCAGGCCAACTGCGGGGCCAGCACGTACGGGTTGGCCGGGTCGAGCACCGTCGCCTCCACCGGCGCTCCGAAGATCGCCTCCGGGTGGTGCACCAGGTAGGTGTCGAGCGGGTCGTCCCGGGCCACCAGCACCGCCAGCGCCTCCTGCCCGGAGCGCCCGGCACGGCCCGCCTGCTGCCAGAGCGACGCCCGGGTGCCCGGGTAGCCGCAGATCAGCACAGCGTCCAGGCCGACCAGGTCCACGCCCAGCTCCAGCGCGTTGGTGGAGGCCAGGCCGAGCAGGTCACCGTGCAGCAGCGCCCGCTCCAACTCACGTCGCTCCTCGCGCAGGTAGCCGCCCCGATAGGCGGCCACCCGGCCGCCGAGCCCCGGCACCGCGTCGTCCAGCGCCCGGCGCGCGTTGGCCGCCACCACCTCGGCGCCCTTGCGGGACCGGACGAACGCGAGCGTGCGTACCCCCTCGGCGACCGTGTCGGCGAGCAGGTCCGCGGTCTCGCGCAGCGCCGACCGGCGGACCTGGCGGAGGTCGTCGTGGTCGCCGGTCGGCTGCGGGGGCACCGGGGAAATCGAGCCCGAGTCGGCTGGGAGCAACGGCGGTTCCCACAGCGCGAAGGTCACCCCGCCGCGCGGCGAGGCGTCCTCGGTGATCGCCGTCACCGGCAGACCGGTCAGCCGACCCGCCGCGGTCGACGGGTCACCGGAGGTCGCCGAGGCGAGTACGAACACCGGGGTGGCCCCGAACCGCGCACACTGCCGGCGCAGTCGGCGCAGCACGTGCGCCACGTGCGAGCCGAACACTCCCCGGTAGGTGTGGCACTCGTCGATCACCACGTACGCCAGCCGGCGCAGGAAGCCGGACCACTGGGCGTGCCCGGGCAGGATGCCGTGGTGCAGCATGTCGGGGTTGGTCAGCACGAACCGCGAGTGCTTGCGGATCCACTCCCGCTCGGCGCGCGGAGTGTCCCCGTCGTAGCAGGCTGGGCGTACCCCCTCCAGCTCCAGCGCGGCGACGGCCCGCAGCTGGTCGGCGGCGAGCGCCTTGGTCGGCGCCAGGTAGAGCACCGTGGCCCGGGGGTCGGCGAGCAGGGTGGCCAGCGCCGGGAGCTGGTACGCCAGTGACTTGCCGGACGCGGTGCCGGTGGCGACCACCACGTGCCCGCCGTCGTACGCCAGGCTGGCTGCCTCGGCCTGGTGCTGCCAGGGTGCGACCACGCCGCGGCGGGCGAACGCCGCGCGCAGCTCCGGCGGGGCCCACGGCGGCCAGGGCGCGGGCACGCCGGCGCGGGCCGGTACCCGCTCGACGTGGGTGACCGGGTCGCCGGCGCCCCGGGCGCGCAGCCGGCGTAGCAGGTCGGCTGGCGCTGGCTGGAGGCCCGGGCCTGCGGATACGGTGGCGGCGGACGACGGCTCCAGGTCGTGGCCCGGGGACAGGCCCGCCGAGCTGATGCCGTCGTCAGTCACGCCCTGCACTCTCGCACTGGTGTTCGGAGATGAAAAGTCGGGCCGGGGGGTAAGGGGAAGCCTCCCGCTGGCGACCGCAAGGTGTCCCGGCGGTAGTGGTTAGATGCCCAGGAGAGTTTACGGCTCTTGCGAGGAGGACCGATGGAGCTGTCGCTGGCGACCCGCACTGTGGGTGAGCACACGGTGCTGGAGGTCGGCGGTGAGGTGGACGTCTACACCGCGCCCCGGCTCCGCGAACGGCTCCTCGAACTGGTCGACGGTGGTGCCCGACACATCGTGGTCGACCTCGGTCGGGTGGACTTCCTCGACTCGACCGGGCTCGGCGTGCTGGTCGGGGCGCTCAAGCGGCTCCGTACCGCCGGGGGTTCGTTCGCCCTGGTGTGTGACAAGGAGCCGCTGCTCAAGATCTTCCGGATCACCGCGCTGGACCAGGTGTTCCCGCTGCACCCCACGGTCGATGCGGCGGTCGGCGCGGACCCGACCGGCGCCAACGCGTGATGGCGACGGTCCGGCTCTCCTTCTCCCCGGCGCCGGTGCACGTGCGCACCGCCCGACTGGTCGGCGTCGCCGTCGCCCGGCGGGCCGGGGTTCGTGAGGACCTGCTGGACGAGGTGCGTCTGGCCATCGGTGAGGCGTGCACCCGCGCGGTGGCCCTGCACCGTCAGTACGGCCTGGCCGACCCGGTGCTGGTGGAGATGTCCGACGGCGGTTCGTACGCGGTGCGGGTCGTGGACCGGGCGCCGATCGAGGCCGGCATCGGGCTGACCGCGCTGCCGCCGGACGAGCTGGCCAACGAGTCCCTCACCGACGAGGCACTGACCACCGGCGTCGGCTTCGCCCTGCTCGCCGGTTTCGTCGAGGACCTTCAGGTGCGCCCGGTCGACGAGGGCATCGGCACCGAGGTGCGCATGGTGTGGCCGGTCGGCCGCTGACTCGAATTCCGTTCCACAGGCCGCATCCCGAACGGGGTGCGGCCTTGTTTCATGGATCGGGCCCTATATCAGATTTCGTTTCATAACACAGCGACGAAGATCATCGAGACACGGTGCCACCTCGGTGTGACCTCCGACACTGTGGAGGGCTACAGTACCCGGGTTGTCAGCAAGTGATCCAACCCGCAGCCAGCGGGTATGGGTGGTCATCGCTGGTCCGCTGGGGTTGGCGCGCGCTTGCGAGTCCGCATTTCAGGCGCCGGTGGGTGCGTCTCCACTGACCGGCGCGCGTGTTCGGTACAGGAGGACACAGATGTCCGAGACCTTTGCCGCCGACAGCGGCGGGCTATCCCTAACCGGGGCCAATGCCAGCTACGTCATCATCGCCGCGGCGATCGCGTTGGTGGCGCTCGCCTTCGCCGCTGCCCTGACCAAGGCGGTGCTGGCAGCCGGCAAGGGCACCACCAACATGCAGGAGATCTCCGGCGCGGTCCAGGAGGGTGCCTCGGCGTACCTGCTCCGGCAGTTCCGCACCCTGGCGATCTTCGTGGTGATCGCGGTGATCCTGCTCTTCCTGCTGCCGGTGCACGACACCGACGGCAGTGAAACCGCCGTGAAGCTCGGCCGGTCGGCGTTCTTCGTGGTCGGCGCGGGCTTCAGCGCGTTCATCGGTGGTGCCGGCATGTGGCTGGCCACCCGGGCCAACCTGCGGGTTGCCGCCGCCGCACGGGAGCGACAGGGTGGCCGCGAGGCGGCCATGAAGATCGCCTTCCGGACCGGCGGCGTGGTCGGCTTCCTCACCGTCGGCCTCGGCCTCTTCGGCGCCGCGCTGGTCGTCATCATCTTCGAGGGCGACGCCCCGACGGTGCTGGAGGGCTTCGGCTTCGGCGCCGCCCTGCTGGCCATGTTCATGCGGGTCGGCGGCGGCATCTTCACCAAGGCCGCCGACGTCGGCGCCGACCTGGTCGGCAAGGTCGAGCAGGGCATCCCGGAGGACGACCCGCGCAACGCCGCCACCATCGCCGACAACGTGGGCGACAACGTCGGTGACTGCGCCGGCATGGCCGCGGACCTGTTCGAGTCGTACGCGGTCACGCTGGTCGCCGCGCTGATCCTCGGCCGCGCCGCGTTCGGCGAGGACGGCCTGGTCTTCCCGCTGATCATCTCCACCATCGGCGTGCTGATCGCGATCGTCGGCGTCTTCATCACCCGGCTGCGCGCGTCCGACCGTAACGGCCTGACCGCGATCAACCGGGCGTTCTACCTCTCGGCGGTGCTCTCCGCGGTGCTCGTGGCGATCGCCGCGTACGCGTACCTGCCGGCGACCTTCGGTGGCCTGGAGGGCGGGCTCCGCAACGCCGACGGCACCCCGATCGACGGCAACCCACGGCTGGTGGCCATCGGCGCAGTGGTGATCGGCATCGTGCTGGCCGCCGCGATCCAGGCGCTGACCGGCTACTTCACCGAGACCAACCGACGTCCCGTGCAGGACATCGGCAAGAGCTCGCAGACCGGTGCGGCCACCGTCATCCTCGCCGGCATCAGCATCGGGCTGGAGTCGGCGGTCTACTCGGCGCTGCTGATCGGTGCCGGCGTGTTCGGCGCGTTCCTGCTCGGCGGCAGCTCCATCACGCTGTCGCTGTTCGCGGTGGCGCTGGCCGGTACCGGCCTGCTCACCACGGTCGGCGTGATCGTCGCCATGGACACCTTCGGGCCGATCTCGGACAACGCCCAGGGCATCGCCGAGATGTCCGGCGACATCGACGAGGAGGGCGCGCGCACGCTCACCGAGCTGGACGCCGTCGGCAACACCACCAAGGCGATCACCAAGGGCATCGCGATCGCCACGGCGGTGCTGGCCGCGACCGCGCTGTTCGGCTCGTACACCGACACGTTGAAGACGGCGTACGCGGACGCGGGCGTCGGCGACGTCGGCGCGGAGATCCTCAACTCGCTGAACGTGGCCAACCCGCGCAACCTGGTCGGCCTGATCATCGGTGCGGCGGTGGTCTTCCTCTTCTCCGGGCTGGCCATCAACGCGGTGTCCCGCTCGGCCGGTGCCGTGGTGATGGAGGTCCGCCGGCAGTTCCGTGAGCTGCCGGGCATCATGGACCGCACCCAGCGCCCGGAGTACGGCAAGGTCGTGGACATCTGCACCCGGGACGCGCAGCGCGAGCTGATGACCCCCGGCCTGCTCGCCATCCTGGCGCCGATCGCGGTCGGCTTCGGCCTCGGGCCGGGCGCGCTCGCGTCGTACCTGGCCGGGGCGATCGGCGCCGGCACCCTGATGGCGGTGTTCCTGGCCAACTCCGGCGGCGCGTGGGACAACGCCAAGAAGCTGGTCGAGGACGGCGCGTACGGCGGCAAGGGCTCCGAGGCGCACGCCGCCACGGTCATCGGCGACACCGTCGGTGACCCGTTCAAGGACACCGCCGGCCCGGCGATCAACCCGCTGCTCAAGGTCATGAACCTGGTCTCGCTGCTGATCGCGCCCGCCGTGGTGGCGTTCAGCATCGGCGACGACCGGAACACCCCGGTGCGGGTCGGCATCGCGGTGGTGGCCACGCTGATCATCGTGGCGTCGGTGGTGTTCAGCAAGCGCAAGGGCATCGCGATGTCCGACTCCGACGCCGACGGCAGCGCCGGCGCGGGCAGCACCGACCACCGGCCGGAGACGATCAACGCCTGAGTTCCACCGGTACCGGGTCCCCGGTCGGCGGCACACGCCGACCGGGGACCGCCGGAGGTCCGGTCCGGGCCGTCTGACCGGTGCCACGCCTGGCCAAAGGCCGTACGCTGCAACGCATGCGTACGTGCCGGGCGTCTGCCGCCGGAAAGCTCACGGTGGTCCTGGCCACGTTCGTCGTCGTACTCGCCGGCTGCGGCGGCGGCCCCAGCCCACGGGCCTGGGCATCCACGGTCTGCGGCGCGCTCACTCCGTGGCGCTCCGAGATCAGCAAGTTGACCAGCAGCACGGATGAGCAGATGACCGCGCAGACCACTCCGGCGCAGGCCAAGGAGAACCTGGTGCGGCTCTTCGGCGGGGCGGAGCAGGCCAGCGAGACCGCGCGTAAGAAGGTGGAGCAGGCCGGCGTACCGGAGACGGACAACGGCGAGGCGATCTCCGCCGGTTTCAGCAGCTCGCTGGGGAAGATGCGGGACGCCTACGGCCGGGCCCGGGACACCATCGACCGGTTGGGCACCGGCGAGGCGACCGTCTTCTATGACGGGGTGCGGGCCGCCGTGGAGACCCTCAACAAGGAGTACGACGCCAGCGCGCTGGACACCAGCCGGCTCAACTCCGAGGAGCTGAAACAGGCCTTCGACGAGGTGCCGGAGTGTCGCTGAGGGGGCTCGGCGACACCGGAGACGCGCAGGCGCTGCCGGCGCTGTTTCCAGCACCCGAGCCCAACGTGCCCGGGCCGGTACGACGGCGACCCGGGCCGACCCGGTCCGGAACCGGCTCGCCGACGGACGCGGGGCGGCAGCTGGTCTTCTTCGGCGCGGAAGCGGCCGAGCCCGTGGTCGCCGACCTGGCCGGGCTGCTCGCCGGGCCGGGCGAGGTGGTGCGGATGGGCGGCACCGCCCGCCTCTCGGTGCTGGTCGACGCCGCGTGGCGGGTTCACGTGCTCGTCGCCGAACTGGCGCAGCGCGGGCTCGCGGCGAGCTGGGAGCGGACCGACGACGAGCGACACGCCGTGCGTACCTCGTACACCCGGATTCTGAAGCCGCTCGCCGCCGCGTGGCTGCACGGCCCGGCGAAACGCCCGCCCGCCACCTTCCATCTGACCGGCCGGCGGCTGCGGCTCTGGCTCGCCGCGGCCGGGACGCCGGAGCCGCTGGGTGGCTTCCTGCTGCGGCTCGGTGACGGTGATCAGGGGTGTTGGGAACCGGTCGGCGCGGCGCTCGCCGCGGTCGGCCTGACCGGCCCGTTGCTGGGCTCGGACGACGGCGGTCCCGGGTACCTGATCACCGGCCGGCGCCGGGTGGGACGGCTCGCCGAACTGGTCGGTGAACCGCCGCGCGCGGCACCGGCCGACGCCTGGCCGACCAGATCCTGACCGAGGACGATTCCGCTATTTCACCCATCCTGGGCGCGGTGGCCGGTTGTCTGGTCCCGGACAGCCGCTAGGGGACATACCGTCGGCAAACAGGCGGTTCGGACCTCGGTCGACGGCCCGCCATCGTCACAGTGACCCGCTTCGGGCCCTACCCACGGTGTACGGTGGCGCCGTCCGGCAGTGCCGAGCGTGGCGGGGTGGCGTCGACCATCGCGTCGGAGCGGTTTACGGCCCGCGAAACCCGAAACGCGGGCGGCGCGTTACGTTGGACATCCGGACCGCCGGTGCGACGGCGGGGTCGAGGGCGATCGCTGTCCGAGCGCCGGCAGACCACGAGCAGGAGTGAGGTCGGGGAGAGACGTGCCGAGCAACGCTGGAACCACCCGTCTGGTCATCGTCGAGTCACCGGCGAAGGCCAAGACGATCTCGGGCTACCTGGGCCCGGGGTACGTCGTGGAGGCCAGCTTCGGTCACGTCCGCGACCTGCCGCGCAACGCCGCCGACGTGCCGGCCAAATACAAGAAGGAACCCTGGGCCCGGCTCGGGGTGGACGTGGACAACGGCTTCCACGCGCTCTACGTCGTCTCCGCCGACCGCAGGCAGCAGATCAGCAAGCTGGTGAAGCTGTCCAAGGAGGTCGACGAGATCTTCCTGGCGACGGATGAGGACCGCGAGGGCGAGGCGATCGCCTGGCACCTGGTCGAGACGCTCAAGCCCAAGGTGCCGGTCAAGCGGATGGTGTTCCACGAGATCACCAAGCCGGCGATCCAGGCGGCCGTGGCCAACCCCCGGGAGATCGACCGCGACCTGGTCGACGCCCAGGAGGCCCGGCGGATCCTCGACCGGCTCTACGGCTACGAGGTCTCCCCGGTGCTGTGGAAGAAGGTCATGCCGAAGCTCTCGGCCGGCCGGGTGCAGTCGGTGGCGACCCGGATCGTGGTCGAGCGGGAACGCCAGCGAATGGCCTTCCGCACCGCCGAATACTGGGACATCCTGGCCAGCCTCGCCGTGGCGAACGCCGGCGAGGGGCCGCGTGCCTTCAACGCCACCCTGATCGCACTGAACGGCGACCGGATCGCGACCGGCAAGGACTTCGAGCCGACCACCGGCCGGGTGAAGCCCGGGGCCGGCGTCGTGCACCTGGACGAGAGCGGTGCCCGTGGGCTGGCGGCCCGTCTCGAGGGCCGGCCGTTCACCGTCACCCGGGTCGAGGAGAAGCCCTACCGGCGCCGCCCGTACGCGCCGTTCATCACCTCGACCCTCCAGCAGGAGGCGGCCCGTAAGCTGCGCCTCTCCTCGCAGCAGACGATGCGCACCGCGCAGCGGCTGTACGAGAACGGCTACATCACCTATATGCGTACCGACTCGGTCAACCTGTCGGAGACCGCCATCTCGGCGGCCCGCCGGCAGATCGTCGAGCTGTACGGCGAGCGCAGCGTGCCTCCGGAGCCGCGCCGCTACACCGGCAAGGTGAAGAACGCGCAGGAGGCGCACGAGGCGATCCGCCCGGCCGGGGACAACTTCCGTACCCCGGGTGAGGTGGCCAAGGAGCTGTCCGCCGAGGAGTTCAAGCTCTACGAGCTGATCTGGCGGCGGACCATCGCCTCACAGATGACCGACGCGGTCGGCTCCAGTGTCTCGGTGCGTATCCGCGCGATCTCCGCCGCCCAGGAGGAAGCGGATTTCGGCGCGACCGGCAAGACCATCACCGACCCGGGCTTCCTGCGCGCCTACGTCGAGTCCAGCGACGACGAGAACGCCGAGGCCGAGGACGCCGAGCGCCGGCTGCCCACCCTGGTCAAGGACCAGCCGCTGACCGCCGACGAGCTGGCGGCGCAGGGCCACCACACCCAGCCGCCGTCGCGCTACACCGAGGCGTCGCTGGTCAAGGCCCTGGAAGAGCTGGGCATCGGCCGCCCGTCCACGTACGCGTCGATCATGCAGACGATCCAGGATCGGGGGTACGTCACCAAGCGCGGCCAGGCGATGATCCCCACCTTCCTGGCCTTCGCGGTGATCGGGTTGATGGAGCGGCACTACCCGCGCCTGATCGATTACGACTTCACCGCCACGATGGAGAACGAGCTGGACGAGATCGCCGGCGGTGACCACGCCGCGGTCGACTTCCTCACCGCGTTCTACTTCGGCAGCGCCAACGGTGCCGGCGACCAGGACATCGCCCGCTCCGGTGGGCTCAAGAAGCTGGTCACCGAGAACCTCAGCGAGATCGACGCGCGCAGCGTCAACTCCATCCCTCTCTTCACCGACGACGACGGCCGCGAGGTCGTGGTCCGGGTCGGCCGGTACGGGCCGTACCTCCAGCGTGAGCTGCCGGGCGGCGAGCAGCCGGCGCCGGCCGCCACAGGCGAGGGCGAGGAGGGCGGCTCCCAGGGCGACCGTGCGCCGATCCCGGAGGGGCTGGCCCCCGACGAGCTGACCCCGGAGAAGGTGCACGAGCTGTTCCTCGGCGGCAGCGGCGAGCGCAAGCTCGGCGACGACCCGGGCACCGGCGAGCCGATCGTGCTCAAGTCCGGCCGGTTCGGCCCGTACGTCTCCAGCGGTGAGCGCAAGTCCTCGCTGCTGCGCTCGCAGACGCCCGACTCGCTGACCCTCGACGAGGCGCTCAAGCTGCTCAGCCTGCCCCGGCTGGTCGGTGTGGCACCCGACGGCGTCGAGGTGTTCGCCAACAACGGTCGCTACGGCCCGTACGTCAAGCGGGGCGAGGAGTTCCGTTCGCTGGAGTCCGAGGACCAGATGTTCACCGTCGGCCTGGACGAGGCGCTGGCCCTGCTGGCCGCCCCGAAGGCCCGTGGCCGCCGGGCGGCGGCACCGCCGCTGCGCGAGATGGGCGTCGACCCGCTGACCGAGAAGCCGCTGGTGATCAAGGACGGCCGCTTCGGCCCGTACGTCACCGACGGTGAGGTCAACGCGTCCCTGCGGCGCGGGCAGACCCCGGAGGCGCTGAGCATCGAGGAAGCCTCCGAGATGCTGGCCGACAAGCGTGCCAAGGGCCCGGTGCCACGTAAGAAGGCAGCGGCGAAGAAGGCTCCGGCCAAGAAGGCGGCGGCAACCAAGAAGACGGCCGCCGCCAGTAAGTCCACCGCGGCCAAGAAGACCACCACCGCCAAGGCCACCACTGCGGCGGCCAAGAAGGCCCCGGCCAAGAAGGCGGCTCCCCGCAAGGCCGCGACGAGCACGGAGTAGGTCCGGCCTGCCGGGACCTCGAAACGGGATCTTGGAGGGAAAGCGCCCCTCAAGGGGCGCCTAGCTTCCAAGATCGCGGCGTTGTCCACAGGGGCAGATGGCGGGTGGGCGGGGTCGGCAGACTCCGGTCATGGGTCTACGTGCCGGAGTCTCGTTGGCCGCGCTGGGGCGGCCGCTCGTCGATGTCGACGATCACCAACTGGCCTCGCTGTTGTTTCGCCAGGAGGCGGTGATCAGCCTTGGTCAGGCGTTGGGGTTTCTCTCCGCGAAGGCCATCCGGCATCGGGTTGCCACCGGTCGCTGGCGGCAGGTTCACCGGGCGGTCTTCGTCACCCACAGCGGGCAGGTCAATCCGGACCAGCGTCGCTGGATCGCCGTGCTCGCCGCCGGCCCGGCGGCGGTGCTCGGCGGGCTGACCGCAGCTCAGGCGTGGGGGCTGCACCGGTACGACAGCGAAACAGTTCATCTGCTGCTCCCCGCCACCCGTCGCAGAGATCCACTGCCGCAGGGCGTCCGGGTGCACCGCACCACCTGCCTGTCCGAAGACGACGTACTCACCCTGGGTCGGCCTCGTCGGACCATGCCTGCCCGGTCTCTGGTCGACGCGGCGCAGTGGGCGATGACGGACGACGAGGCCAGGGCGATCATCGCGACCGGGTTTCAGCAGCGGCTGGTCGGCGGCGCTGAGCTGCACCGGGTGCTGGACCGGCTACCCCGGGCCCGCCGGCGCAAGCTGATCCTGCAGACGGCTGCCGACGCGGCCGGTGGTTCGCACTCTCTGGCAGAACTCGACCTGCTCGGGCTGCTGCGGTCGGCCGGGCTTCCCGAGCCGGCCCGGCAGAGGGTCCGGTACGACGCAACTGGCCGACGTCGCTACCTGGACGCCTACTTCGATCACTGGCAGGTGCACGTGGAGGTCGATGGTGCGGACCATCTCGATCCGCGCACCGCGTGGGCCGACATGCGTCGGCAGAACGATCTGTGGATCGAGGGCGACCGAGTGCTTCGGTTCCCCGCGTGGGTGATCCGTGCCCACCCGCACGAGGTGGTCCGCCAGATCCGGGCGGCACTGCGCGCGGCTGGATGGACAGCGTGAAGATCTTGGAAGGTGCCGGCCCCTCCGGGGGCAGTTTCCTTCCAAGATCGCGTGCGTCACTACTCGCCGAGGATGTGGGTCAGGTGGGGGTTGGTGAAGACCCGGTTGGGGTCCAGGCGGTCTCGGACAGCTTGGAAGTCGGCGAACCGCGGGTACGCCGTGGCCAGCGAGGCGGCGTCGCGGTAGTGCAGCTTGCCCCAGTGCGGGCGTCCGCCCAGCCCGGTGGCCACCTCTTCGAAGGCCCGGAAGTACGGTTCGTAGGGCATGCCGACGTACTGGTGCACGGCGATGTACGCGGACTCCCGGCCGTAGCCGTGCGACAGCCAGATGTCGTCGGCCGCCGTGAACCGCACCTCCACCGGGAAGAGCACCTTGAACGGCAGGCCGTCGACGATGCGTTGGAGCGCGGCGAGGGCCTCGGGCAGCGCCTCACGGGGCAGCCCGTACTCCATCTCCACGAATCGGACCCGGCGCGGCGTGCAGAACACCCGGTCCGAGCGACCGGTGTACTGCCGTTCGGTGAGCGCTCGGGCGGAGACGGCGCTGATCCTCGGGGCCAGCGCCGGCACGGCCCGGCCGAGTCGGCAGGCGCCGGCGAAAATGGTGTTGGACAGGAAGTCGTCGTCGAGCCAGCCGCGCCACCGGGACAGCGGCCGGTCGTCGGCCGGCACCCGGTCGTTGGTCTTGACCTGGACCCGCGTGGTGTAGGGGAACCAGTAGAACTCGACGTGGTCGTGGTCGGCGATCAGGGTCGGCAACTCGCCGAGCACGTCGGCCAGTGCGGCCGGGCGTTCGTGTGCGTGCAGCACGAAGGCGTCCACGCAGCGCAGGGTCACCTCGACCAGCACCCCGAGCGCGCCGAGCGACACCCGGGCCGCGGCGAAGACGTCCGGGTTCTCGTCGGCGGAGCAGCGCAGCACCTCACCGGTGCCGGTGACCAGGGTGATCGCCTCGACGAAGGTGGACAGACAGCCGAAACCCGCACCGGTGCCGTGGGTGCCGGTGGAGATCGCGCCGGCCACCGTCTGTGCGTCGATGTCACCGAGGTTGGGCAGCGCGAGGCGGTGCCGGGCGAGCAGGCTGTTGAGGGTGTGCAGGGTCATCCCCGCCGGTACGGTGACCAGCCGGTGCTCGATGTCGACGCTGATGCCGGTGTCCAAGTCGGACAGGTCCATCCGCCGGTCGTCGGCGAGGGCGATCGCGGTGAACGAGTGGCCGCTGCCGGCCACCCGGATCCGGCCGCCCTCCGCGCCGGCGGATCTGACGGCCTCGGCGACGTCGGCCGGCGAGCCGGGGCGCAGGATGGCGGTGGCGGTGCCACGCTGGTTGCCGGCCCAGTTGGTCCAGCGGGCGGTGAGCGGTGCGGTGCCGACCATGCGCGCTCCTCATTCATGAATATGAACTGACTTCATATCAGGAACGTTGTACCTGGTAAATACCGCAATCGAGGTCCGCTCGTTGTACCGGTAGTCACGGATTCGTGACGTGGAGATATGTTCATCCGTCGAAGGGGGGTGGCGCCGAGTGTCCACACCAGCCGCCACGACCGGGCCGCTGCGCCGCGTACCGGTGCAGGGTCGAAGTGTCGCGCGGGTCCAGCGCATGTTGGACGCCTGCGCCGAACTCGTCGACGAGGTGGGGTACGAGGGGCTGACCACGACCCTGCTCGCCGAGCGCGCCGAGGTGGCGATCGGGTCGGTCTATCAGTTCTTCCCGGACAAGCGGGCGATCGTGCAGGCGTTGACCCTGCGCACGATGGAGTCCTACCTCCAGCGGCTCGACGAACGGTTCGCCTCCGACGAGATGACCCACTGGTGGGACGGCGTCGACGCGGGCATCGACGAGTACATCACGATGCACCGCACGGTCCCGGGGTTCCGTACCCTGCACTTCGGCGACGTGGTCGACCTGCACCTGCTCGATGAGCAGCGAGACAACAACGGCGTGATCGCCGACCAGTTGGCCCGTGTGCTCACCGAGCGTTTCGGGTTGACCGACGTGCCGCAGTTGCGCTTCGTCCTGGAGATCGCGGTGGAGGCGGCCGACGCACTGATCAAGCTCGCGTTCCGCCGCCGCTCCGACGGCGACGAGCGGGTGCTGGTCGAGGCGAAGGCCCTGATCCGGGAGTACCTGCACCGTCAGGTCGACGGGCACGAGGGCGGTGGCGACCGGTCCGCGGTCGAACAGCCGGCCGAGGCGACCCAGCCCGCCTGACGCCCCTCCGATCGACCCGCCCCCGCTCGTGGGGGCGGCGTCAGAGGAACGCCTTTCCCTCGCCCCGGTAGGTGGGCACGGTCCCGACGATCGTGTCCCCTTCCACCAGGTGCAGTTCGTTGACCCGTTCGCACAGCTCACCCGCCTTGGCGTGTCGGAACCACACCCGGTCGCCGATACGCAGGGTGGCTGCCGCCGCGCCGGACAACGGAGTCTGCACCTCGCCGGCACCCTCGGTGCCGACCAGCTTCAGGCCGGCCGGCAGCCAGGGGCGGGGTAGCCGGCTGTCCGCGGCCGGGCCGGAGGCGATCCAGCCGCCACCGAGCACGGTCGCCAGCTCCGGCGTCGGCCGGCGGACCACCGCGCAGGCGAAGAACGCCGCCGGGGTGGGCCGCCAGGCGCGGTACGCGTCGAACAGCGTCGGCCCGTACAGGCCCGATCCCGCGGTGACCTCGGTGACCGCGGGATCGGCGCTGGTCGCGGCCACGCTGCCGGTGCCGCCGCCGTTGACGAATTCCAGGTCGGCGTGTTCGCGTACCGCTGCCACCGCCGCACCCCGGCGGGCCACCAACTCGCGGTACGACCTGCGCTGGGCCAGCCTGATCGCGCCGGCCAGCAGCGCCTGCCCCGGCGGCGCGTCGCCCAGGCCGGCGATCTGCGCCTCGTACGACATGAGGCCGACCAGTCGGAAGCCGGCGCGACCGGCGACGGTGGCGGCGAGCGTGCCGGCCGCTCGGGCGCTGTGCACCGGTGAGCGGCGAACGCCGACGTGTACCCCGCGCAGCGGTCGCCAGGAGGCGTCCAGGTCGAGGCAGATCCGCAGCTCGGCACGCTGCCCGGGGGCCTGGACGGAGTCGATCAGGTCGAGCTGGCCGCTGCCGTCGATCATCAGCGTGATCGCGGCGGCCAGCGCCGGGTCGGCGGCGAGTTCGGCGAGCGCCCCCCGGTCCGCGCTCGGGTACGCCACCAGCACGTCGTCGGTGACCTCGGCCCGGACCAGCCAGATCGCCTCGGGCAGCGTGAATGCCATCACGCCCCGCCACCCGGGTCGGGCCAGCGCCCGGCTGATCAACTCCCGGCTGCGCACCGACTTACTGGCCAGTCGGAGCGGTTTTCCGGCGGCGCGGTCGGCCAGGGCGGCCGAGTTGGCGTCGAAGGCGCTGAGGTCGACCACCGCGTAGGGCGGGTCGAGGTCGGTCGTCGCCCGATCCAGGCGCTCGCGAAGTTTGTCGCTTTCGATGGCCACGTGTGCACGCTAACTGTCTGGCGGTGAATGCGAAATACCCTCGCGTACGTCCGGGCTGCGCTCGGTGCCTCCGGCGGCCTAGGCTCAGCGAGCAGGAGAATGTCGCCGGTGGGGCGACCCCCCACCGGGACTAGAGTGTTCCACCGGGGGTGCCCAGCGATGGGCCGGCACGTGGAGGTACGGCCATCGAAAGCCAGAACAGCGGCGAGTCGCCCGGCGTGTCGCGCTCCGGCGACCAGTCGGGCAACGCCGCCAACCAGTCCAACGGCGGCCAGGTGGATGCCTCCGGCTACGCCGCCATCCGATCGGTGCTGCGGATCCGACCGTTCCGACGGCTCTGGATCGTGCTCGGTGCGGCCTCCTTCGGTGACTGGCTCGGCCTGCTGGCCACCGCACTCTTCGCCGCCTCCCAGGTGCAGGGCAGCACCGCCCAGGGCGCCGCGTTCGGCGGGGTGACCGCGATCCGGCTGCTGCCCGCGTTGGTGCTCGGCCCGGTGGCCGGCGTCTTCGCCGACCGGTTCGACCGGCGCTGGACGATGGTGATCTGTGACCTGCTGCGCTTCGTGCTCTTCGCGTCCATTCCGCTCTACGCCCTCACCGGTGCGGCGGGCGGCCTGGTGGTCGGCTGGGCGCTGATCGCCACGTTCCTGATCGAGTCGATCACCCTGCTCTGGATCCCGGCCAAGGAGGCCGCGGTCCCCAACCTGATCCCGCGGGCCCGGCTGGAAGCGGCCAACCAGCTCACCCTGATCACCACGTACGGCCTCACCCCGGTCGCCGCCGCCGTCGGCCTCGCCGTGCTCGACCGTGGCGTCCGTGGTGCCGTCGGCGGCGACCTACCCTCCTGGGCCGAACCGGCCCAGCTCGCGCTCTGGATCAACTCCTTCTCCCGGCTCGCCACCGCACTGGTGGTGGCATTCGGGATCAAGGAGATCAGCGAGGCGCAACGCGGTGAGGCCGAGCGTGCCGAGCAGAGCATGTTCCGGCAGTTCGCCGAGGGCTGGAAGTACATCGGCCAGACCCCGCTCGTCCGTGGCCTGGTGCTGGGCATCTTCGGCGCTTTCGCAGGCGGCGGCATCGTGGTCGGCACGGCCAAGTTCTTCGCCAACTCGCTGGGCGCTGGCGACGCCGCGTTCTCGCTGCTCTTCGGCGCCATCTTCGTCGGCCTGGCGCTCGGCATCGGGCTCGGCCCGATGATCGTCAAGGAGATGTCCCGGCGTCGCTGGTTCGGTATGAGCATCGTGCTGGCCAGTGCCTCGGTGATGGCCCTCGCCTTCGCCATCCACCTGTCCATGGCGATCGTCGGCGCGGTGCTGGTCGGCGCCGGCGCCGGGATGGCCTTCCTGGCCGGCACCACGCTGCTCGGTGGCGAGGTGGCCGACGAGGTACGCGGCCGGGTCTTCGCGGTGGTGCAGATCGGCACCCGGCTGGTGCTGATCCTGGCCATCGGGTTGAGCAGCGTGTTGGTCGGCGTCGGTGGCTCCCGCAAGCTGACCATCGCCGACCTCGGTATCTCCGTCTCCTCCACCCGACTGCTGCTGCTCGCCGCCGGTGTCGCCGGCATCTTCGCCGGGATCAGCGCGTTCGGCCAGATGGACGACAAGAAGGGTGTCCCGGTCCTCGCCGACCTGTGGGGCTCGATCCGGGGTCGCCCGCTGATGCCGTCCGAGCCGTTCGTCTCCGCCGGGCTCTTCGTGGTCTTCGAGGGCGGCGAGGGCGCCGGCAAGTCCACCCAGCTCGCCGCCCTCGCCGAGAAGCTGCGCGGCGAGGGGCGGGACGTCGTGGTCACCCGCGAGCCGGGGGCGACCGCGGTCGGTCAGCGGATCCGGTCGCTGGTGCTGGACACCTCGGGCGACGAGGCACCCTCGCCGCGCGCCGAGGCGCTGCTCTACGCCGCCGACCGGGCGCACCACGTGGCCACCGTGGTTCGGCCCGCACTGGTCCGGGGCGGCGTGGTGATCAGTGACCGGTACGTCGACTCGTCCCTGGCGTACCAGGGTGCGGGACGGACCCTCCCGGTCGACGAGGTCTCCTGGCTCTCCTCCTGGGCCACCGGTGGGCTCAAGCCCGACCTGGTGGTGCTGCTGGACGTCGAACCGCGGGTCGGCCTGTCCCGGGTGGCCTCGCGCAGTGCGGCCGCCGATCGGTTGGAGGCCGAGTCGATCTCCTTCCACGAGCGGGTCCGGTACGCCTTCCTCGACCTCGCCGCCGCAGACCCGAAGCGCTACCTGGTGCTCGACGCGTCCCGGTCGACCGACGAGATCACCGGGCAGGTGGTCCGGCGCGTCGAGGAGATGCTCGGCAAGCCGGGCGGCATCGTGCACCCCCGTCCGGCTCAGGGTCCGGACACCTCGGTGCAGCCTGAGTTATCCGACGCGGAGCTGGTGACGATGGAGCATCGACCCTGATGCCGGACGTCTTCGCCGACCTGGTCGGTCAGGACGAGGCGGTCCAGGCGCTGCGCCGGGCCGCCGCCGCGGCGTCCGCCGTACTGCGCGCTGGCGCGGCCGACCGGGCTCCCGCGCTGATCGCCGCCGCTCCGGTCGGCGGTGCCGCCGCGCCCGACGGGGTGGATCCGTCCGCCGGGATGACCCACGCCTGGATCTTCACGGGCCCGCCCGGCTCCGGCCGTTCGGTGGCGGCCCGCGCCTTCGCCGCCGCCCTGCAGTGTGTGCACGGCACCGGCTGCGGCGAGTGCCCCGGCTGCCACACCACGATGGGTGGCACCCACGCCGACGTCCGGATGGTGGTGCCGGAGGGGCTCTCCATCGGCGTCAATGAGATGCGCGCACTGGTGCTCCGCGCGGCCAGCACCCCGTCCGGCGGGCGCTGGCAGGTGGTGGTCATCGAGGACGCCGACCGGCTCACCGAGGCGGCCGGCAACGCGCTGCTCAAGGCGATCGAGGAGCCCCCACCGCGTACGGTGTTCATGCTCTGCGCCCCGTCCACCCACCCGGACGACGTATCGGTGACCATCCGGTCGCGCTGTCGGGTCGTACCCCTTCGGCAGCCGCCGGCCGCGGCGGTGGCCGAGGTGCTGGTCCGTCGGGACGGCGTCGCGGCCGACGTGGCGCAGTGGGCGGCGGCCGCCGCGCAGGGCCACGTGGGTCGGGCCCGCCGGCTGGCCCGCGACCCGGAGGCCCGCAAGCGGCGCGAGGCGGTGCTCGCCGTACCCCGCCGGTTGACCGGCGTCGGCGCGGCGTTCGACGCGGCGTCCGCGCTGATCGAGGCGGCCGAGGCGGAGGCCGAGGCGTCGGTCGCCGAGGCCGACACGGCCGAGCGGGCCGCGCTGGAGACGGCGCTCGGCGCGGGCGGCACCGGCCGGGGCGCGGCCGGCGCTATGCGGGGTGCTGCCGGGCAGCTCAAGGAGCTGGAGAAGCGGCAGAAGTCGCGGGCCACCCGGGCCCAGCGGGACGCTCTGGACCGGGCGCTGGTCGACCTGGCCGGCTTTTATCGGGACGCGCTCACCATGGCGCTGCGCGCACCCGTCGCCCCGGTGCACACCGACACCGCCGCGCTGGCCGGTGCCGGGGCGCAGAAGTGGGACGCCGAGGGGGCGCTGCGCAGGCTGGAGGCCGTGCTCGCCTGCCGGGCCGCGATCGAGGTGAACGTGAAGCCACGGATCGCCGTCGAGGCGATGATGCTCGCCCTCTGGAAGGGCTGACCCGCAGCTCCCGGCCCTGGTCCCGTCCCGTGGTCCGGGTCATCCACAGGCATCGACACGCCCGATTGCTGTGCGGTACGGTCCGGTGTGCCGTGGTGACGGTGACGGCACGCTCAGTGATGGCTCATCCGGGAGGAGTCGGCCGATGCCGCGGGGGGAGATCGACGAAGCCTGGATCGAAGAAGCGGTGCGGCGTTACCGCCGGATCGAGTCACTCCAGGCGGAGTTCGACCAGGCGGTGTCGACCGTCGAGGTGACCGTCCGATCGCCGGACGGGCTGGTCGAGGTGGTGGTCACCGCCGGCGGGCGGATCACCGACGTCCGGTTCCTCGGTCCGCTGCACAGCCGCAGCCCTCGGGACGTGGCCGGCTCGGTGCAGGCGGCGGTCACCGCGGCGGCCGACGCCGCCGAGTGGGCGCGGGAGAAGCTGCACAACGAGACGTTCGCCGCCTACCGACCGCTCGCGGGAGCCTGAGATGGATACCCTGCACGCGCTCTCCGCCCGGTTGGACGAGGCGAGCGCCACGCTCATCGCCCTGTCCCACTCGGTCACCGCGAGCGACCCGGCCCAGGCCGCGTTCGGCGCGGACGCTCCGGGGCGGCCCGGCGAGCTCGGCCGCGCGCTGCACCGGCAGTGGACGGCCGCCACCGAGGACCGGGCCCGTGAGGCGCGAGCCGCCGCCGGCCGGCTGGCCGCTGCCGCCACCGCGGTGCGCGAGGCCGCCGACCGCTACGGCGAGGTCGACCGGGCCGCCCGCCGCCGGCTCACCGGGGAGTCGTGATGGACCCGCTGGACCGGCTCGCCGAGCCCGGCCTCGACCTGCTGCGTCGGGTGGACACCCTGCTCGCCGCCGGTGTCCCCGAGGGGCACCGGGTCTGGCCGTTGCTGCGCCGGATGCAGGTGCTCCCGGGCGATGCGGTCCGCGGCTTCCTCGACCTCCACCCGGCGCCGCTCGCCGGTGCCGGGCACGCGGTGCGCCGGCTGGTCCGGGGGTACGACGACGTCTCCGCCGCGCTCACCGATCCGGTGCTCTGGTCCGGTCCGGCCGCTTCGGCGTACGGGCAGGAGCGGACGGCTCTGCTGCGCCACCTCGACGAGGGGCCGGAGAGCCTGGTCGGGCGGCTGGAGTCCACCGCCGGTTACGCGGATGCGCTCGCCGACTGGGTCGAGGGCAGCCGCCTCGCCTTGGCCCGCACACTGGCCGACGTGCTCCGTTCTGCCGAGGCGGTCACCGTGGTCGCCACCACCGCCCCCGGCGTGCCTCCTCGACCCGGGCCGCTCGGTACCGGGGTGGCCGACGCGGCCGAGATCGCCGCGCGGGTGCTGGCGGTGCTCTGCGTCGCGTACGACGGTGCGGAGACGCTGCTGCGCCAGTGGGCCCCGAGCCTGGCCGAGTCCGCCTGGCGGCCGGCACTGGACGGTCGGCCTCGACACGACCAGCCGACCCGGGTCGGCTGGTAGCTGGCCACCAAGCCCCGGACAGGCCACGGCGTCGCTCGCGACGCGCAGCCTGAGCCGGCACCAGCGGCGACGCCGTGGTCTTCCCCCTGCACCCCCCGCAGGTCTGCCTCCACTCAACGCTGCCCGAGCGCGTTTGTCCCCTGTCGAGGCCAGGATTCAACCGTCCGGGCGAGGGCTAACGGCACGACGGGTGGCCCGGTCAATCGGTCAAGTCGACGGTCATGGATGGAGCGGGGCGTAGTCGTCCGGCGACGACCCGCGCGCCCCTCGGCCGTGTCGGGTCGTAGGGTGGGGGGATGGGCATGCTCTGCGCGGTCAGCTTCAACCGGTACGGGCGCCTCTACTACCTGGACCCCGGCGAGCTTCGCCCGCAGGTCGGCGACAAGGTGCTGGTGCCGACCGACGACGGCCCCGAGGTGGCCGAGTGCGTCTGGGCCGCGCAGTGGGTGACCGAGGAGACCGATGGTTTCCCTCGCCTGGTCGGGCTGGCCGGCGATGACGACCTGCGCCGGGACGAGGCGTTGCGTCGGCGCAAGGCCGAGGCAAAGGTGGCCGCCAAACGCCTGATCCGCGCGCACGGCCTGCCGATGAAGGTGGTGGCGGTCGACCACGTGCTCGGCTCCGCCGAGGGTGGCGGTGAACGCAGCACGGTCTACTTCACCGCCCCGCACCGGGTGGACTTCCGCTCCCTGGTCCGCGACCTGGGCGCCACCCTGCACTGTCGGGTCGAGCTGCGGCAGCTGTCCGCGCGGGACTCGGCGCGAGTGCAGGGCGGCATCGGCTCGTGCGGTCGGGACCTGTGCTGCGCGACGTTCCTCACCGACTTCGAGCCGGTGACCATCCGGATGGCCAAGGACCAGGACCTGCCGCTCAACCCGCTGCGCATCTCCGGTGCGTGTGGCCGCCTGATGTGCTGCCTGAAGTACGAACACCCGCTCTACCAGCGATTCCAGGAGACCGCCCCGGCCGTGGGCAGTCGGGTCTCGACGCCGGAGGGGGACGGCCGCGTGGTCGGCCACAGTGTCCCCCGCGACGCGGTCACGGTGCGGCTGGACGCCGACGGCTCCCGCTGCTCCTGCTCCCGCGCCTCGGTCTGCGCCCCCCGCCAAGCCCACGACCAGCACTACACCCCCCGCCCCTCCGAGAGTTGATCAAGAGGCTTCGGTCATTGCTTGCCCGATTCCTGACGCGGACCTCTTGATCACCTGCGTGACGTCAGCGCGGGTTGGGGGAGGGGTCAGGGGTTGAGGACTATGGGGGGTTCGGCCAGGTGGGGGGTTAGTGGGGGTTTGGGGCTCAGCCAGCTTGCGGTTGGGGACTCATCGGGGTTGACCTGCCAGTCGCGGGCCACCCGGTCCACCGCCACCGGGTAGATGGTCAGCGTGCCGTCCGGGTCGATGCGGAGCCGCAGGAACGCCTTGGAATCCTCGATGCCCTGGCCGGCGAACAGTTCGTTGACGTTCACCCCGAACGATCCGGCCACCAGCAGGTACACCGCCACCAACTGGCTGGCCACCAGGCCGCTGATCGGGCCGTAGAGCACCACCGCGGCGACCGCCGGCAGCGGCCACGGCCAGTCGTAGAACGGCAACGCCAACCAGGCCCAGGTGCCGGCCGCGGCCAGCGCGACATGCGCCAGGCCGTGGCCGACGCCGAGGATCCAGTGCCGCGCGTGCCGCTTGCCGCTCGCGCTGGGCGGCTTGGCGAACAGGCCCGCCGCCAGCACCGTGACGAGCACCATCAAGACCAGCGGTACGCTGACCAGCCGCTGCGCGGTGGTGTCCGCCCAGTTCGCCACCGCACCGGCCATGGCCAGCATCAACAGCGTGTGCAGGGTGCCGAGCAGCGTGGTGAAACCGGGATTGCGGAACGGCAGCCGGGGGAAGATGCCCCAGCCGTAGCGACGGGAGCGGGCGGCGTCCGGATAGCGGGCCACCAGGTCGTACGGCTGGGTGGGGCTGGACCGCCGGGCCAGGGTGTCCCGCGGCGGCACCTCGATGCGCTCCGGCAGCTTGTGCGTGGGGTACAGGTAGGCGCCGCCACCACCGCAGGTGATCAACTGCCGATCCGGTCCCGCGTAACGGGCGTAGTGGTGCAGGTCGCCGGAGAGCAGCAGCCGGACCTGCGCCCCGGTGGGAGCGATGATCGTCCGGACGAAGTAGTCGATCGAGTCGTACGCCATCGGTTGGTCGGCGGCCTTGACCCACGTCGGCGACGGTGCCGCGAGGATCACCTTGGAGTCCGGCCCGAGGCGCCGGGCCACCTCGTCGAAGTAGGTCAACTGCGGGTCGTCCAGGTACGAGCCGGACTGGTCGTCGACGCCGAGCAGCCACCAGTCGGCCGGTAGCTCCACCGCGAAGTACGACCGGGACTGCCCGGTGCCCCAGCCACCGAAGTGCCGGTCCCGGGAGCGGACGAACAACCGCAGGAAGGCGGTCAGCCCGTCGTACCAGTCATGGTTGCCCGGCACCGCGTAGAGCGTGGGCTCCTCCGGCGGGGTCGCCGGCAGCGCGGCCTGGTACGGGCCCTTGCACCGGTCCTCGTACGAGGCGTAGGCCGCCGACGGGTACACCTGGTCGCCACCCATCACCAAGGTCTGCGCCCGGGGCAGCCGGTGCCCGTCCACGGTCAGCTCCGGCTGCGCCAGCAGGTACGCCACGGAGTAGGTGGCGTTGAAGCCGTCACCAAGGTCAGCCACGTAGTCGAGCCAGAGCCCGCCGTCCGGCCCGACCTCGCGGAAGACGCCGTCGCCGAAGGCGTACTGCAACTCGCGCTTGTCCAGGTACGCGCCGAAGAGCATCGCCAGCAGCGTCCGGATACCGGTGCTGATCAGCAGGAACGGTGCCAGCCACGGCACCGGCTTGCGTGGCGTGAAGCCCAGCTCCAGCGGGTCCGTGGTGCGCGGGCGGTGGGCGGCCCGATCCCCGGCCTGGTGGTCGGGGTCGCCGAGGGGGGCGCGTTCGTCGCTCACCCGCCGCAGCGTAGTCCCGACCTCGAAGATCTGCCGTCCAGTAAACGTTCAGATAGTCGCCGATGTCCGGTTGGCGGTGGCGGGTGGAGAGGGGGTATCCCGTTCGGTCGGTGGCCGACGGGTGCCGTACACTTGCTGATCGTTGCCGCCTTAGCTCAGTCGGCTAGAGCGACGCACTCGTAATGCGTAGGTCGACGGTTCGATTCCGTCAGGCGGCTCGGTACCGAAGCCCAGGTCATTGGCCTGGGCTTCGCCGTTTCCCAAGGTCAATCGGGCTGCCGCCGTTGGTGGCGGTCCGCAGATGGTCCGCACCCCGCGCCGCGCACGCTTCGTCCAGTCGGGTGGCGACCGCGTCAAGGCGGCCCGCAAGCGGGCCGCGCCGGCCCGGCCCCGGCCTGCTGGCGACCTCCGGCCGGCATCGGCCGGGCCGGCCGGCCACGCTGACGGGACACAAGACTTTGAAGACCTCGGGGCTCCGCCCCGAACCCCGGTCCTCCTCAGAGATCGGCTGGGAGATCCGCCAGTCGCACCAGGGGAAAGCCACTCGCTTTCCCGGAACGGTGCCTGCCAGCATGTCCGGGTGAATTCACCCCTGGTCACCCTGCGCGCGATGCGTCCAGACGAGTACGAGAACTACACCACGCGACGGGACCTGGCGTACGTCCAGGCCCTCGCCGAGACACTGCCGGCCGAAGCCGCGATTGAAAAGGCGCGAGAGGATCGAGCCCGGTTTCTGCCCGTGGGTTTGGCGACGGAACGTCATCGTCTTCTGGCAGCGGAGAACACCGCAGGCCAAGTCGTCGGCTACGCGTGGGTCGGGCTGGAGGAGCCACGCACCAAGACGACCGACACAGCGTGGCTGCACGACATCAGCGTGGAAGAGCCCTACCGGCGATCCGGCTATGGGAGAGCGATCCTCTCGGCCGTAGAGGCGGTGGCACGGGAAGCGGGTGCGAGTCGGCTCGGCCTTAACGTTTTCGGCGATAACGCGTCCGCGATCTCCCTGTACCAGACGAGCGGCTACGAGGTCACGGCCCAACAGATGGCGAAACGCCTGTAGTCGATAGGGCGGCCCGCCGCGACCGCGGGACGGTCCGCATCCAGTCCGCAAGAGGTTCACGGACAGTGGGGAGCGGCGAGAGATGTCGGAAGGCATTTCCGCTGCGAGAGCTCCATGTGCCCAGGTCTGCGGGTCGCCCATCTTGATCTCGTAATGCGTAGGGCGACGGTTCGATTCCGTCAGGCGGCTCGGCACGGAAGCCCAGGTCATTGGCCTGGGCTTCGCCGCTTCCTGGGGTCATCATGTCGCCGTGGGTGGTTGGCATCAGCCGCCACTGCCAGCCTCGCTGCCTGGGTGCCGCAGGTCAGCTAGAGCAGTACGATCTGACCGGGCAGTTCAGGCGAACCGGACAGCACTGTGCGGAGTGTGTTGATCTTCGGGAACTCGCTCACTCCTGCCTCGCCTCACAGACTCCGCCACTCCGAGTCGTCGCCGAGGATCCGGTCAAGTGCCTCGACCGCCAGCTGCGGCAGGTCGCCGTCCAGGTCAAGAGATTCGCCCAGCAAGCAGGAAGTCTGCTGCGTGCGGCGAGGCCATCCGTCGTCGAGGTGTCCGGTCTTGCGTGCCGCCGTTATCAGGGCAGCACGAACCTGGTCGGCCGAGCAGACGGGTCGGCGTCAGGGGCGGACGCGAGGACGCGAGGACGCGGTCGGGCTTCGGGCTCGAGTCAGATGTTCAACAGGCCGCCGTTGCGTAGGGCGTCGTCCTTGATCGCGATGAGATTCGCCGAGACGTACGGGATGTTGTGCGTCTTGTGCCACTCGCTCGGGAAGTACGTGACCAGGCGCGATGCCTGGAATCTGCATCTGATTTCGGGTACGAACCGAGAATAGTTGGCGTCCGTGAAATACCAGAACGAGTTCTCGTTGTAGAACGCCACATGCGTCGGATCCTGGTAGGCGCCCCGACCGTCGGTGCTGGGTGTCAGCGACAACAGCATCCCGTTCGGCGCGAGCAGTCGGTACAACTCGTTGAACAGTGCGATCTTGTCCGTAATGTGTTCCAGGAAGTCGGCAGCGCGAATGACCCCGACGCTGTTGTCCGGCAGGTCGACGCCCTTGGTCACGTCGCAGACCATGTCGACGCCCGACCCGTCGCGGTAGTCCAGGCCGAGATAACCCTCCGGCTTGTTGTGGGCTGCGCCCAGGTCGAGCGCCAGGAGCCCTTGTCGCCGTGACCAGGCCAGCGCGTTATGTTGGATGTTCCGGTCGTAGATCTCCACCGTACGCTTTTGAATGCGGGCGTTGTAGTCCGGGTCGCGCTGCGTGTTCTTGGCATGCATGCGCTGCAGATAGAGGCATTTCTGAATGTGGTGGAACTCGCTCACCTGGTAGAGCCGGGCCATCAGATCCGCGTCATCAGCGACGTCGAGCGACTCGTCGTATCCGCCGACCTTCTCGTAGATGTCCCGGCGGAAGGCCCGCACATGGTTCGGTGCGTACCAGATGTAGCTGACATTGTGCGGCGTCGGCGGCAGTGCGCGGCAGACCAGCACCTCGCGGCCGTCCACCTTCTCGTCGTAGTGCCGCCAGCCGAACGAACTCGCGAAGCGGTCCTCGCAGCGGCTGCCGTCCTCCTGGACCTGCGCGGTGTCGCTGTAGACGAATCCCACCTCCGGATTGGAGTCGAAAGCGTTTACGATTTCCTGCAGGCAGTCGCTGCTGAGCAGATCGTCGTCGTCAAGCTCGACCAGGATTTCACCGGTGGCCTCGGCGCAGGCGTACCCCTTCACGGCGCCAATGCCGTTCAAGTTGTCCTGGACAATGAGCCGAACTCGATCGTCGTGCTTCTCGGGCCGCCAACGAGACCCCTGGTTGAGAATGACGACCCATTCCCAGTCGGTGAAGGTCTGCGCGATCAGTGACTGAAAACATTCGTCGATGAACCGGGTGCGGTTGCTCCCCGTGAAGACCGTTACGCGCGGCGTACGCATGAAACCCCTCACCTACCCGCTCGAGTCGAGGATGATGCCTTCGGGGTCGGGCGGTACTTTTCCGGAACGCCCGAGGCGAGCCCCTTGTCCAGCCGGATCGCCGCATTGAAGGCGTCCCGGGCTGCCGCGTCGTCACCAGACTGGGACAGCAGCATTCCCAGCCTGAGGTAGGCGGTCGACGACTTGTTGTCGATCGACACGACCTTGCGGTAAATGTCTATCGACGTCGTCGGAGCCTTACCTTCCAGTGCAATGGCCTTGTTGTAAAGGGCCGGCTTGTAGTTCGCGTCGGCCGCCAAGGCCTTGTCGTAGTTGCTGATCGCCTCGTCGGCCTGGTTGCGCGACTGGGCGATGAAGCCCAGGTTGAACCATGCGAATTTGTTGTTGGCGTCGGCGTCCAGCAACCTCTCGAAGGTGGTTTTTGCCGCTTCGAGGTCACCGGCTTGACCCTGCTCGACGCCGATCTTAAGCAAATCCGCCGGCGCGGTTCCGGTGCTGGTGCCGCCGTTTGCCTTGTCGCTGTTGCCGGCATTGCTCGTCTGCGGCTTGTCAGCAGGCTTCTCGCTGCATGCCGGGACTCCGGTCAGCAGGACCGCACCACAGGCAAGTGACCCGAATATCAGGCGCGTGCTCATTTCTACTCCTCGACGGTAACGGGGCGATCCGACTCGCTATACGGCCGGCTGGAGTTGCTACTGTTGGCCGTCGCGCGGCCAGACGTGTCGGCTGCGGGCGCAAACGCGAGCGGTGTGGTGGGTGAGATGCAGGACACCCAAATGGTGGCACCTCCGCCGGTAAAGACGAATTGGTAGCCACTAATCGAGAGCGGCTGGATCTGCACCGGGTTGACGCCCGCACCCGAGAGTTGATATCCGGACCCGACAGCAATGTCTCCGGGCACACACCCGAAATCAACGGGGGTATCCGCAATTATGGTCAGCGGGCCCTGAATGTAGGCGGACTGGATTCCGTTGCCCGAAAAGCCCTGTGGGCCTTGCGCGCCGGTGTCGCCCTGCGGGCCTTGCACCCCCTGCAGGCCCTGCGCACCTTGGGTCCCCTGGAATCCCTGAACGCCCTGCGCGCCGGTGTCACCTTGGGCGCCTTGTGCGCCGGTGTTGCCCTGGGTGCCCTGGAATCCCTGAACGCCCTGCGCGCCGGTGTCACCTTGGGCACCTTGTGCGCCGATATTGCCTTGTGCGCCCTGTGTGCCGGTGTCGCCTTGAACGCCCTGGGCACCGGTGTTGCCCTGTGCGCCTTGAGCTCCGGTGTTGCCTTGGAATCCCTGGGCGCCTTGCGCGCCGGTGTCGCCTTGGGCGCCTTGTGCGCCGGTGTTGCCCTGTGCGCCTTGAGCTCCGGTGTTGCCTTGGAATCCCTGGGCGCCTTGCGCGCCGGTGTCGCCTTGGGCGCCTTGTGCACCGGTGTCGCCTTGGGCGCCTTGTGCGCCGGTGTTGCCCTGTGCGCCTTGAGCGCCGGTGTCGCCTTGAACGCCCTGGGCACCGGTGTTGCCCTGTGCGCCTTGTGCGCCGGTGTTGCCCTGGGTGCCTTGGAACCCCTGGGCGCCTTGCGCGCCCGTCTCGCCTTGGGCGCCCTGTACGCCGGTGTTGCCCTGTGCGCCCTGGGCACCGGTGTTGCCCTGCGCGCCTTGAGCGCCGGTGTTGCCCTGTGCGCCTTGTGCGCCGGTGTCGCCTTGGGTGCCTTGTGCGCCGATGTTGCCTTGCGCGCCCTGTGCGCCCTGTGCGCCGGTGTCGCCTTGAACGCCCTGGGCACCGGTGATGCCTTGTGCGCCTTGTGCGCCGGTGTTGCCTTGGGTGCCTTGTGCGCCGGTGTCGCCTTGAGCGCCCTGGGCGCCGGTGTTGCCCTGTGCGCCTTGTGCGCCGGTGTTGCCCT
>NZ_JBHSQS010000028.1:0-64712 GCF_042658605.1 Micromonospora vulcania | reverse complement strand
GACTCTCGATCCTGAACTCGCCCTGTCCGACGGACTTGCTATGAGCCGCTGGCCTCAACTCACCCTGACAGACAGGGCGGGAACGAACATCTCCTCCACGGGTAGGTACCTGACCTGGAAGTCAACGAGGCGCAAGTTGTCACACCGCTCAATCGTCCTTTGGTGTTCTAACAACCTGCGTCTCAGCCCGCCGCCCGCAGGCAACCCGGAAGAGTTCCGACGCAGCACCGAGGGACGAGTCGATCCTACGAAGAGGGGCATTGAGCACCCCGGCGCGGATACAGGCTGGTAAAGCTCGTACGAGCCGGTGTAGTAGATCGCGTAGATCCCGCCCCCCTTCGTCAGGGGCTGACGGGCGAGCGGGATGGCAGGCGCCGCCTCCAGTGCCCACTGCACACTCCGCTCGAGGTTCTCTCGCCGCAGCGGGTTGTATAGCCCGTCAATTTCTGCCGGGTCGGGCTCGCTAGGTTCCCGTGTAAATTGCCGGCTACCGTCCGACGCGAGCGGCCCTGGCTCTCCGAAATTCTGCTGCGACCGGCCTTCCTTGAGGAGAGCGAGTAGCCTGCGATGGTCACCTCCGAGGATTTCACAGATAATGCTGACAGTATTGAGCGACGGTATTGGCCGGCCCTGACGGGTATTTAGAGCCTGGCTAACTGAGGTCCTGCTTCGTCGGCAGCGTATGGCAAGTTGCTGCGTTGTCCATCCCTTCGCCGCCCTCATCCGCGTCAGCTCGGCCCCGAGTTCGGCTAGGTAGTCCTGCTCGGCCACGTCAAGCCTCCCTGCGTTTCAGCCGTTCAAAGATGTTCAGCCTTGCACAGGTTGAACACAACACGGGTAGCGGCAGTTCACAGTGGTCGTCAAGCCGACGATGGAGGTCCTCGAAGATGACAGGCTCTTTGATCACGCTGCGGATCCTTCTGGCGGTGATCGCCGTCCTGGCGTGTCTGCTCTGCGGAGTAGTGGCTGGGATCCTGAAGCGCCTCGACGGTGCCAGCGTCCCCACAACGTTCATGCGGGCCGGTGCCACCTTTGGTGCGTGCCTGACCATCGCAGTGATGGTGATGGACCTGTTGTGGGTCAGGTAGCCGGTCCCGAGCCTGGTCGAACGCGGTCCGCTCCGCGCTGGTTGTTCAGGTGGAGGTCGGGGTGACCGGGGCGAGTTGGTGGTACCAGCCGGGGAGTTCGTGGGCGCGGCGGTACTGGTCGGCGTTGGTGCGGAGGGTCACGCTACGGGCGGCGAGGGCGTCGGCGAAAGCCGCGTACTGGTCGCTGCGCAGCATCCACCCGCGGTAGACCGCGACGCCGCCGGCGGGCACGGTCGTGACCGCGTGGTGCGGGTCGCCGCGGGTCAGCGCGTCGTGGTCGATCACCGCGACGTCGATCCCGGCGGCGCGGGCCGCGTCGGCTTCGGGCGCGAAGTGGTCGTCGGGCCGGCGGGGCCGTAGGGGGTTCGCGGGGACCAGCAGCGTCATCCGGGCATCGTGCCCGAGGTACGACAACAGGCTCCACCTCATATTCAGTTCGGTCGGCTGACCCTGATGCTGCCCCGGCGTCTGCCGATTGTCGTGAGGGAGTGGGCACCTGCCTTGAACGAGTGCGCGGTCGGGCACGGGGAGCACAGCCTTGCGCAGCTATCCGCTTGGCGGGACATCGCTGTCGGATCGCCAGTCGGTGAACAGCTCGGCAAGTCTGGTCTCGGTCTGGTCGGTGAGGATCTTGGTGGCGTCTTCTCCGAGTGGTTTCAGGGCGTGGTGCCGTACTGCGGGGTGTTGTGCTGGTGCGGGGCAGATGAACACGGCGAGGATCCGTAGTGCGCGCAGGGCTTCGTCGTTTGAGATGAGGTCGAGCAGCGGTGCGCCGGCGAACGCTGCGGCCTGGATGCCGTGCCACGCCTTGTCGAGGATCAAGTCGATGACGGCTTCGGTGACGTGCGGCCGGTCGGCCTGCAGTGCCGAACCCAGGATCAAAGTTTTGACCGTGGTGGGGATGCTGTCGAAACCGCGTCGGGTCATCTCGATCGCCTGGACCAGCCCGATGAAGAGATCGCACCAGACGTGGTTGGTGAGGTCGCGCTTTACGTTGGTGGCGTCCGGCGTGGCGTGGTCGAGTTCAGTGACGATCTCCCGCCAGGCTCCGCGCGTCATTTCCTCGGCAAGGGCTGTCACCTGCTCGGTTGGCGTCGGGTAAGGGTCGCCGTCTTCGGGCTCCGCTGGCGGCGACGGGGCGGCAAGCCAGTCGGCGATGTCGACGCGAGCGAGGTCGGTGGTGATTTCCTGGTTGCGGCGGGTCTGCTCCAGGCGCCGCGGTCGATGCTTTGTCCAGGCCAGTTTGCTCTCGAAGCGCTTCCGTCTCCCGTGGCGGATCAGATAGTCCTGGTCGACGTGGTTGAGCCAGCCCTGCACGCCATGTTGGCTGCCGCCGCATTGGGTGCAGAGGCAGCGGTGTCCTCGGGCTGTCTCGCAACCAGGATTGTGTCTGCCGGTGTCCATGTCGCGGCCACCTCGCTCATCCGGTTGACCCGGTTGCGGTGCTAGCGATAGTTAACTGAATGGAACCCTGTCGATACCCTATGTCACCGACTGGTCTATGCCAATGCCGGTCGACCGAGCCTGTCGGATTGCGGGCAGAACACCGCCGGTCGCCATCGGACCGGCCTCGCCGGATGGCTTGTCCGCAGTCACAACGGCGCGTACGGTCGGTCGTAGAGCTGGCCTCGTCCAGCTGCTATGCCGCCCAGTTGTGCGGAGCCCGATGAGCCGGCCATCGATGCCGACGGGCTAAGACCCCGCCTGCGGCAAGCCTTCGGATCCCTCGGTTGCAGTCGTCGACAAACCCGCTGCGTGTCGCTCCACATCGGGCGTCGCCTGACTCGCCGCTGCCGCCTCACACCGGTTTGGTGCCACGACGTTCCGGTGTGCCCTCACCTGCGAAGGAGTGCCCTCATGACCTCGTACGCAATCCGCACCTGCAGTGAACCGCCAGCTCCAAGCCATTGGCTCAACCAGCAGTTTCCGCACCGGGCCCGGCTCATCGCCGACCTGCAGGGCCGTATCAGTCGCGCCCCTGCACCCATCCGCGCCTGCGCACCTGAGCCGGACCGATTCGGGCAGGCGATGGAGCGGACACTCGCCCTTGACCTGTGTGGTGCACCGCCATACCTGCAGCTGATCAAACAGCTGCCGGCGGCCGGGATGCGGCGCCTGCTGACCACCGCCGGATACGCGCCAACCACCGACACTCCCGACGGGCCGTGGCGCAAAACCACCGACCGCATCCCCGGCGCTCGACTGTTCACGGTGGGCAGCCTGCTGCCCTACCTCGACAGGGCATTGCACGAGCTCGGTTCGGCGAACCCGGACGATGCCCGCGAGGCGATCCAGGCCGCATTGCGCGACCGGCGGGCCGTCAGCGCGTACGCCACCGTCGTGCGCGGCGCCCGCCCTGCCTTTGCCGCTTTCTGGGCTAGCTACACCAGCGGCTTCCGCAATGCGCTGCGCGGCTACGGACCGGTCACCGCCTCTCTGAGCCTGCTGGGCGGACTTCGTATCGTCGATTTCCTCGCCGGCACCACCATCGTCGAATACAAGACGGGTCATTTCGACGATGCCCGTGACCTTGATGCTCTCGTCGAGCAGGTGCTGGCCTATGCCCTCCTCGCAGCAGGATGCGGCCATCCGGTTACTGCGGTCGTGATGTACCTCGCCCGCTACCACGTGCTGGCCCACTACCCGCTCGAGACGTTCCTTGCCCACCTCGCCGGGCAAGCCATCGACACCGGCGAAGCGGGCCGTCGCTTCGCCGCACTCGTTCAAGCAGAGCAAACAGCACGTCGACCAACTGCGCGCTAAACCCGAGGACCAACACAGGGCCGACAACCGTTGCCGCGACTCGAAACGGCGGCTACCGCGGCAACCCCGAGGTGATCATCGCGTACCGCAAGCGATACGGCGGTCGGGCTCTGTCATGATCCGGCTCCTGACGGCGATTGGATAACAGTCCTCTACTGTTCAGCCGCGCCGACAAGGGCACACTGCAAGAACTCTTGATGGGCAGGACGCTCCTCGCCCGGCACGGCTGGCTGGAAGGCAGGTAGGGCGGTCGTGCACTGGAACGTCCCCGCAAACCCCGTGGACTTCGAACAGCGGGAGGGTCGGGTGCACCGCTTCGGCGGACACGCAGTACGCCGCAACGTCGCCGCTGCCCATCGCGCCGACGCCCTCCAGTCCGCCCACCCCGACGTATGGAAGGCGGCCTACGACGCGGCGCGGCAGCAGTCGCAGCTCGGTGACATGGCGCCGTACTGGGTTTATCCGGGCCCGGCTCGCATCGAGCGCCACGTGCTGCCGCTGCCACTGAGTCGGGACCTAGCCCGCTACGGGCAGTTGAAACGCGACTTGGCGCTGTACCGACTGACCTTCGGTCAGCCGCGGCAGGAGGACATGCTCGCGTTGCTCACCAGGGCAGGCCTCGCCGACCAGCAGGAAAAGCGGGACACCATCGACCTCCGACCTCCGATGCGCTCGGCGCGAAGGAGAATGGGGAGATGATCGCCTCTCGCGGCAGCAGCTCCAGCAACTCGCCGGGTACCCCGCCGTGGCTGCGGTGGACGTCGGGGGACTACGGGGAAATCCTCTCTGGGTTTGGTTCGGCGATTGAGCTGGGGTGAGCCGTCGACGAGGTGGAGGTGGCGTCGTCACGGTCGCTCGGTCGAAGGGCAAGCGCCTGCCTGACTGCCCGCAGAGGGTTGGGAAGTGAAAGTTGGCAGCGGGAACAGTTCCCCTGTCCGAGGTCCTGACCCCCAAGGCCACAGTATCGGCAGGTTGCCTGCGGCTGGGCGCTTAATGCCTGCTGTAAGGCCTCCACGATGCGGCTGTCGACCATATCGATGTCTCTGATGTTCTCGGCCGCGTTGCTTCTGACTAGGGCATCGGCGTGCCGCAGCCCTTCGGCAAGGATGATCTGTCGGTCCGGAGCGTCGCGTACCCCGGCCATCGCGGCACTGAGTAGTACAGGGTCCTCGTCATGCCGCCACCGCCTTACCAGCTTCTCTCGATCGAGATAGAGCGCGAGACTGGCCGCAAGGAACCGATTACGGGTGGGCACCGTCGTGTCCGTTGCTGCCGTTTGTGCCTGGCCGCAAGCTAACGACCGAAATTCGGGTGGCACCTGGGCAAGCGCGAGCTGCGCTTGTCGGGCGAGCAGGTAGCTTCTCGCGAACAACGTACCTAGCCATTCGATCGTTGCGGTTACGTCGATCGTGTCCCACCGCGTCAGCCGGCAGGAGGGTGGGTCGTGATCCAGCCCGACGTGGAGGTCCTGCGTGGCCGCAGACTCCACCAACCGGACAGCAGCCTCGGAGGCGAGCGCGTCCCTGTCGATACCGGCGCACTCGACGATGAAAGCGATCATGGCTGACAGGCTGGTCGAGTCAACCGCGATGGCCCTTTCTAGAGATCCAGCCTCTAGGGTCATGAAGGCGAGCCCTTCGACCAGCATTCCGACGTGGTGCAGGCGTCGGCGTTCGACCGGTCTCAACTCGTGCGGCGCCCCCAACTCCTGCATACGTCCGAGAAGCCATTTGTGAGCTGTGCGGCTGCGAACGGTCCAGTCCGCAAGGTAGTTTTCGTCAAGCAGGGAGCGACGTTTGCGTGGGACGTAACCCCGTTGGACCAGCAGATCACGAACCTTGTTGTAGGTGCCGTAGGAGCAGTGACGGTAAGCGACTTCTTCAACGCGCTCGGCGACATTGGGCTGCCCGGAGTGGAGGCGGACCACTGCGCCCAGAACAACCTCGGAGAAGGCGACCTCGTGCGGGCTGGTGGTGCCGAAGTCGAGAATTCCCTCATCATTGACGTACGGATGATCGGAGCCATCGACGGCGGGCATGGACATCGCCAAGTCGAGACATGAGCTGAATGCGTGCGGCTCGTTCCACCGGTGCGCGAGAAGCGCCTCCCAAGTCGGCAAATGTTCCGGCGGTACCGCACCCCGAACAATGTCCCGAACCTGGTCGCTACGCACTGGAGGCGAGGGAACCCGAGTGACAGCTGCAACGACATCCATCGCGCGTTCGTTGTGTGCGGCTGCCCTCTCTCCCAACAATGCTATGAGGCCGGCGGTCGCCCGCTCCGGTGCATCCTCTCGACCGGCAATGCCATGCGCAGCGGCCAACAGCACGTCGATATCATCGATGCTGGTGCCCATTTCAGCAAGTGGTATGAGCGGGTCCGGTTCGAGGGAGACTGCCAAGGACAGCACTTGCGTCATCGACGGATCAGCCGCAGCCTGGACGAGCAGATCCCGGCGCGCAGGTTCGAGTGACTCGGCGAGATGGCGAGCGGCTGACGTCTCGATCACGTTGCGGGCCCGTGGATCAATTCCACCGTTGTCGTCTCGGACGAGCACGCCAGCTTCGTCCCAGAAGTCAAGGCAAGCACGGGCAAGGGCACGGGCTATCCCAGGCACCAGGCCGTGTTCGGTATGGAAACGTTCGGTCAGCAGGTTACCGACGCGGCTCTCCGACGGTGGTCTCGCGCTTGTGACGCTCTCCCAGCCGATCATGGCGAGGGTGTCGATGAGCGCCTCCTCGATCTGAGCGGAGGGCACCGCCGGCATGCTGATACCCCGTCGGCCGCTCCGTCGCTCCCAGTCGTGCGCTACCCGCCGAATGACTGCGTCCATCAGCGGGGCCATTCCGGTGCGTCTCGCCGGCATGCGTTGTCCGGACGTCTCGAGCGCGAGAGCCGTGACAAGCAGCGGCGTCTCCGCAAGATACGGATTTTCCATCAGCCGGTCGCTGATCTCCTGCAGGCGGTTGTTAATCCACGCATCGTCGCGGCCGTCGCGACTCGCGACCGCCCTAACGATCGGTTCGGCGACCGACTGTGGCGAGAGCGGAGACAGCATGCGGGCTACCCGCCAGCCGAGCACCGCTGCGGAGGCATGGGCGCTGCTCCGGGTCGCCAGCAGCACGTCGCAGTCAGGGTGCAGATGCGCTAGCAGGCGACGAACCCATCGAATGACCTCGCGCCGGTGCTCGCGTGTCTCGTCGAGCGAATCGAGACATAGCAGTAACCGACCCTCCCCGGCTGCCCGGTGGATCGCGCCCATCAGCACATCGCGATCCGCGGGCTCCGCGACTTCAGTGGCGATGACGGCAAGCTGTTCCAGCGGGTGCCGCTCAGCCGCGAGGCTTGGCAGGTAGGCCCTGTCCGAGGCACCGGAGGCGAGCAGGGACCGTAAGTCCACAAGGACCGGCAGCGTCCACCGGCGTTCCGCCTCGCGGCGCACGATGTCACGCATGGCTGTGGACTTGCCTGAGCCGGGCGCACCGAGCAGCAGCACCCGTCCGTACCGCCGAAAAAAAATGTCGAGGTCGACTCGTACGTTCTCCTCATCGAGTGGCCCGACATCGCAGCGGATGGTGGTGTCGATCAATGGCAAATCCGCCCCGAAGGCGAGCAGATCGATCCCACCCGGGCTCCCGACGCGCCGGGAATATCGTTCGACTGCGACGCGCTCCGCGGACCTACGCGCTGACGCGCTTGCGGCTGAGTCGCTGATTAGGTCGAACGGTGGCCGGGCGAGGCGGTCGATCCACTGTTCCAGATCCAGCCCGGTGCGCAGAGATGCGGAGCGACGATGAGCTCTCGCCAACTCCGACGTGGCCGCATGGCCTTGGCCGGCTGCTACCACGTTGCCGTCGAGAAGAGCAGCAGCGACTGGTGGGCCGCCGCGGCGCGCATGCCAGGGGAAGACCACTATTGACGCCCGATCAAGCACCGCGTCTCGAACGGCCGGCGCCAGACGCGACATGGCGCTGGTGAGCTTGGTAAGTGCCTTATGTTCGCTGGGCGTGGGTAGGGCCGCGTGTGGGTCCCGCCTTCGATCCAGGGCTTCGGCCAAGTGCTCGATCTCAACCGTGGCGGTCGCCGACAGCGCCACCATCGGCACGCAACCGTTGGGATCCACAGCGACCTGCTCCACCCACTGGTCGATCACCTTGCGAAACGGGCTCTCCTCCGTGGTTGTCAGCTTCAACGACTTCTTCAGCTGAATCAGAACCCGCCGTCCATCGGTGAACGTGACCTCAAGGTCGTCGACCGCCTCGTCGATCTCCGCGCGGATGAGACAGGGCACACCGTGGGTGCGGTCATCGCCGCTGATCTCGATCTTCATCCCTCGAAGACCGTGAGCGGCTACGTAGGCGGCATAGTCCGCGCGAAAGTCTCCGCCCAGCTCGTTCTCGGCACCCCCGCGCGGGCCCCGGCCCGCAACTCCGGTCGGCATGGCTCCAATGATGCAGCATGGTTCCGACATCGAGGGCGACGCTAGGAGAGGTGTCCGGTATGCCGCAGGTTCTCGCAGTGTTGCCGAGTTTCAGCGGGCTGCTGCCGCCCGGTCTTCACAGCTTGCGCTTGCCGAAACGCGCGAGTTCCGCCGCCCTGTTACGGATGACCCTAGCTGAGAGTCACCGAGGAGGGGCCGTGGAAGACGAGTCAACGAGCCGGGCCCTCGGCGACGATTCTTCGTTGCTCTTCGAGAGGGGGTAGCGCGAGCTGCAATCGGCTGAGGCGTTTCTTGTTTATGCTGGATCGCGAGCCGTGGAGGGTGTGGGCGTACAGCCATCCCTGCACCTCGGGCCGGTTGAGGTAGTGGGCCAGGAACTCTGGCGTGACTTGCGAGCCTGGGCGTACCCGGATGCAGGTGTTGCCCATCAGCCAACCGTTTTCCTGCTCGGTGACGATGCCGAACCGTGTCGTCTCACCGATTCGAACCAGCAGGATGTCGCCGAATTGCAGGCGGTAATCCTTCAGCCGGTTGGCAGTTTGGTCGCTGACCCGAGCTTTCGGGCCTGGCGCGATGCCACCGTCGCGGAGGTCGCCGGCCCTGACTAAAGGGATTCCCTCGGGCACGTAGTCGGATTTGGCCAACAGGGTTCCGGAGGGGCCGGGTCGAATGTCGCATCGTTGGTCCAGGTCGCCTACCCACCAGTTGTCCGGGACGACACCGATGAGAGTGTCCTGGGTCGTCTCTGCCCTGAGTGCCGGACGGTGGTCAAGCCGGTCCTCCGTAGGGCCGGTTCGGTCGGGTGGATGAGCCGATGTCCGTTGGCCGGGGAGCGTTGGTGCTGGCACATGTGGATGCGATGCCTGGTAGGCGGCGGGCTGGAGGGCGTAGTCATGGTCGCGGACCTGGTCCCGGGTCACCGCGACCGCGGTAACTGCGGAGCTGCTGTGGGGCAACGCAGTTAAGCCGTGCAGCCAGCGTTGGTAGGCGTGGAGGATGTCGGCGCAGCCGTCTTCGGTCAGTACCCGATAGCTGCCGTCGGTCCGTGTCGCCTGCTGGGCGTCGATCAGCAGAATGTCCTCGCGCGGCGGATCGGTGGGGTGCGCCAGGATCCACACGGTGACCGGGGTCGCGGTCTCGCGGAACAGGTTCCTGGGTAGCGTGATGACGCATCGCACGACGCCGTGTTCGACCATTCCCGCGCGCAGCGGGCGCTGCTGGTCGCTGAGGTTCGAGGCGAAGCTGTATGGCATGACCACCGCAGCTCGACCTCCCGGAGCCAACGCCGTCGCCACGGTTTGCAACCAGGCCGAGGCGGTGTCGTACTTCGCCGGTCGGCCGCATAGCCACGTCCGTTCGGTACGCGGTACCGGTTCCCACTCGGTCTTGCCGAACGGCGGATTGAGCAGCACCACGTCGTATCCTCCGGGTCCGGCGTCGACGTCGTTGGCGTGGGCCGGGTCCGGTGGCTCGGCGGAGAGGTCGCACCGCAGTTCGTGCACCGCCATGTTGAGGGTGGCCAACTGCCATGTCCGGGCAGTCGTCGCCCGGCCGGTCAACACAGGCGGCGGGCTGTCCACAGCCGGCTTACCGCTCCTGGTCAGGTGCTGCCCGGCGGCTACCAGCAGCGATCCGGGACCGCAGCATGGATCGTGGATCCGCTCACCTGGTTGGGGATCAACCAGAGCCACCATCAACCGCGCCAACGCACCGGGTACCAGGTATTCGTCTGGGCTATGGTGTCGGCGCCGGGCGAACAGGTCCAGCAGGTAGTCGAATGTGTCGGCGGCCGGCGCTGGGGCGCTGTTCAGTCTTGCAATCATCTGCCTCAACTGGCCCGGCCACCAGTCGTCTTTGGGCAAGGTACGCAGCTGCTGGGTCGCCGCCGACAGCGGTTGTGGCAGCCGCCGGGTCACCTCGGCCACGGTGGCCTGAATGCTGCCGGTCGACGCTCGTGCCAGCGATGCCCAGCCGGTGGGATCCATCGCCCGTACGTACATCAGGGACATCACCACTGCTTCGAACTGCAGTGGGTCTCTGCTGTCTACCCGTGGCCGGTCCCACCAGGTCCGCAACCGTTGTTGCGGCTCGCCCTGCCACCGCTTCGTACCATCCCCGCGAGCGGGCGCGGTGGCCAAGCCAACCGCAGAACGAAAACGCTGCCCGTAGTGGGTCAAGCCAGGGGGATCGTTCTCTCGGCGGCTCTTCTGATGGATCTTTCGGTGGTCCAACCATTCAGCCATCGCATCGATCGGGTAGCCGACCCGGCGGCCGATCCGGACCGTTCGAGGGAAGGAGGACGGGTGCCGACTGGCCCATAAGCTCACTGCCTGCTCCTTCACCCCGGCCGCCTGCGCTACCTCCGTCCGCGTCATCAGCCGCCGCTCAGCCACCATCGTCCTCACCCCCTCGGCTGCGTCCGGGCTGGACCGCCCGGCCAGTGCCGGCCCGTCCCCGCAGCGCGCGGATCAACTGGACCAGATGCCGGGTGCGCCGCTCACTAATGATCACCCAGCTGACGAACAACATCGATACCAGGACGGCCACGACCAGGTCGGGCCCTGACAAACCCCCGATCAACCGTGTTAACCAGTCCGCCATGCCGATCTCCTCCCCAACGGTGTACTGCGTCCGAAGGTATGCCGTCCGGGTCTGGCGAGCCCGCGCGGATGCTGGTTCAGGGCGTTTTTGTTTCGCTAGTGAGCGCGATTCGTTTGACGCTGAGAGTGGCTCCGCACTCGAAGCGGCGAACGCAACTGGGCCATGGGCCTCCGGCCAAGGAGCACCCGAGAAATCGCCATCGCGCCGCCCACCGAACGAGGGCGGATGGTCGAGGAGGCCCGACACCGCTGCCCGTCATGCTTCCCGGGTCGCTCGACTCGGCCGGGACCGGCACCTACCGGTGGCATCGGCGACAGCGGCGAATTCCTTGTGTTCGCGATGCCGATGCTGACGGCGGCGTCGGCGTACCAACGGGTCGGCGGCCGAAGCGTCTGACCCAGTTCGACGGCCATCAGTAGTTTTCGCTGCTGCGCATCGTCACCGCGTCGGCGACGAACATGCGGCACAAACGACCTGTGATGTTCGATGAACCGTACTGGCCAGCCGGCCGAGAGGGTCAGCAGACGGGGTCAAAGGACAGCACGCTGCGTGCGGGCGTCGCGGTCAGGGCGGCTTGCAATTGCGGGTACCGCCCGGCCTCGGTGACCGCATCGTCGCGTAGAGAGCCAACGGGCCGGAAGAAGAAGCCGGTGTCTGCCTCGTCGCCGCCCTTCAAGAAGACCGGCCCGGCTGCATCGTCGAAGGTCAACGTCAGTTCTACCTGCCAATAGTCCGGTTGAGGATCACCGCTCGTGCTCGGCACCGCCAACTGACGGGTGAATGAGATGCACGGCCGCCCTCCCTGCCAGGGATAGCGGCCCCACTGGACGATAAAGCCGTCGATGTCCGACTCCGGCTCCGGGACCAGGTCCTCGATCTCGACTTGGAGGAACTCGCGGAATGCGCGCCAGGCCAAGGCAACGTCGATCACTGCACCTGGCTCCTGACCGTGCTTGCGCAGGATCCGCGTAAACTCGTCCGCGCTGCGCGGCCACGGCACGCCCACACCCGTCACCAATTCCTTGCCTGTCCGGGACGTGAAATGGCAAGCGACAGCGGCGTGTTCCCAGACGCCGCACCGCGCCCAGCCACTACGCCGCCAACACCTTGCGCAGATCGCGGACAGCGTCGATAGCCTCGCTTGTGCCCTCGGCGTCGGCGTCCTCCCACAGTTCGCGCCATTCGGAGTCCGCGGCCATGATCCGGTCGATCGCCCTCACTGCCAACGCCGCCAGGTCGTCGGGCACATCCAACCGGCCGCCGTCGCGCAGAAACTCCGGAGCGTACGAAGATGTGATCGGCTGCCCGCTGGGTTGCTGTGCAGCCAAGATCGCAGCCGCAGCGATCGCCTCGCAGGCGACGTCGGCGTCGAGGTAACCCACCTCGCCGGCGGCTCTGGTCAGCGCCTCCCGGACCAGGTTCGGTCGCTTGGACACGTCGGCGTCGTCCAGGTCGCCACACCAGTCAGCCGCGGTGTCGTTGTCGAATGGTCCGCTGTCCCAGGTCCCCACTGTGCCTCCCGCCGTCGGTTGCGCGGCATCCTCGCATTCGAGACCGACAACACCCGCCGAACATGGAGGAGGTTACGGTGCCTGGAGGGCGATCGGACAGGTGTTGTCAGTGCCCGCCGGGACAGCAACGGTCGAGCTCGACGTGTACCTGCGCAGTTCCGCCCAGGCGTGCGTGCGGTATGGCCCTGCAACGCCTCGCTGCCGGACTCCTTTACTCGGCTGGTTTACACTTCACGCGACCTGGGAGAACGTGCTTGAGCACGCCGCTGGGACCCTCAACTACTGGGGGTCAAGGGGTCGTCGGTTCGAATCCGGCCGTCCCGACCGATTGACCTGCGGAGATGAAGATCTTCTCAGGTAACGGCGGTAACATCCGGTAACGGATGATCTTGGTTGGCGGTAACGGCGACGACTTTGGCCGCTGGTCCGATGACTATGGAACGCTCTGACCTGCCGCTTCATCTGCGTCCTGGATGGAGCGGCAGTTTGGTTCTTGATACCGCGTCTAGCGCCCCAAATGTTGCCTGGTGCCGCTGGGCCGGGCGGTCCGACGAGCCCTCGGTGCGCGGCAGGATCGTCGGTTGGGCCTGTTCCTGGTCTCAGAAGGTGTGTGGGAGCAGGTGGCCGAGTCGATGTGACCCACGCGTTGTGCCGATGGCGTGGGGTGTAGAAGCCTTCGACGTAGGGGGCACGTGGCGTGCTACGACAGGACGGGCGTTCGGCGTCGGCCCGAGGCCAGCAACGGCTCGCCGAGCAGGAGCGCGACCGTGGCGAGGGTCAGCAGTGCCCCGACGAGGAACGCGCCGCGGACCCCGAATGCCGACAGCGCGGCGCCGCCGAGGAATGCGCCGGCCGCGACGCCGACGTTGAAGGCGGCTGAGTTCGCGGCGAAACCGATCTCCGTGCGGCCGGGACTTACGTGCAGGATGCGTGCCTGGGTGGCGGTGAAGATGGGTGCGGCGGACCATCCGAGTAGCGCGAGGCCGGTGATCACCATGGCCTGATTGCCCGCTGACTGGAAGAGCAGCAGCATTGCCGCTGTCTGCACGGAGACCGCGAGCACCAGGGAACCGCGCGGGCGCCGGTCCAGCATGTGGCCGAGCACCACGACGCCGAGGATTCCCGCGCCGCCGTAGACGAACAGTAGTGGGCCCACCACGCGTTCCGGGAAGCCGGCGACCTCGGTGATGAACTCGCCGATGTAGGTGAAGCCGGTGTACAGACCGGTCATCGCCACCGCTGTGGTGAGCAGCACGACCACGAAGTGCCGGCGGTCCGGGGCCGAGCCGAACGCCGCGTGGCTCTCCTCCGGTCGGGTGGTGGGCAGCAGCACGGCGATGAGGGCGGCGATGACGAGCGCGATGACGCTGAGAATGATAAACGGCACCTGCCATCGGGTGTGCTGACCCAGCCAGGTGCCGGCGGGAACGCCGAGCAGGGTGGCCAGCGAGCCGCACACGGACGTCACGGCGAGGACCCGGCCGCGTATCTCCGGTGAGAACAGCCCCACCGCGACCGAACCCATGACGGCCCAGAACACGGCCTGTGCCACGGCCACCATGATGCGAGCGCCCAACAGGACGCCGTACGAGGTGGTCAGTACCGACCCGATGGTCGCCACGGCCAGCACGACCAGCACGCCGGAGAGCACGAAACGGCGGGGCATGTGACGGGTGAGCTGTGCCATCGGCAACGACACGACGGCGACGGCAAGACCGTATCCGGTGACCAGGAAACCGGCGGCCGGCAGGGACACGCCGAGGTCGGACGACATCAGATTGAGCAGGCCGATCGGCAGGTTCTCCGTGGTGTTGAAGATGAAGGCGGAGAGGGCAATGGCCAGCAGGACGCTCACGCGGCGTCCGACATCCAACGACATCCGTCGGTCGTTCCCTTCGAGTCGCATCAGGTGTCTGTCAAGGCGTGCCGAACCGCGTGACTCAACGCCACGGCCGCCGCCGGTCCACCTTGAATCGTGGTCTCCGGTTATAACCTGCTCCCATATGCCGTGGCGAGACCCTCTCATGACACATGGTCGGGATTGGAATCCCGGGCGCTTACCATTTGCACCGTACGGTGTCGGCTCGATGCTGTGACTTGGGCATCAGAGACCCAGTGGTGACCGAGCAGCGTCGCCTCGTCGAAACCCTCGGGGAAGATACCGTACTTCACGAGGCTTGTGGTGCCGGCGGGGTCGAAGCAGTTGGGTACGGTAGCCAGAGTGGCGTCGATCCCTGGCAGCGGTATCCCCGACTACCTCCAATAGACTGGACACGATCTGGCCTACCCTGGCCCGGCCAGGCGGTTGCCGAACCGATCCCGGTGCGGTGGCGTCGACCAGGATCAGCACGCGAATCCGCATCTTCGTGGCCTGAAGCTGGTGTGCCATGTCGAAAGCTATGACTCCGATGGATGCCGCTGGCGGCGCGGGCGCAGGAGTCACCGGTCGGCGTCGTCATCGAATTCTGCGAGTGGGACGAATCTCGAAGGTGCGGTTCTCCGGGGTCGATCAGTTCCGCATCAGGGATGCCCCTGATTCCGCGACTCACTTTTGGAACGTTGAAATCGTCCGCAGTGTCGACGCGCCACGCGGGGGCGCCGGATAGGTTGAAGCCGGGTAAGTTGGGCCGAGCCGGCCAGGCGGTACGCGCGTCGATGACAACTCGACCGGATTGCGGTGATCGACTGATGTTCTGGACCAGCTTAAAGAGCCTGCTGAGCCGCAAGCTGCGGCTGGCGATGTCCGCGATGGCGGTTGTCCTCGGGGTCGCCTTCGTGTCCGGAGCGTTGGTTCTCACCGACACACTAGGCCGCTCCTTCGATTCGATGTTCTCCTCGGTGTACTCGGACACCGATGTGGGGGTGACCGGCGCGGCCAAGGTCGAGGTCGCCGAGGTCGACGGCGGCGGAGCGCCGACGAGCGTCCCGGCGTCCCTCATCGACAGAGTCGCGGCGGTGCCCGGCGTGGCGCAAGTAACCGGCGTCGTGTCGGTCGACGGCGTCCGAGTGGTCGGCGGCAACGGCAAGGTGATCCCGTCGGTCGGCGCACCCCGGGTCGGCGAGAACTGGACCGGTGGGGGCGCGCTGGTCCAGTTGCGGGAGGGCCGGGGTCCCAACGCGTCGGACGAGGTTGCGATCAACGCCTCGCTCGCCGAGGTCGGTGGCTTCTCGATCGGCAACTCGATCGACGTGTTGACGCTGGAGCCGCGGCGCTCCTTCAAGCTGGTCGGCATCTTCGGCTACAGCGGCGACCGGGATACCCTTGGTGGCACCATGTCGGTCGCCTTCACAGAGCCGGTCGCGCAGCGCGTGATGCTCGGTGAAACCGACGTGTTCAGCAGACTCAACGTGCGTGCCGCGAACGGGGTCGAGCCGATCGAGCTTCGTGACCGGGTGCGCGAGGCGCTCGGCGGCGGCTACCAGGTCAAGACCGGTGAGGAACTGGCCGAAGAGGCCGCCGCCGGCTTCCAGGACGGGTTGGCGTTCTTCAGCCAGATCCTGCTCGGCTTCGCCGCGGTCGCGCTGTTCGTCGGCATCTTCCTGATTCTCAATACGTTCTCGATCATCGCTGCCCAACGCACTCGGGAGATGGCTTTGCTGCGCTCGATCGGCGCCAGCCGCCGGCAGGTGATGCTCTCGATGCTGGGGGAGGCGACAGCCATCGGGCTGATCGCCGCGATGCTCGGTCTGGCTGCCGGGATCGGTGTCGGCGCCGGACTGGCGTACCTGGTCAGCCGGTACAGCGGCGGTCTCACCCTGGCCGGGCTGAGCGTGCCGCCGGTGGCGATCGCCGCAGCTTTCGGAGTCGGCGTCGTGGTGACGGTGATCGCCGCGGTCGTGCCGGCGCTGCGCGCCTCCCGCGTACCGCCGATCGCCGCGATGCGGGACGCCGCCGGGCCGGACCGGCCGCTGACCCGGCTGGCGACGGTCGGCGCCGTGATCACAGGTATCGGGGCGGTGCTGCTGGTCCTGGGCCTCACCGCAGTGGTGCCCGGCGCGATGATCGCCGTGCTCGGCGGGGTGCTCGCCTCGTTCATCGGGGTCTCGCTGCTCACGCCCGTGCTCAGTCGGCCTGCGGTGGCCCTGCTCGGACGGGCGTTCGTGGGCAGCGTGCCCGGCAAGTTGGGCCGGCTCAACGCGGGCCGGAACCCGCGTCGTACCGCCATCACCTCGGCCGCGCTCATGGTGGGCATTGCCCTGATCACCGCGGTCAGCGTGGTCCTCGGCTCGGCGTCGGAGAGCATCCGTGGCCTGGCATCCGGGTCCCTGCGCGCTGACCTGGTGGTGCGTGGCGAACAGACCGGCCTGCAGCAGCCGGGCGTACGTCCCGAGGTGTTCGACGAGGTGGCGAAGCTGCCCGGGGTGAGCGCGGCGGCCGCGGTCTACCGCGACCAGGCAGTCGTCAACGGCGGTCAGCGGTATGTGACAGTCATCAACGACCTGGATTCGCTGGCCGAGGTCTTCTCCCTGCGCCCGGTGCAGGGCGATCCGCGGACGCTCGGGCCCGCAGACATCGTCATCGACCAGGACTACGCCGCCGACATGGGGCTGTCGCTGGGCAGCCCGGTGGCCATCCAGTTCGCCAAGGGGCAGCAGCGGACCTACACGGTCACCGCCATCTACCCGGAATCCGACCTCCCCGGTGGGATGGCTCTGCCGCAGGACGCAGCGCAGTACCTCAGCGCACCGACGATCTCGCTCGGGTACGTGCAACTCGCCGACGACATGCCGGTGGATCAGGTCAAGCCGCGAATCGAAGTGCTGCTTGCCGAGGATCCGGAGGTCTCGGTGGTCGACCTGTCCAGCTTCGCCAACCAGCAGACCGAGTCGCTCGACCAGATCCGGCTGATGATCCAGATGCTGCTCGGCCTGGCCATCTTCATCGCGATCCTGGGTGTGGTGAATACCCTCGCGCTGTCGGTCATCGAGCGGGTGAGGGAGATTGGCCTGCTTCGGGCGGTCGGTCTGAACCGGACGCAGACCGTAAAGATGATCATGGTGGAAGCGGTGATTATCTCGCTTTTCGGCGCACTGCTCGGTGTGGTCGTCGGAGGCGCCCTGGGCGCAGCCGCCGTGCAGGGCCTCGAGGGCGAGGGCATCAACCAACTCGTCGTGCCATGGGGGCAGATGGCGATCTACTTCGCTGGAGCAGGCGTGGTCGGTGTATTCGCAGCGGTCCTCCCCGCGCTGCGCGCCGCCCGGATCAACGTCCTGGGTGCCATCGCCACGCCATAGGGGCCGCCCGTTCCCCCAGGATTCGGCTGAGGCGGCGTCCTGGTGCATCCGCTCCAGGACGTCGCCCCACACGCTGGGCAGGGAATCCAGGCGCTCCCGGGCGTCCTCGTCCGCGTACCGTCCGACCCAGGTCAACGTCTCTCGGATCGGGGCAGGGCGTTTCGCGACCTACGTGTCATTAGGGTCGCCGCACCAGTCGGCGGCGGTGTTGTTGTCGAAAGGATTTGCTGTCCCAGATGCGCACTGGGCCTCCAAGATTGGTTGCGCGGCGTTCTCGCACCGGTCACCGGCAGGATCCTCGAGCAGAAGCCGGCTATGGCGCCCGAGTGGCGATCGACGGGTCGCGACGAAGGTGGCGGCCGTGGACTGAAGCGAGCCCGGCCGGACTGCCTGGCATGGGAAGCGCTTGACGATCCGCGGTAACGAGCCCGGTAACGGAGGGAATCGCAACGGGCGGATGAGGCGGTGAGCCACGGCATGGAAGGGCATTTGAGGGTGTCGTTTCTTTCCGTTTCAGGGACCTTTCAGCCTTTCCCGGCACGGCGTGACAGAATCGTTGTAAAACTGGGGGTCAAGGGGTCGTCGGTTCGAATCCGGCCGTCCCGACAGCGAGAGGGTTTCCACAGGTCAGAGCCTGTGGAAGCCCTCTTTTTCGTGTTCATGGTCGTTCGTCGAGGTCGAGCACGCCGCTTATCGACCCCTTGACTCGACGGGTGACCGACATGGCTCTGCTGGACCTGACCAAGCTCACGACTGACCTGTCCTCGACCTGGGCGGGATACCTGCGCGACTGGGACCGGACGCTGCGGGCGGGCAACTATCCGGAGACGACGCGGTACAACTACCTGCTCGCCGCGGCGCAACTGGCTCGGTACCTGGCCGAGCACTCGCCGGACCCTGATGCCGTCGACGCCGCGGAGGACCCCACCGAGGTGACCCGGGGACATGCGGAGGCGTTTCAGGCGTGGATGATCGAGACCCGGTCCGCGTCGACCGCGCTGAACAAGCACAAAGGTCTGCAGCAGTTCTTCAAGTGGCTGCTGGCTGAGGAGGACATCGACCGCTCTCCAATGGACCGGGTCCGACAGCCTAAGACGCCACAGAAGCTGATCCCGATCATCCGGGACGAGGACACGAAGAAGCTCCTCGACGCCTGCAAGGGCAAGACCTTCCCGCACCTGCGCGACGAGGCGATCATCCGCCTGTACTACAACACCGGAGCGCGGCTGTCGGAGGTCGGCAACCTGCTGCTCGATGATGTCGACCTGAACACGGAGTCGATGCACTACCACGGCAAGGGTGCCAAGGACCGCCGGGTGCGATTCGGGCCGAAGACGGCCCGGGCCATCAGCCGCTACCTCCGAGCGCGCGGCAAGCACAAGGGCTCGGAATTGCCGGATCTGTGGCTCGCCGACCGTGGTGGGCGGAGGTTAGCGGCCAACGGCATCAAGATTCGTCTGAAGCGGCTGGGTCTCGCCGCGGGCGTTGCGAACGTGCACGCCCACCGCTGGCGGCACAACTTCGCCCACGAGTGGAAGCGTGCCGGCGGGAACACGGGCGACCTGATGCTGCTGTTGGGCTGGACCTCGGAGGACATGCCTCGCCACTATGGCGCCAGCGCGGCGGCCGAACGCGCCCAGGAGATTCAGGTGCAACTGGGCATCGGGGAAGGGGTGTAGACGCGGGCAACACGGTCGGCCGACCCGGGTACCGGCTTGCCGACCACGTTGCTCTCGTCGATCGGCGGGCCTGAGTCGCGTCAGGGCTTGTTTCGGTGTACTGGCAGCTCCGGTGCAGATACCGGTACGTCTTGTCGTACAGAGCTGCATCGGATGAGCCGATCTCCCGCTGATCGCTCATCGACACTCCCGACGCCTTCAGTCCCGGTCGACGTTCCAATCGGTGGCGATGTGTAACGGGTGGCCAACCAGCGACGCGGGGCTCGGCGTTCAAGTAGCCGAGAGCAGCGTGTCGTCGAGTTGCGGTCAGGCTGTGCCCGGCCGAGCTCGCCAAGGCGTCGACCGATAACGACCGGCTCGGATTGGCGGGGCCAGACGACGCGCTCTGCTCGCACTCAGCGGCGGCACCACAGATCAGACCGAGTGGGAGCCCACACGACGTTGGCATGGTGGATCTGGCATGGCGAACCGCCTTCGCTCTGAAGTACCCGAACGGGCACTTGGTAGATCACCACTCTGTGGATGACGATGATCACCCAGGGTGGCTATCCTGCTTGTATGTCGGCGGCAGAGACGGTGCAGCAGAAGGGCATTGACGGTGCCGACCTGGCCAAGCGTTGGCTGGAGAGCACCACGTGGATCGAGTTGCCCTTCGATGCATACCACAACGCTCCGATTTGCACTCTGATGCGCCTAGATGGGAAGAAAAAGGTCTACGACCTGTTCGGGTGGATCCACGGGAGCCCGAAGACTCCGTTGTACATCGAGTCCAAGGGCTACGACTCAGTGGGCGGAAAGCAGGCGAAAGAGTTCTGGGAGTTTCTCGCCAACGCGTACAGCATCACGGCAAAGGACCTAAAGGACGGAGAAGACGCACTCCGTGAGTTCTGGTGGATCACGCGTATGCCGTTCAGCTCGACGGACTGGGCCGACTTGACCACGGCCGAGCGGATGAAAACGGCACTTGAGGAGCACCACTCGGAAGTTCTCCCGGACGGCGACATCGACGTCGACACGTTGGCCACTGCCGCCGCCCGGGTCGAGGTGTTCGTCGTCAACCGGCGTCAGGAGGACTTCATGCTCACGGCCCAAGAGCTGGCCCTAGTGGAGAGCACGCTCAACCGGAAGGGCATGAAGTGAGCAACCGCAGCCTCGCCGTAACCGAGCAGATCCGTACGGCAATGGCGTCGAGCAACCCGGACGATATCGTGACTGGGGTCAAGGAGGCAGTTGCGCAGGAGGTCACTTCGCTCAGCCCTGATGCCAAGATCGTCCTAACGAGCTACTTCAACCACACCTACATGCCGGACCTCGTGCTGGAGTGGCACGACGCCGGGAAGCGGGACTCGCGGCCGATCTTCTTGAGGAACGACCTCCGGCCGGAGGTGACTGAGCAGGATGTGCGCAGCCTGGCCCGCCAGGAGCCTGTCGTGCTGTCCCTCACCGCACTCGATGAGCCTTCCGTCGCGGCCGGCCCTCTCCGCGAGCGCGCCCGGGAGGCCAACCGGGTACTCGTGACCGATGTGGTCTCGCTGGCGGACATGGCAACGCCGTTCGGCACTCAGCGTTCCGCCCTGCACGGCCAGGAGGACGCTCCACTGCTGCGGCTGGTGCAGGCGAACCTCCTCAAGGGTGGGCGGGGCCTGCTGACACCCCAGGACGTCGAGCGGCTCGCGCAGAGCGCCACGCCGCCGGACAGCGGCGTTGTTCTCACCGATCAGTTTCTGGCAACGTTCCAAGAGACCACCGACGAGATGTTCGCCCCCGACGCCGCTCTGCGTCTTCGGCGCTCGGCCGAGTTGCTTAGGCTCGGTCTCTCGACGGAGGTCATCGATGCCGTCACCGGGCTGAACGGAGAGCTCCGAGATTGAACTTCGGGTCCTCGTCCCGTATCTGCTCGCCGACGAGACCGCACGAGCCAACACGCGTCTCTGGCATTTCATCGGCTCAATGATGTCCCTGGAAAGGCTTGAAGATTTGGGTGACGCACTGGCGGAGATGGACGTGACCGCTCTCGTCGTGCCGAACTTGGAGATCTGGACGGCCAAGCGAGCACAATTGGTGATCAACAACTCATACGACGAGGAATCAACGGTCACGGTCTCGACCCCGATGTTGCGAACGGCTGGCTCTGAGGTGGAACCTGAGTCCGAGCAGGAGTGCCTGAACGGCGACGAATCCTTCTGGTTCATCAAAAACCGGCTGCTTACCGCCGATGCGGGTCCGTGGCGACTGTTCATCGCATCCGATGCCCGCAGGCTGAAAGGACGCATCGACAGCATCGCCGCTAACTGGGACGACATCGCGCCGCTGATCAACGGATTCGCGCTCGACTCGGTGGACATGCGCGGCTTGTCACGCAGGATCTACGTCGGCGCCGAGGGTAACGGTGACGTCAGTTCAGATGTCGCGCTGATCCGATCCTCGATTGATGACAGCTACCAAGTCACCAAGGTGCAAGTCCGCCGGCCTAACGACGACGAGTCATTCGAAAGCCTGAACGTGGAATTCACCGCAATGACCGTAACCGCCGGGCGCGGGGGCGCACCGATCGCATCGCTGGTCCGAGCCGCAGAACTACTCGCACATCGGCAGCCGCCCGACTTCACCGCGCTCACAGCCTTCCAAGCCCTGCCCATCACCGATTCGAGCGGCCGAGAATCCGAGAGTGCCTAGCGTGATGAGGTGCCACCACGAATGGGCTATATCCGGACCGGCGTGCACGCCTCTGCCGCAGACTCCGCGCGTGGGAATTGAGAAACTACTACCGCCGTTGCGACCGGTACTTCCGGGGCAAGGCCGTGATCTTGGTCTGGTCGCGGTCACCGTTTAGCACGTCGAGCAACTTATCCGGGCACAGCTCGTAGAGGTCGCCCAACCACCGGCGGGCCTTGTTGTCCCAATCCGGTTGCCGCCTGAGACGCCTCTTGCCATGTATCGCCGCCTGCCCATCGCCAAACAAGTCTTCGGAAGCGGTGTCTCAGCCCGTTGTGGGGGTCGCCTTCAGGCGGCAGCGTACCTGCCTATCCACTCGGATCTGTACGCCGACGGCGGGACTTCCGGGACAGTTCCGCCAGCTGCAACATGTACGCCGTCCTCGCGTGTCGTGCCATTTCCGCGCGTACATCTGGATCGAGCAGGCCCTCGGGATCGACCTGTCGTTCGAAGCGATCGAGGAAGCCCTGCGTCCCCGCTGCCGTGCGGGCGCGACGGTCGATCGTTCTGGCCCAGGATGTATGCGCGGCTATGCGTGCCCGGCGTCGACGCTCCTCCGGTGTCAGCCCCGTCGACCTGGCTTTCCGTTCTTCGGGCTCAGACACGCTCACCGATCCCGACACGGGATTGGCTCTCCTGGGCGCGCTCGGCGGCTGCGCTGGCGCCGTAGTGCCGGGGCATGTCGTCTGAGGTCCAACCGAGCAGCAGCATCAGGTCGCCCGTGTCGCCGCCGGCGCGCTTCCACTCGTGGGCGAAGTTGTGCCGCCAGCGGTGGGCGTGGACGTTCGCGACGCCGGCGCGGCGGCCGCGACGTTTGAGCATGAGCTTGATGCCGTTGGCGGCAAGTGCCCGTGTGCCTCGGTCCGCGAGCCAGAGCTCGGCAAGGAGTGATCCTTTGTGCTGGGACCGCGTTCGGAGGTAGCGGCTCATGGCCCGCGCCGTCTTGGGTCCCAGTCGTACCCGGCGGTCCTTGGCACCCTTGCCGTGGTAGCGAACAGTGTCTGTGTCGGCGAGGCTGACATCGTCAACATGAAGGTTGGCGACCTCGGACAGCCGGGCACCCGTGTTGTACAGCAGGCGGATGATCGCCTCGTCTCGCCGGTCGACGAACGCTCTGCCACGACACGTGTCCAGGATGCGTTTCGTGTCATCGTCGCGGATGATCGGTATCAGCTTCTGCGGCGTCTTGGGCTGCCGAACACGCTCCATCGGAGATCGATCGATCTCCTCCTCGTCCAGCGCCAGCCACTTGAAGAACTGTTGCAGAGCTTTGTGCTTGTTCAGGGCGGTTGCGGGTGAGCGTGTCTCCACCATCCACGCCTGGAACTCCTCCACGTGCGCCCGGGTCACGGCAGTGGGATCGTGTGCTGCCTCCGACGTGTCAGGTGCCGATTTCGCGCGATCCTGCAGGTAGCGGGCCAGTTGCGCCGCGGCGAGCAGATAGTTGTAGCGGGTCGTCTCCGGATAGTTCCCGGACCGCAATGACCGATGCCAGTCCTCTAGGAAACCTCGCCAAGAAGGGGGCAGGCCAGCGAGCATCTTTCCTGCGTCTATTGGCACGGGGTGACGCTCCAGGTCGAGCATTCGTCGAGGATCGGCCGCAGGGTGCCGATGGGCCCGTCGCGGTGGTTGAGCAACCGATCTGCTGGTGCGTGCACGGCTGCGGTGTGGCCGGTCACCGTGGGTCCTGTCCATCTCTGGCCTACCGGGGGACGCGGTCAGCAACTTCGGTTCGGGTGCGCCAGTCCTCGGTGGTGATCTGCCAGCGAGTGCGGGTTGAGTCGCCGGTGCCGCGCGGCGCTGGGTGCCGGCTGAGCCGATTCCGCCCGCGTGCGGGAGGCGTCTCGGTGACGACCTTCCAACCCGCGGCCCGTAGGCCGGCGGCGGGCTTGTCGGTGCGGGTGTAGGTGACCATGCGTCGGTAGCCCATGCGACGAGCGACTCGCCATGCGGCGGCAAGCAGGACCGAGTACGCGTTGCGTGGCCCGTCGGTCGCCAGGCGGGTGACTTCGGCGGTCAGGCCGTCGTCGTGGTGGCGGGCGTCGGGACGGCCGACCATGGCGACTCCGATCAGGTTGCCGGCGTGGTTGGTCAGTCCAAGGGAAAACGTGTGTCCCTGCGGTCGTTCGAGCTGCTGGTCGTGGGCGCTGATGTAGGCGCACGCCTGCCGGTAGCTGATCGGCCGTACCCGCGGACGGGCTGGGCGGCGACGCGACGGACGGCGGTGGGCGGCAGTCTCCGGCTGGTCAGTCACGGTGGCCTGCCCGTACGACGAAGACCAGCAGGTGCAGGTGAGTCGGTGAGCCGTGCTGGCTGGCCGCCGACCGTGCGGCGTCTGCGCTTTCCGCGCTCAGGCCTACCGGTGCGGTGATCGCGAGGACGTGCTGGAGATAGTTCATCCCACCGGCGTGAGCCTCGGGGACAAGCCCGGCCAGGTGCACGACCTCGGTGGGCGCCGGTTGGGTCGAACGCTGCTCGACGATGAGGACCGCGAAGCCGTCCGGGGTGATGACCAGCCGGAGGGCCCGGAAGAGATCGGCCACCGCACGGTCGACGGGCCTGGGCTGTGCGAGCGGCTGGGGTCGCGGCCAGCGCAGTACGACCAGGTCGACCTGCTCCATGGTGTCGAGGCCGGCCAGGTCCGCAGCATGGGTGACCGGGCGGTAGGTGCGTCCCGCGGCAATGCTTTCGTCGCGAACGGTCGGGTCGGCGTCGAAGTCGACCACGGTTGCGCCGCGCCGGCTGTAGACGGCGATGATCCGACGCGCCAGCAGGCGGCGAAATGTGGACGCGCTGGTCTCGCTAGGGGCGCCGCTGCGCCACACCGAGATCCAGATCGGCGAGCCACCGACGATGACGTCGACGTGAAGGAAGTCGCGGTGGTGGCCGAAGGTGGAGCTGTCGGCGTATGGGTCGGGTCTGCCGTCTCGGGACAATGGGTCCGGCCCGGTGGGGTTCTCGGGTGTCGCGGAGGATCTGGTCATCGGCGGGTGGCTTCCACACCGGCTGGCCCGTGCTCACGACCACCAAGAGCGGTCGTGACGGCGGGTTTGCTGGGGGAGCACTACGTTGGCCACCCAACGGCGACCCAACCGTTGGCCAACGGTTGGCCAACCTCCGGTCCGGCGGTGGTGGCGAACCGCGCGGTGGGTTGCCGACGAGTCTGGCGTGGATGTAAACGTCGGATTACCTGCACGAGGTGTCGCGCCGGCTCAGCTGGTCACACAGGGTGGCGGGATCTTGACGCGTTGCGCTAGCGTCTCACCTGCAACGCGGCCGGGTTGGTTGGCGGCCATACGGTGGAGGACGCCTCGCGGGTCCACCGCCACAAGGGACGGAAGGGCGGAACCTTGGTGTTTGAGATCGAAGCAGCGACTGCCCGCCGTCCGGGACGTCGGCAAGATTTTGAATGAGATCGGCGGCGCTGTCGGTGCTGGCCGTGCAACGACGTCTCCACCGAAATGAGCAAGGCCAACCAAGGTACGAGGCTGAGAAAATCAGACGTGCGGCTCCGGTCCGGCTCGAGCCGGACCGGAGCCGCAACGCGTAGCTAGTCGACGAGGTTCGGGGAGTGCCGTGCGTACGGGTAAGGGTCGCCGATCGGTGCTGAAGTTCGCCGTCGCCGTGTCGATGGTCGGCGTGGTGGTCGGTTCCGGGGTTGTGGGCGTGCCAGCTCCTGCGTCGGCGGCCGACACGGTACGCGGCCTGCAGTGGTATTTGGACGCGCTGCAGATCCCGCGGGCCCACGAGATCACCAAGGGGCGTGGGGTGACGATCGCCGTCATCGACAGCGGTGTCGACGCGTCGCACCCGGCGCTCGCCGGCCAACTGGCCGGCCGCCCCGGTGACGCCCCGGCGGGATCTCCGCAGGGCCGGGTCGACCGGGATATGGAGGAGGGCCACGGCACGTCGATGGCCGGCCTGATCGTCGGGCGGGGCGGCGACCGGAACCGGCAGCTGGGGATCGCGCCGGAGGCGAAGGTCCTGCCGATCGCGCTGAGCGGCAGCGCGGGCGACGGCAACGACGGTGAGGTGGCGCGGGACATCCGTTGGGCCACCGACGCCGGAGCCGACGTGATCAGCCTGTCCATCGGCTTCGAGCAGCCCGCCAGCGTCCGGATCGTCGAGGCGGTCCAGTACGCCCTGAGCAAGAACGTCGTGCTCGTCGCGGCGACGGGTGAGGGCGGTCGGACGGTCAACTCTCCGGCGAACGCGCCCGGCGTGATTGCGGTCAATGCGACAACCAGGTCGGGGGACCTCTCCCGCTACTCGGTCGGCGGCTCCGAGGTGGTCCTCGCCGCCCCAGGTGACGACATCATCGCTCCCGTGCCGACGGTGGTCGAGGGCAACGGTTACGCGGTTGCCTCGGGCACTAGTCAGGCGACCGCCATCATGGCCGGGGTGGTCGCGCTGGTGCGGTCACGCTACCCGGACCTGGACGCGGCGAACGTGATCAATCGCCTGATCCGGACGGCCCGGGACGCGGGGGTGCCGGGTCGGGATCCGGAGTTCGGCTTCGGCGCCGTGGACGCGCTTGCCGCGCTGCAGCGGCCGGTGCCAGCCGTAGACGGCAACCCGCTGCTGGCGGCCGGCGCGCAGCCTGATGGAGCGACGACCTCTTCCAGCGCCGGGCAGACCGAACGGCCGGCTGTCGCCATCAAGGTCAAGAACAAGACCGGCCTCATGGTCGCGGGCGTGCTGTGCCTGGCCGTCGTCATCGCCGCGGTGGTGCTGGCCGTAGTCGTCGCCCGCCGCCGGCGCCGCCGTACCGCGCCGCCGGTCGGACCCGAACCGGGCAGAGCGCTGGTGGGTGGTCCGGGGTTCCCGCCGCCCGTGTACGGGCACCCGGCCGTCCCGCCGCCCGGCTACGGCCCGCCGGAAGGTACGCCGCCCCCGCGGTCAGATGCTGCGCAGCATCCTCATCCACGTCAGACCAGGCCGCAGCCCGTACCCCCATTCCCTCCGCCCACTTCGCTACCGGGGCAGCCCGGCGGATCGGCGCAGCCCGGGACCGCACCGCCCCAGGGCTTGGGCGGCCCGCACCAGCGCTGACACACCACCGACCGATCAACGGGGGGGACGGAGATGAGCGACGAGGGCAACAGCCCACCACAGGTGGAGGGCTGGACGCGGTTGCCGCCCGGCGTCGCCGACGCGATGCCAGCGGGCAGCCCGTTGCGGCCCATTGCCACGGTGGCTGCGCACGGGCCGGCCGTGGGGTTCCGTCAGGATGACGTCCGCGCCGGCGCAGGATCGGCGCCGTCGCAGCTCGTGGGCGGGCCCGGTCAGCGCGACGTCACCGAGTGGGAGGCGGACCGCCTAGAGGCGGCCGCCGACAACATCGAGCGGCACGCAAGCTACCTGCGCCGGCTCGCCGTCGACATGGAGGAGATCAAGGACCTGCTCGGCGGCGAAGCGGCGCTGGCCAGCCCGGGCGGCGCGCTGGGCGGCTTTCCCAAAGGGCTGAGCCTGGCAGCCGCTCACCATGGTCTGCACCGGACGACCTCGGAGTCACTGACGAATCTCTCCGACGACATGTACCGCGCGGCCGATGCGTTGCGCGAGGTCAAGCGTCAGTACGACACCGCCGAGGACGCGAACAAGATGTCAGCGCAGGAGATGCAGCGAGCCCTGAGGTCCGGCGGACCCGGTCCGGGCAGCAGCGCGGAAGGAGTTTGACGTGAGCGCTCCGAGCTGGGAGGAAATGGCGCGGCAGGTGCTGGTCGCAGGCCGGCCGGCCGACGTCACCAGCGCCGCGTTGGGCTGGCAGGCGCTGCTGGGCAACGTCGAGGAGGTCAAACGGCTGGTGGACGCCGACATCCACGATCTCGGCGAGAGCTGGAAGGGCCCGGCGTACGACGCGTTCCGCACGCACATGGAAGCGCTGACCAAGCAGGCCGAGACGATCGTGGACGGTGCCCGGGAGTCGGGCAGCGATCAGCACAGCATCGTGACCGTCCTCCAAACCGCCGCGCAGGACCTGGAGCGTGCGCAGAACGCAATGCCGGTCCCCCAAGGGTGCGTGGGCGACCTGGCGGCGGCCCGCAACGGTGCCATAGTCATCGAGACAGGGCTGTTCGAGGCGAGCATCCGGGCCGACTTCACGGGTAGTTGGCCGATGGAGAAGCTCGGCCAGCTCAACGACCGGATCGGCGAATTCTTCAACAACAACACCGAGGACGCGCGCAAAGCCTACGACCAGGTCAGCGACGACTACGCAGCCCGGGAGCGGGAGACCCCCGGAGGCACTCAGTCGGAGAAGCGCACGGGCAGCGGCCCGAGCGGGGTGGACCTGGAAGGTCCGACGGGCACCGGCGGTGCCGGCCAGCCGGCCAGCCTCGGTGGAGGGCCTTCAACCGGCGGTCTCGGCGGTGAACCTTCTCTGGGAACCGGTCACGTCAGCTCTGGCGGGGGAGGTGTCGGCTCGGGCACCCACCCGGACCTCTCCTCCGGCACTGGCGGCTACGACGGCAACGCCCCAAGCGGCAGCGGCAAGCCCTCGGGCGCCGGCAGCGACCTCGGTGGCGGTGCTCTGGCCGGCGAGTACAGCAGCGGCCTGGCCGGCGCAGGCGCAGGTACGGGAAGCCTCACCGGCGTGAACTCCGGGTTTGGTGCCGGCGGTGGCGTGCCCAGCGCGACCGGCCTGGGCGCCGGGGGCGGCGGCCTTGGCGGCACGGCAGGCCTGGGTGCCGGGGGCGGCGGCCCCATACCGGGCGGTGGTTCCCTGGGCCGCCCGGTCAGCCTAAGCATGCCACCGATGATGGGTGGCGCGGCTGGTACCGGTGGTGCGGGGCGCGGTGTCAATGGTCCGTCCAGCAGGGGCGGTGCGGCGATGGCGCCTGGCATGGTCGGCGCGGGCGGCCGGGGTGGTTCCGGTAGCACGGGCGCCCGTGCTGCCGGCGGTGGCGTCCGGGGCGGCCTGACTGGGACGAACGGCGGGGTCGACGACGGCAACGAAGAGTCCCAACACGGCACCTGGCTCAGGGAAGACGACGACGTATGGGGCCCGGACGACGACGGCACGGACGGCGTGTTGCGCTGAGGCTCGCCATCGACCAGTGCTCCGCGCGTTGACGGCGGCGGTCGTCCCTGGGGTCGTGCCCGACAATGATCGCGGCAGACCCATCCGGAGAACAGGGATACCGACGTGCCCGCCAGGCCAGCCCAACAGCGGGGCGCCGTCACCCAACGACGGCGAGTCTCGGCCCAACGGCGGCTGGCAGCCTTCTCCGTACCGCGAAAATCATTTATTTGGTTTAGGTCATGTCTGGCGGTTGGTTGCCACCCGCTGCGGAGTCACCGTGGCGCTGCGGACGAATGCGCTCTGGCGCGGGATCGTCGGACCCGGCGGGCGGCGTACCGGGCCGCGACGGCCGGTGGCCTGTTGAGTGTGCGCCGGTTGATCACGGCCGCGATGAAAGACGACGACCTGCCGATCCGGTCCCTGTGCGCCCGAGGTGCCGTTCAGGCCGCGACGGACCCGGCTCAATTGCGGGGGTTGCTGGTCAGCCGTACTGCGCTGGTTCGGGCTGAGGCGCTGCAGGCCGTGACTGCGGTCGGTGATCTGGGCGCCGCTGAGGCGGCGTTGCCTGACCGGCATCCGCTGGTGCGGGCGATTGCTCAGGCCGGGCTGCGCCGCGGTGGCGCGGATCCGGCAGAGTTCTATCGCCTGCTTGCTCGGCGGGAGCCGCTGGCGCCGGGGGTGATCGCCGGGCTGGGCGAGACCGGTGGCGTCGAGGATGCCGGCCTGGTGCGACGGTGGCTGGCGCATCCACGTGCGCGTGGTCGGGTCGAAGCGGTCCGAGCATTGCGTCGCCTCGGCGTGACCCGGTCGGCCGAACTGGTGCCACTGCTGCGCGACGAGTCTGGCGCGGTGACCAGCCAGGTGGTGGCGGCCCTGCGACACGACCTCGGCGCCCTGGATCCGGAGATGCTTGAGGCCCTGCTCAGGCCGGGCAATGCGCCGCATGTCCGGTTCGCGGGCTACCGGCTACTGACCTTGGTCAACGCGTGGCAGCGGCTGGCCACCAACCTACGGCTGGTCGATGATCCCGACGACCGGTTGCGCGTCGGTGCGCGGGCGGACATCAGCTCGTGGCTCGATCGGCAGGCGGCCACGACCTATCACAGTCCATCCCGGAATCTTGCCGCCGAACTCGACAACCTGATCGAGCGTGCTCGCCCGATCCTGGGCGAGGACAGGGTCCGGCTGCTGCGGTTCCATGCCGGCCTGCGGCATGAGGCGGCGGTATGACCGGCGACGACATACCTCGCCCGCTCAGCGACATCGAGCGGGACGTCATCGCGCGGCTGCTGTCCGTGCCGTTCCCTGGGCGCGACGAGTTGCGGGCGCAGTTGCCGTTCGCCACAGTCGAGGGCAGCTGCGGGTGCGGCTGCGTGACCGTGAACCTTGCTGTGGACCGCGTCGCAGCGCCGGCCCCGGTGTTGTCCGGTGCACCGGTGTCGGCTGACATCAGCGACGACGAGTTCTACGCCGGCATCGTGCTACTCGTCGATGGTGAGGGCTATCTGTGCTGTCTGGAGGTCTACTCCATCGGTGACGAACCCGTCCGGCGGCCCCCAACCGTTGAGCAGATCAACGCCCGTCCGCAGAGGTAAGCGCCGGCCTTCAGCCGGACGGGAGGCGCATCAGCCGAGTGCGGTGAAGCTGAATCCTCCGAGTTCGGCTTGCTGACGAAGCGGGTCGACTGAGGCCGGTCGGTGAGATGGCGGCCAGCCGGTTGAGTGAGCCCCTGGAACAGGTGCGGCAGCGGTGGGCCGAAAGGTCGTTCGCGGAAGTCGTAGCGGTCCAGCAACGGAATCTTCCCTCGGCGGCTTTGATCCGGCGGATGATGCGGACAGGACGGCTACCGATTCCGGCCCGTCGAATCCTGTTCCACCGCATCCACTCTTCCGGGCCGCGGTCACCTGCCCAGCCGCGTCAGGTCCAACAGGAGCCGAGAGCCATCGTCACCGTCTCCGCAGGAAGGCGTAGACGATCCTGTTGGAGGCGAATTCCGACACGCTGACGAGGTCCCAACCGAACTGGCCCAGGACCTCGGCGGCAGCAACCGCCTCGCTGATCTGGTCGCCGCCCAGGCCGTGATGAGATACCACGGCCAGCAGGCGATAGGGGTACGTACGAAGATCGGCCTTGCCCTGCAGAATCGCACGGGCGGTGACGGTGCGGGTTCGGGTGATTTGCTCCGGGGTCTCTGCGGCGGGCATACCCGGCACCATAGTGACTCGTCGCTCGGGCCGTCTGCCAGCGTCGCAGCCGGTATGTTCGAGACATGTCTGCGGTGACCGGTGTGTCTCGTCTTGTCGTGGCGCTCGTTGCGGTGCTCGCCGCTGCCGCCTGTGATGGTGCCTCGGCTCCTGCGGGTGCGCCGACCGCCGGGCCGGCCACGAGCGGCGTTGCCTCCACCGCGCCTACCGCCTCGGTCGGCCCTGTCTACCGCGCTCAGGATCTGGAGCTGTGTAAGCGTACTGATCTTCGGCCGTTGGCGGAGTTGTCGCTGACGGTGACCCGTACCGATCCGAAGCCACCTCTCGGGCAGCCGGGTGCGGCGTGTCTGTTCGAGATGCGGACGAAGGACGGGCATGAGGCGAGCCTGCGGGTGGAGGCGTCGACGCCGGCCAACGCGGAGGAGGCTCTGCTGCTCTATCGGTCTACGGGACGGGTGACGGTGATGATTCCCGTCGGCGGCATCTCCGGTGTGGGCGACGAGGCCGAGGCCTTTACTAGGCGCTCCGAGCCCGGCTTCAAGTACGCCGAGTACATGGTCCACGCTCGCATGGGCAACCTGGTGGTGAAGGTCTGGGTGGCCATCGGTGGTGCCTCGTACGTCGCCACTGAAACGCTCGCGCCGAAGGCGCTGACGCTCCTCAGGGCGACGCAGGCGGCCGTACCCACGGTGTGACGCGCCCGTCGGTCATCCTCGGACGGCCTCGGGCCACCGCCCACCGGGTAGCTTCGAGTGGTCGCCGACCTGCGTGGCGATGTCCCGGATGTTGCCCAGCGCGTCGATGAAGCGCTGGCTGATGGTGAGCAGAACGTCCAGGCCGGCGGTGACGAGGTCTCCGACCGACTTGGCGAGGGTGGAGATGGCCCACGGTAGGTCGATGACGGTTGCACCCTCACTCGCTGCCTGCACCAGTTTGCCGACCAGCCCCGTGACGATCTTCGCGAGTTCGACGGCGTAGTCGACGTTCGCCTTGGCGATCGTGAACAGCCACTGGCTGATGAACTCCGACTTGACGACGGACTCGTCGACGGCGGCTTTCTGCTTGAGTGCCTTGGCGTTGTAGGCGATCGCGGCGTCGCCGGTCCACTTGGGCAGGTTCTCGTTCTTCGGGTTGGTGGTGTCGGAGGAGAGGTCGGAGACCGGTGTCTTCACGTCGTTGACCCAGCGGAAGCTGACCTCGATGAGCGAGAGCACTGGCAGTTGATGCTCCAAGGACTGCTCGACCCGGTCGAGGATGGCATCCAGCCCTGCCCGGGTGGTGTCCAGGCTGTGCTTGATCCACAAGAGTGCTGCCGGTCCGAGGAGCCACTTCCACTGCTGTACCTGCTCGACGATCTCGTTGAACGTGGCGATCGCCGTGTCGATGCCGGAGCGGATGTAGTCGAACGCCTTGTTGAACGGTTCCCCGTACTCGAGATCAGTGGTACCTGGCTGCATGGGGTGCTCCGTGCCCTCTCCGAACGTCGCGTGCGGGATGCTAGGCCTTGTAGATCTTGTTGAGGTCCAATGAGACGATCTCGTCTGCCCGGTCGTACTCGTCGGCGATGCGACGCAGGGCCTCGCCGACCTGTTCGAATTCGGTCACCGCCCCATTCAGGACGGCAACCATGAAGGTGTGGAAGTCGTTGTACGCCGCGGCGTGGATGAGGACGTTCGCGTCACCGATGAAGAAGGCCGAGGGGTCGAGATGCAGCTGCTCCGCAGCGACCTTGATGGCGGCGATCCGGTCCGACAGCGTCAGCCACTTGCCTCCCTCGTCACGGAGCGAGTCGGTGATGACGTTCAGTGCATCCATCTCACTACCTCACGATCCAGTCGGTCCGGCGTTGGCAAGCTCGAACGCGCGGAAGAGGGAACGGGCTTCGAACTGCAGCTGACCTGCATCTGCCCGGGCGATCCGCCTGGCGTCGCCGGTGATGCCGGTGATGCCGCCTCTGTGGATGTGCAGCGTCAGACAGCCGTTGGGGCTCGACATGCTTGACTCGTCCGTCCGCCTGGGCAAGCGAGCCGCAGCGTTGAGCTCTGCGTCAAGGTCGTCCAGCGTTCGCCAGGTGTCGCGAAGCCACGTGTACTCATCAACGTCCCGATCGGGGGTACTGTCGAGCGGCTCCTGATCCGGCGATGCAGAACCTCTCTCCTCCGTCTGCAGGCGGAGGAGAGCCGCCAATTCGAGGGCAGCCTGTACGCCCGCGGCGTAGGCCTCGAAGAGCGCACCGGCGAACCCGCTGGGACCAAGCCGGCCGCGCCACTCGCGAGCGATCGTGACAGCTGAGACCTCTCGCTGGGTGTCGACCACCACGCGGACGGAGCCGGTGTGGTCCACCCCGGAGCACTCCTCGGGACGCAGTTCACGTCCCGCCTCGCGCAGCGCACGATCGGCCTGCTCGCGCAGGGCGGAGTCGTCGCCCAGGAAGTCCAGACTCGCCAGTTTGAGGCGTTCATGCCTGCTGCCCTGCATTCGCCCCCCGGCCTTTTGCTCGCTCAACGCTTTCCGTGATGCACCCGCCACGGCGAGGTAGGACCACGGTACGTGAATGACCAAGATCCGGGGTACCCCGGGCGCTGGGCTGGACGTCTCGCTACGGCGAGGACATTGTCGAGGCAGAGAGGTGCCCCGGGGAACCGCGCCGATCTCCGCGGCGGCGGCCCGTTCGGCTTGAAGTGGCACTTGGTGGTGAGCGCTGAGCTGTGGTCGTTCCAGGTGGGCCCGGACAAGATCGAGGTTGGTTGTCCGGATCTGAGTGGCGCTTTCGGCGATTGGAATGGCTGCCGATGCTCGACCTGATCTCGGCTGGATCAGAGGCGAACACGTAGATAGGCCCGGTCATCGAAGCTCACCTGTCCCGGCAAGATCGCCTTGGTGCCGGCAAGCTCCGCCACGCACCAGGGGTCCTTCTCCAAGAGCAGGGCGAGCTCTGATTCGGACGCGGCCAGTGTCTCGCCGATGACCGGGTAGCCGTCGCTGGCAATCATCAGTTCGTCGATGCCCTCGGGCACCGGATGCACTACCACCAACGACGGAGGAACCGGCCGGCCATCGATTGCGGCATAACCGTACGGGCCGATGCTGTTGCGGAGGGCACCCTGCCGCCCGATCAGAGCTCGCGCCGCGAGTCGCCCGGGGTCCGCCTCTACCACCCGGTCCATGCTGATCGTTCCGGCAGCGGCCTCCGCAGCCAGAACCGCAGCCCGGATCGACACAGCGACGCGGTCGACCAGTTTGCGTGGCTGCCCGACCGACGCGGGGAGTCCGCTGTAGGAGAATCCGACGTCACCGATCTGCCAGATCTCCCGGCGCACTCGCGAAAAGACGGTGACCGCCGCGCTCGGCCGCTCGGCTGCTGTCAGCCCAGAGCCGAGGCGGGCCGCCAGCTCCGAGGTCATGGCCGCAACCGCCCGATGCGGGTCAACGCCGTGCGGCAGTTGCTGCACGGCGTCGCGGCAAGCCGCCATGGCCCACCATCCACCCGCCGCGCTCCCGTAGCGCCGACCACTCACATCCGTAGCGCCGTCAATGACAGCCGCATGCTCGGCGGTCACCACGACTGCGTCCTCGCAGACGAGCGGATCTCCGGACTTGCCCAGCACGAACTGCTCCACGATCTCCACAAATCTGATACTCGCCTACGACACCGAACCGCCTCGACCCGGACGGTGCCAACTCGGTCCGGACGGTGCCACCTTGCGGCGGAAGGCGGCCGCACCCCGTTGGCAAAATTTCCACCCACACCAGCCAACAGGACTCTTGAGCTGCTGAAACAGAACCGGTTAGCGATCTCCCTGAGGGTCCTACGAAGAACGGCGTCGTGTTGGCCAACAGGAGGTCCAACGCCGTGGCCTGCGGACAACAGCCGTACGTGTGCCGATTTCTAAAGTCGTGGAGCACCGGCGAACGCCAGGTCGCGTTGGGTGCGCGTGTGGGGATGAGGCGCGAGAGCTGCCGCGGCCGGTGGCAGCCCGCCGCACACCGGGAGTACCCGCGATGCCTTCCTTCTCCGAGTGGCCCGACTCTCCGCTGGACTCCGCCCAGCGCGCTTTCGACCTGCTCGTCCGCCCGCCCACGACTCTTCAGTTCGACGGCCGCCGGTTCGCCGGCTGCCCGGACCGCCTGATGTCCCTGTACGAGCTGAAGCGGTTCCTCCTCGACCGGGACACCTCGCGGGAGGTCCGCGACCTGGTTTGGCGGGAACTCGTCGTCCGCTCGCGCCAGGACGGCCCCGGCTGGGGGTTGGGGGCCGTCGGCCTCGCGATGCCCGGCCTGCGGGCCTTGGCCGGTGGGTTGGCGCGGGGTTACCGGGGCGACAGCGACGATATCGACGCCGAGATCCTGGGGACCTTCTGGGACCGCCTGGTGCGCCGGGTGGACGTCGACCAGCCGAGGATCCTCCCGCGCATGCTCGACGCCGCCGGGCGGGCGGGCCTCAAGGTGCGATACGCCGACGTCACCACCGAACCCTTCGACAGCGAGCCGCCCGGGCCGCGTACCCCGCTGCAGCCGTGGGATCACCCGGAGTTCGTGCTGGCCCGCGCGGTGGCGATCGGGGTGATCGACGCCGACGACGCCAACATCATCGCCGAGACGCGGCTGGAAGGCGCATCGGTGCAGGCGGCTGCGGCCCGGTGGGGCATCGCGGGACAGTTGGCCTCGCACTGGCGCGACCGGGCTGAGTCGAGGCTGGTCGACGCCATCCGTGACGGGGAACTGGCCCACGTCAGGCTGCGTACCCGTCCGCCCAAGCCGGTTCGCCGCACGTCCCTGCGGGCGTGGCCCGGCCAGTGACCGGGCGGCCGTTGGGTGACGGTTGGCCACGCGTTGAACGGTCAGCCCCGGGAAACCCGGCCCAACACGGGCTCTTGGCGGTCACGAGACCGATCACCCCTCCGACACGCCAGCCGGGGTACGCGAGCGGTCTCCGGCGCCGCCCGGCACGGGTGGTGACTCGGTCCGGCTTAAGGTCCGTGCTCACCACGAAACCCAAACCCGATGTGGAAGGAGCAGTGCTTCCACGGTCCCCGCTCGTACGGGCGGCGCCTCCCAACCGCTTTCGAGCACGCCCCACCGAGCGGTGGGGCGGGAGGTGACCACCGATGCGCCGCATCCTGAACCGACTGTCACTGTCTACTACGACCAACGCCGGTGTCCTGCTCGGCCTGACCGCGCAGGTCATCGCCGGAGCGCCTGAACTGCTCGCCGTCAACAACCTCCCGACCGTCATCAACAACCTGGTCGTCTGGATCGTCGGCATCCTCGTCGGCGTCGCCACCCTGTTCCTCACCTACGGTGGGGCGTTGTACCTGATGGCCGGCGGCGACCCCGGGCAGGTGGAGAAGGCCAAGGGCGCACTCAAGGGCGCTGCCACGGGCTACGCCCTCGCCGTGCTGGCCCCGGTGCTGCTGACCATCCTGCGCGGCATCCTGGGGACCTGACCCGATGTTCTGGGACATCGTCGGAGTCGGAACCCTGCTGGACGAGATCCTCACCTGGCTGGCACAGCGAGTCGCGGATGTCATCGAGGCCCTGTGGTCATTGCTGTCCTCGGCGTTCCTCGTCGTACCCGACGTCACTGGGCTGCCGCAGGTCGAGACGATCAGCGCCCGCGCCCTGATGATCGTGAACACCTGCTTCGTGCTGGCGATCATCGCCTCCAATGTCGTGATCATGAGCCGGGACAGCGTGCAGGCACGCTACGGCGTCGGTGAACTGGTGCCGCGCCTGGTCATCGGCTTCATCGCAGCGAACTTCGCGACGCCGCTGTCGAAGGGGCTCATCGAACTGGGCAACGCGCTCACCCAGGCGCTCACCAGTGACCCCATCACCACCGAGGGCTCCCTCGGCCAGATGAAACGCACCGTCGTCGACGCCCTCACCGACCCCGCCAACGCGCTCCTCACACTGATCATCGGGATTGCCATCGCAGCTCTCGTCGCGATGATCATGGTTGGTTGGATCCTGCGCCTCGGCCTGCTGGTGATCCTCGTCGGCATCGCACCGGTGGCGTTGGCCAGTCACGCCACACCATGGACGGAATCCGCGGCGAAGCTGTGGTGGCGGGCCTTCATTGGTGCCCTGGCCACCGTCATCGCCCAAGCCCTCGCCTTGCACACCGCGCTGACCGTCTTCCTCAGCCCAACGGCGAACCTGCCCGCCCTCGGCCTGCCCGACGACCCAACCGGCACGTTCAACCTGTTCATCATCTGTTGCCTGCTGCTGGCCGTGGTGAAGATCCCCGCCCTGATGCGCCGCTACGTCACCGGAGGTCAGTCCAACAACGTCGTCGGCGCGTTCATCCGCGTCGCGATCGTGCAGCAGGTCAGTCGGGCCCTGACCGGGGGCCTGTGGCGCGGTGGCCGACAGGCCAGCCGGCCAGCGGCGCGAGTGGCCGCCCGCCAGACTGGCCCAGGGGGACCGGGGACCGGCCCATCGTTGCCGAGACCGACTGGCGGCGGACCTCGGCCGGGACCGGTTCCGCGCAGGACCGCGCCGACGGCGGCACCCGCCCCTGCGGAGCGTGCTCTACCGAGAGTTCCGTCCGGGCGGACCCCGGCCACCGCGATGCCCCAACGCATGCCCCGCTGGCGTCGGTGGTGGGCCTACACCGACTCCGGCACCGGCTGGCCGGCGGACTCCCCGCCCCAGGGCATGCGCGGGACGAATCGGCCACCGCATGGGTCCGGAGCCGCGCCGTCATCGATCGGGCCAGGTCCGGCGTCAGCCCACGCCCCGAGCGGTACGGGCTGGCCGTCGACGACGGCGTATGGCCCGCGGACCACCCGCGCGTCAGCGGCAGCGCGATCCCGGGCCACCAACCCTCTGCCACCGACTCCATCCTCCCGACTGTCGGCCCGGGGCAACAGCGGCAATGACCGCTTGCCCGGCTGACACCCCACGCCCCAGTCCAACCGATTGCCTGAGGAGACCCCATGTCTGATGTCGATCTCCGTGCTCGGATCCCTGCCGACGTCGAAACACCCGATCGTCTGCTGTTCAACCTGACCACCCGTCAGGTCGCCATCCTGGCCACCGCCGTAGCCATCGCCTACCTGCTGTTTCGGACACTGCTCGATGTTCTGCCGATGCCGGTCCTGCTCGGCGGTCTGGTCCCGCTGCTCGGTGCCGCAACCGTCCTCGCGTTGGGCCGCCGCGACGGATTGAGTCTGGACGCCTGGCTGCTCGCCGCAGTTCGCGGCTCCCGCACCCCACGACGGCAGGTTCCCGCACCCGGCGGGGTGCTCAAGACGCCCCGGTGGGCACCGGGCCCCAGCAGCGCCGAGGGTGAGCTGACCCCGCCGACGCCACTGCGCCTGCCGGCGCGGTCGATCGCCACCAACGGAGTGGTCGACCTCGGCAGTACCAGCGCCGCGCTGGTCGCCGTCAGCACCGTCAACCTCGGACTCCGCACCCCAGTGGAGCAGGCCGCGCTGGTCGGCGCCTACGCGCGGTGGCTCAACAGCCTGACGGCCCCGGTGCAGATCGTGGTCTCCACCCAACGCGTCGACCTGACCAGGCACGCGCATCGCATCGCCGACACCGCGGACCTGCTGCCCAACGCTGCGCTTGCCGACGCCGCTGCGGACTACGCCGAGTTCCTCCTCGATCTGGAAGACGATCGGCAGCCGCTTTGGCGCACCGTCACCATCGTCCATACCGCTACCGGCGCCCGCCGCGACCAGGACGTATTGCGCGCCGCCGAGCACACCGCTGGTGCCCTGCAGAGCCTGGGGGCCAGCACCCGCCTACTGGATGGCCCTGCCGTCTGCGCGGTGCTGGCCGCCGCCGTCGACCCCTACACCCTGCCCGTGCCCGGCGAACGGGCCCTACCTGACGAGCCCATCACCTCCGAGGAGCCGTCGTGAACCTGCTGCGACTGCTTCGTCCTCGTCGGCCTGCCATCCCGGCCACACCCCCGCCGGCGGAGGCCGACACCCTCGCCGCGCTTATCGGCCCGGCCAGCGTGGAGGTCACCCCCCGCTACCTCAAGATCGGCGAGGGCTACGCCTCGACGTTGATCGTCAACGGTTACCCGGCGGAGGTCGGGGCCGGCTGGCTGCTCCCACTGACCGGCTGGCCCGGTCGTGCCGACGTCGTCATCCACATCGAACCGCTCGCCCCGCAGGTCGCCGCGTCCCGGTTGCGTCGCCAACGCGCCCGACTGGAATCCTCCCGGCGCGCCGACGCCCAACACGGACGCCTCGACGACCCCAGCACCGAGGCCGCCGCCGCGGACGCCGCCGAACTCGCCGACCGGGTCGCCCGCGGCGCGAGCCGCCTGTTCCGGGTCGGCCACTACGTCACCGTGCACGCGCCCAACCTGGACGAGTTGACCGAGTCCGTCGCCCACGTACGGGCCACCGCCGCCTCGGTCATGCTCGACACCGTCCCAGCCACCTGGCGGCACCTGCCGGCCTGGACGTCGACCCTGCCGATGGGCGTCGACAGCATCGGCATGCGGCGGGTCTTCGACACCGATGCCCTCGCCGCAGCGATGCCCCTGGCCTCCGCGGATCTGCCCGCCCCGTTGCCCGGCGACCCGCCCGGCGTCTCCGGGGTGCTCTATGGGGTCAACACCACCACCAACGGCATCATCTGGCACGACCGCTGGGCCGCCGACAACCACAACAGCGTCGTACTCGCCCGATCAGGTGCCGGTAAGTCGTACTTCATCAAGCTCGAAACCCTGCGCTCCCTCTACGACGGGGTGCAGGTCAACGTCATCGACCCCGAAGACGAATACCTGCGGCTCGCCGAAGCGGTCGGCGGCACCGTCATCCAACTCGGCGCACCCGACGTCCGGCTCAACCCGTTGGACATCTCCGTCGACGACAACCGACCCGACGCCCGCAACCGGCGAGCGCTGTTCGTGCACACACTGGTCAACGTCCTACTCGGCGCCAGCGGCCAGGACGGCGCGATGGCACCCACCGAGCGCGCCGCCCTCGACCGGGCAGTCAACACCGCGTACCTTGCTGCCGGCATCACCAACGACCCGACCACCTGGGCTCGCCCGGCTCCGCTGCTCCGCGACGTCGCCGCGGCACTGGAGGCCGACGCCACACCGCCGGCGCTCACCCTCGCCGCCCGCCTCTCACCGTGGACCACCGGCAGCTTCAACCACCTCTTCGACGGACCTACCACCACCGACCCCACCGGGCACCTGGTGGTCTGGTCCACCCGGCAGCTCGCCGACGAACTCCGCGCCCCCGGGATGCTCCTCGCCCTCGACGCGATCTGGCGCACCGTCGACGCTCCACCCGCCGACGGCCCGACCGCCGACCCACGCCGACTCGTCATCGTCGACGAGGCCTGGACCCTGTTGCGCGACGGCGAAGGCGTCCGATTCCTCAACCGGCTGGCGAAGGCCGCACGCAAACGGCGGGCCGGGGTATCCGTGGTGACACAGGACGCCGCAGACCTGCTGGGCTCCGAACTCGGGCAGGCCGTTGTCGCGAACTCGGCCACCCAGCTCCTCATGCGCCAAGCCCCGCAGGCCATCGCCGCCGTCGCCGACAGCTTCAACCTGACCGGGGGAGAGGCGCGGATGCTGCTGTCAGCGCAACGCGGGGAGAGCCTCCTGCTCGCGGGCGCCAACCGGGTAGGCGCCCACGCCGTGTCCTCTCACCGGGAACACGAACTCTGCGTCACGGGCGACCTCGACGGGCAGACACCGTGACAACGCTCGCCTCATCGACACCGCCGCCGTCGCCCTTTTCGCCGCCGTCGCCCTTCGTGCCTCCGCCGGTCCCGTCCAACCCGATCGCGGACGCCATCGTGAACGCACTCCGGTGGGTGACCGACCGTCCGTGGCTCGCCATCGTCATCGCCGCCCTCGGGCTCGTCGTACTGGTCGCGCGAGGACAACTGCACAGTTGGCGGCACCGGCGGCTGCACCGTCACGCCCACCAGGTCGTCATCACCCCACCACCGGAAGTCGACCCGGACAGCGCCGCCCGCTGGTGGGCAACCTGCGCCGAGATCCTCCGTCCGGCCGGATGGCGACGCCTGATCCACGGCACTCCACACGTCGGTTTCGAATACCGATGGGCGGGCCGGCAGTTGACCATCAACATCTGGTTGCCCGGCACCGTGCCCACCGGACCCGTCCTCGCCGCCATCACCGGCGCCTGGCCGGGTGCCACCGCCACCGTCACTGACGCCACCGCACCGATACCCCTGGCGACTCTCGACGAGGGCGGCGCCCTGCTTCCCACCCTCGCGGCCTGGTACCCGATCGTCACCGACCACGACAGCGACCCCCTGCGACCACTGATCTCCGCGCTGTCCGGGCTGCAGGATCCCGAGTACGCCTGCGTGCAGGTACTCACCCGCCCAGCCACACCCCGGCAGATCCGACGGCTCCGCGCCGGAACCGGGGCCCTCCGCAGTGGCCAGCCCGCACGAGGGCTACTCGACCCCACAGCCTGGCTCCGCGGACTGCTCGAACTGATCGTGCCCAGGCTCGGCCGGGCCCCCGCGGGCACTCGGGCCGCCACCACCCGGTCGGTACCGACAGATCCGGAACGCGATCGCGACGCCCGCGCCGCAGTCGACAAACTCGCAGCCGGGCAGCTGTGGGAGACCTCGATCCGGTACGGCGTCGCCCACACCAACCCCCGGAAGGTGGCAGAAGAGAATCTGCGGGCCCGACTGAAGACCCTCGCCCACGGCGTCGCCTCCGCCTACGGCGTCTATACCGCCCGCCAACGACTGCGCCGCGTCCGGCTCAAGCAGCCCGCCGCAGTGCTGTCCGCGCGACCACTGCGCTCCGGGTACCTGCTCGGAGCCGGTGAGCTCGCCGCCGTCGCGGCCCTACCGACCGACCTGGCCGTGCCCGGCCTCCGACGCGCTCGCGCGAAGCCCATGCCAGCGCCGGTCGAGGTTCCCGCCGGCGGACGCGGCGTCAAACAACTCGGACACGCCGAGATCGGCGGTCACGCCGTCGGGCTGCCCGTCGTCGACGCCCGCCAGCACCTGCACGTCCTCGGCTCCACCGGCGTCGGCAAGTCGACCTTCCTGGTCAACATGATCCTCGACGACGTGGCCGCCCGCCGCGGCGTCGTGGTCATCGACCCCAAGGGAGACCTCGTCACCGACGTCCTGGATCGGCTACCGGAGACCGTCGCCGACCGGGTCGTCCTCATCGATCCCGACCAGGACCAGGGCGGCTACTTCAACCCTCTCTCGGGAGACGACCACGACCTCGCCGTCGACAACGTCGTCTCGATCTTCAGCAAGATCTTCCAAAGGCACTGGGGACCGCGCATCGACGACACCCTGCGGGTCGCCTGCCTCACCCTGATGCGCAAGGCGCACGCCACGCTCGCGCTGGTGCCACCGCTGCTCAACGACCGTCAGTTCCGGATGGCCTTCACCGACGGCCTCGACGACCCAGAAGGCCTGCTCGGCTACTGGAGTTGGTACGAGTCCATGCCGCCGCCGGTGCGAGCGCAGGTCATCGGACCCGTCATGGCCCGGCTGAGGGCATTCCTGCTGCGGGACTTCCCACGCCGCACCCTCGGAACACCCCGCTCGTCATTCGACATGGGGAAACTGCTCGACAACGGCGGCATCCTGCTCGCCCGTCTCCCCAAAGGCCAACTCGGCGAGGACACCTCTCGGCTGATGGGCTCCTTCGTGTTGGCCCGCGCCTGGCAGGCCGCCACCGCCCGCGCGAGACTGCCGGAGGACAAACGACGCGACTGCACCGTATTCGTCGACGAGTGCCACAACTTTCTGAATCTGCCCGGCTCGGTGGACGACATGCTTGCCGAAGCCCGCGGCTACCGCATGAGTCTGGTGCTGGCCCACCAGGACCTCGCTCAATTGCCACGACCCACCCAGCTCGCGTTGAGCGCGAACGCCCGCAACAAGATCACCTTTAATGTGGCGCCCGAGGATGCGCACCAGATGGCCCGGCACATGTTCCCCGAACTGTCCGAACACGATCTGAGCCATCTGGACGCCTACCAGGCGGCCGCGCGGCTGGTCATCGGCAATCGGGAGACCGCGGCGTTCACCCTGCACACCCGGCCACCCCGCCCCGTGGTCGGCGCCGCCACACACATCCGGGCCGCCTGTGCCGCTGCCAGCGGGAATGCGACAGACCCCACCGCGATCGAGCAGCTCGCCAAGCGCCTCGCCGGCATCGATCGAGGCAAGACATCTCGCCGCAGCGACTGACGTCGCAGCTTCCCATTCCATACACCGGGGTGGGTTCGCACCCTGGTCGCCGGTCCGGCCCGGCCATGGTCGTTGCGAGCAGCCTGGGAATCGGTCGCTGCTCACCCAACAGTGCAGCTAGGAGACGTACATGAGTCATGATCAGCCGTCCCGACAGTCCCACCGGGGGGACATCCTCCGATCGGGGGGTGCTCCGTGACCCCCCGACCCCGATCCATCCTCCGTCGCTCGACGACCACGCTGTCCGACGTCTCGGCCCGCCTTCGCCCTCGCGATCGGGTGATCGCCTTCCTGCTGTCCGACCACACCTCCCTCACCACCGACCAGATCACCTCGGTCCTGTTCGACTCACCGTTCACCTGCGCCCATCGCCTCTACACCCTGCGAAGGCTCGACTTCATCGACCGTGTCCTGCGCTCCCACCCCGGTCAACCCGCACAGGTGTACTGGGTGCCCGGCCGGCTCTCCGCCCGCTTCGTGGCCCTCGCCCGCGGTGACACCCCGCCCACCCCGAAAGCCGTCGCACTCGCCGCGGACTCGGTGCTGTCCAACCGGATCCGGCAACACACCATCGAGACCAACCAGTTCTTCATCGACCTCATTGCCCACGGGCGCCGTCATCCCGAGGTGAGGCTGACCCGCTGGTGGTCCGAGCAGCAGACAGCCGCCGTCTTCGGACAACGCGTACGCCCCGACGCACACGGCGTCTGGAGCAACAGCCGCAGCAGCGTCGGCTTCTGGCTCGAGTACGACCGTGCCACCGAAGACCACCCTCGTCTACGCGACAAGCTGGACCCCTACCGGCGCCTACGGATGGACGGCGGACCCGGCCACATCCTGCTGTTCTCTCTGCCAAGCCGGGAACGCGAACGCAACTTCCACACCAAGCTCGCTGACGCCGCCCGTCACGATCACCGTGTCGCCGACGCCCTGGCCACTCTCATCGTCGCCACCTGCGCCCGGGACCGGATCAATGGACACAGCCCGGCCGGACCGGTATGGCGGCTCGTAGGCAATGGAGGACACCGGCTGAGCCTGCCCGACTTGCCCACCACCGAGGACGAGCCTGGCCCCCTCAATCCCGGACCACCACGCCCGGCCGAGGATCCGCTCCACGAGCTGCGTGACGAAGCAGAGTGAACCGGTTGACCCTTATCGACTACGAGACCATCATGACCCCACCGGCCAGTCAGGCCGCGTGACTGAAACTGTCACCTATCGGTGCAGCGGACCCTCATGACACCGCGTCGATGGCGATGTCGACGAACCGAGCCAGGTGGAGCTGCGCGGCGACAGTGATCGTGTCCTTCGGGCCGCCTCGATGCTTGGCGACAATGAGGTCCGCCTCCCCCGATCGAGGCGACTCCGGGTCGTAGTAGTTGTCCCGGCTGATCAGCACGACGATGTCCGCCTCCTGCTCAAGCTGCCCAGAGTCGCGGAGGTCCGACAACTGCGGCACCTTCTTCGTGCGCTGCTCGACGGCCCGGTTGAGCTGGCAGACGGCGACCACGGTCGTGGCGAGGTCGCGAGCCAGGTCCTTCAAGTCCTTCGCCGCCTGGCCGACCTGAAGGTCGTGCCGGTCGCCGCCGCCGGGGAAGGTGAGGCGTTGCAGGTAGTCGACGACGATTAGGCTGGGCTTGCCGTGCTGCTGGGTGAGCCGGCGGGCGTGACCCTGGATCGCGGCGACGGTGTTCGACTTGTCGTCGATGAAGATCGGCAGCCTCCGGACGTGGTCACGGGCCTCGGCGAGCCGCCGCCAGTCCCGGTCATCGAACTGCGCCTTGGGGAACAGGTGCAGCGGGATGCGGCCAACGTTCGACCAGAGACGCTGGTTGACCTCCCGCTTGGTCATCTCCATGGTGAACATGAACACTGGACGACCGGTTTCGGCGGCGGCCAGCGCCCAGTTCGCGGACAGAATGCTCTTTCCGGCACCCGGGCGGGCGGCCGGGATAACGAGCTGTCCGGGCTGCCACCCGTTGAGCAGCCGGTCCAGGTCGACGAACCCGGTGCTGATGCCCGGCTCCACCTTCCCAGCGGCGACGTCCCGGAGGCGCTGGAATTCTTCGTCGGCGAAATCGTCAACGTGGGCGACGTCGTCGGCGGCCCGGTCGATTGTGGCTTTGTGGATGGTGCGGGAAGCGTCGTCGACCACCTCGTCGATGGGCTTCGACAGGTTGGTGGCGGCCTGGGCGACCTTGTACGCCGATTCGAGGATCCGGCGCCGCTTGGACCAGCCGGTGACGATCCCTGCGAAGTGCCCCGCCTGCGCCGCGGAAGGCACGGAGGCGACCAGTTCGTGTAGGTACGGGGCGCCACCGGCCCGGACGAGGTCGCCCTTCTCGTCGAGGGCGTGGGCAACCGAGATGGGGTCGACGGGCTGGCCGGCCGTCATCAGGTGAACGATGGCGGTGTAGATGGTGCCGTGCTTGGGCTGGTAGAAGTCACCCGGCTCAAGCCGGATGATCACCACGTCGGCGGCGGATGCGCTGATCATCATGCTGCCAAGGGCGGCCTTCTCGGCGGCCTGGTCGTGCATCGGGGCCTCGGGGCGAGGCATATCGGTGTTCATCAGGCGGCCGTCCTTCGCGCTCGGGCGTCTTCGTGTGCGGCTTCGGTCTTGCAGGGCTTGCAGTTGTCGGCGGGCTGACCCCAGTGGCTGCGGCACTGCTGGTCGTGTGGCACTCGGGTGGGCCGCGGGGCGCCGTCGGGGGTTGGGTCGGCTACGTCTTCCCAGCCTTCGTCGGCCAGCCATGTGACCAGCAGCGGCCAGTAGCGGTGGTCGCGGCCTTCGGCGTGCTTTGCGGCGGTGAACGCTTTGAGGCGGCGGAGGATCAGGTCAAACTCGACACCCTCGGCGAGCGCCTTGGTGAGGACGCCTCGTGCTGCGGCGCTCTTCTCCGTCTTCGGGTACGCGGTCCGCAGCTCGAGCCACCGGGGATCGTCGGCGCGCATCGGTGCGGGTTTGGGTTCCGACTCGTCACACACACTCGCCCGCTGTGGCGCGACGGCGGTGCCGCTGTCGACGAGCGCCCTGGTGTGTTCTTTACGGCTACGGAACGGTGTGGGGGCGGTATTTACCGCGCCTGACGCGGTATTTACCGCGCCTGACGCGGTATTTACCGCGCCAGGCGACGGGAATACCGCTCCTACGTTCGGTGGAGCGGTATTTACCGCGCCTGTCGTGACCTGCTGGTTCTCTCTCACCGCCGGATCAGGTGCGGTAGTCGCCGCGCCTGCCTTGGCCTGGCCGTTTGCCTGTCGTCGGCAGACCGGGCAACCGCACCCGGGCGGCACCGGAAGCTCCGGCAGCACCCACCGCGGCACGAGGCCCTGCCGGGTGTAGAGCGGGTTGCCGTGCCGGTCGGCGCCCAGTGGCACGCGGACGCTGAGATTGTCGTCGCCGGTGCCCTTGCGGAGGTGCTTGGTCAGCCGGTCGGCAACTTCCCGAACCTGCCGCTCGGGCACGCCAAGGGCCTGCGCCAGGTCAGCGACCGGAATGTCCCGGCCTTCCCCCTTGACGCGGGTCTCCTCGGCGATGGCGATGAGTAGCAACCGCTCGGCACCGCGCACCGCCTCGGGTGCGTGGTAGAGGACGTGCTGGACGAGGCTGATCATGCGGTGCCTGCCGGTCCCTCCGTCGAGGCGCTGCGGCGGCGCTTCCAGTCAGCTAGGGATACGACGGCCGAACGGCCGACGGGGAGGTGCACCAGCCGGGGGTGGTGCGGTCGGGCCGCCCAGTAGACCGGGCCGCCGATGGTGGCCTCGTCGGGATACGTGTCGGCCAGGGCTGCGGGATAGACGGTGCCGGGAACCGACACGTCCGGCCAGTCGACCGCTTCGGAGTGAGTCACGCGGCCCGCCCGATGACGTCGTCGGCTGCCCACCCCATGAGCGCGGGCAGCTCGTCCAGACGCCCCTCGCGGGTGGCGAGTTCGATGATCCACGCGTCAGCCTCGGGTGCGCGCCGCAGCTTGAAGAGCGCAGCCATGTCAGCCTCGCGGTACATGATGAGGCGGCTGAACCACGGGGCAGTATTGCTGTCGATCTTGAAGTCGGGGTCATTGGTGGCCAGCGCGATCTCCCACCGGACCCGCTCCACGAGCGAGTTGATGCCCAGATTCCGATGCCCGTTCCGGTTGATCCACTGCCGGCAGAGCATCACCATCGCCCGGTACACGGCCGGGTTGTCGCGGTGGAACCGCTCGAACTTCTCGGTCGAGCTGAATGCCGGGTCCTGTCCGGAGGTGATGCCGGCGGCATCACGGAAGAGGTCGAGCAGGTCGCCCTGCTGGTTGCCGGAGGTGTCGGCTACGTTGCTGTGGTCGGCGGCACCTTGCGCTCCGCCGGTGAAGCTGCTTACCATTGATTCACCGTTTTCGATCAACCTCGCGCCGGCCTGGTCCCTAAACCGCCGGCGCGAGTTGCTGTCCGGGGTCGGTTAGGCGGCGGCGCGGCGCACGATGGTGCGACGGCGCGGCATACGCGAGACGTTGGTCTTGCCGGCTTCCCTCGTGAGGTGAAGGCCCAGGATCGCGCGGAGCTGGGCGATCGTCTGGTCGTCCGGGATCGGAGCGTCCAGGTGGGCAGTCGGTACGAAGTTGAGCCGCCCGCTCACGCGACGCCCACCCGGGTACCGGCGCGGAGAACGGCCTCGGCGGCGATGGTGGCGGCTTCGAGGGCATCCTTGCGGACGCGGTCACCGGTGTGCTTGCGCCGGGCCATGTCGGCATATTGGGCGCTGATGGCGGCGGCGACCCGGCGCCCGAGTTCGTCGGGGTCGGTGTCGGCGAGACGCCCGTCGGGCTCGATCTCGCGGATGAGCTTTTCGCGCTTAGCGGTGCGGGCTTGTTCGAGCACGGCGCGGCGTCGCTCGGGGGAGTAGGCCATGGCACACCTTTCGGGTGAGGCCACGGCGGCAGAGTGTGAACATCGACTGCATGGGCCTGCCAGGCTTGATGCTCACGTCCCGAACTCCGTAGAGTCGGGGGTGGTCGAAGGTGTTACCAGCACCGTCGATCCGGTTGCCGCCGAGGCGGGAACTGCATTCAGAAGGTGATGGGGTCGGGCTTTTGGGCTCGGCCCCATCGCTTTTTCCGGCCCTTGTCGAGTCGGAACTTAACTTAGAACACCAGTACGCTTTCGCGCCCTGTTGCTGCCCTCAAACCTACTGGTGCCCGAGTCGGCGGGCAAGCAGCCCCGCGCCTCGGCGCGACTCTGCGTGAACTAATTTTGATCTTCGCCTGTAGTGCCGCCGATGGGCGGGCTGGTGCCCGTCGCGCGTTACCTGATCTTGGCTGGAGGATCGGGAAGCGTCACGGATGACGTGCGAATATTGGCGAAGTTCCCAACTCGTAGGCGACTTGTGGCCCGCTGTGGTGCCGTAGCTCATGTGTACGATTCCCTGTCCGCTGCGTAGTTTAAGCCACCCCCGACGATTACCCAGCGTGAGCATCAGTGAGGCCCGCAGAGGGCTGGTTATGTAGCAAGCCGTACGCAACGCACATACACGATCTTCGCTATTCCCTGTTCGAGCAGGAGAAGCCTCGAAACGCTTGGGGGGTGATTTCCAGCGTGTCAGAATTTTACTGCTGGTAACGGGCTGTAGATCCGCCGTGAGCGCAACCACAACCCCCTGTGGTCCCCCTCGGCGGCGCTGGTCCGGACCGTCCGGACGGCTTTTGTCGGCCCTCTGTCGGGCATCGCGAGGGGGTCCGGAATTGAGTCAAGGGCTGCCGGTTGTGGTCCGGTTTTGCCAGGCGTACTCCTCGGTAACTAGGGGTCGGAAGGGTTCAATCTGAGCCCTATTCGTGGCGCAGATCACAAATATCCCTGTGCTATCAGTCATTGACCCGCCACCGAACGTCTACAGACCGGGGGTCAAAGTAGGGCTGACCGGGTTGCCACCCGCCGGCCGCCCTCGGCGAGTCGGCAACAGCACCACTGCGGCGATCAGCTCCACCACCGCCTGACGCTTCGAGATGTCCAGGCGTCGCCATGCCTCGCCCAGTTCCGGCTCGCCGAGTAAAGACACAAGCGGCGACGTCGCCGACTCTGCTGCGATCGTCGCCTCCGTGCGTTCCAGATCGCCCCGCAGTGCCTTCGAGATGATGCCGGGCTGCCGGGAGTTGATGATCTTCGTAGCGCGCTGGTGCGCTGCCTCGTCGAGTTCCCGCCGCAGGTCGCGCGCCTCCTCGCGTAGCGCCTCCAAGTCGGGCTTCTCCCGCCGGACCAGCTTCGCCGCAACCTCGGGGCGACCGAGGTACGCAAGCACCGTGGCCTCGACCACTTCGTCCACAAACTCGGCGTGCCGGCCCACGTGAGGCTTCCCCTGCTCGGTCTTACGGCCGCACCGGTAGGTCCACGCACCGCCACTCGTCCCCGCCGTCTTCGAGGCTCGGACCGTGCTGCCGCACACCCAGCAGCGGTACAAGCCCGAGCCGAGCCAGCGACGCGCGACGTTGGTGCGGTTTGTTCGGCGCCCGGGATCGTTCAGGACCGCCAGGCAGGCCAGCCAGTCTGACTCCTTGACGATCGCCGGCCACACCGCCTTCCCGACGATCTCCATCGTCCCGTCGGGGCGGGTGATCTCGACCAGGCCGGCGTTGCGTGCACGGCGCAGAACCTTTCTGAGTTCGGTCGCGGCCCACGGCTTGCCTTGCTCAGCGAGGCGCTGGTCAACGAAGTCTCAATCATGGGGGAGCCAACAGTCGTCCGGCGGGTCACGGTCATTCGCCAACGCCGTGTGGCTGCGGAACTCAACACCTGCGTCGCGGTACCCAACGCCCTTGGCCACTCGATGGATGTCGGGCCGTCGAATTGCCCAACACCCCTGCTCAAACAGCCGAGGAGCGAGGCGATGGCGCGCGCGTCGCCCTGCTGGCTGGTGCCCTCGCCACGCATCCGCTCGTTGTCCAACGATGATCACTTTCTGTTGGGTCCGCAGGATATCGTGAACTCTCTTCTATAGAACCCCCATCACTGCACCACCTCGGGCCTTGGCTCGCCCCGGCAGGAGCCGCACCCGCCCACCCGCCATTTTGGCCGGTCGGCCGCGACACATCCTCCCTGGCACCCACACCCACCCGCACCACCCAGGCGCCACCGCGCCAGCCCTGCCATACAGGCAGCAATGCCTCGACGCGCTCGCGTCATCACGCTCGGGATCCCCGCCCGCCGGAGCTTCCACCGGCGCCAGCCCCGCGACCTCCGCACCTCGCCACCCTGTCCGTCGACGCTGTCGCCTGCCCGCGCACTCTCGCGCGATCGCACCTCGGCCGTGTCCCCGCTCCCTGCCTGGAGGAGCTATGCCCGCACGTCCTGTCGTGCACACCATCGTGGTCTGCCTGCCCACCGACGCGACACCCCAGTCCATGCCCGCCCTCGCGGCGACCCGCCTCATCGCTCAACAGCTCCGTCCCGCCGGCCCTGTTGGCCACTTCGCCGCCCGTCACCGACTGACTCGCCGATTGCTGCACCGCTACCAGGGCTACGCCGCCGGCGGCCCGGTCCGTCACCTTGACTTGGCCGGCATGCGTGCCCGCGCCGCCACCAGTGCTGCCTGGCTGTGGCACCGATGGCGAGACGTCGTCGACGGCACGCGCGACGCCCAACCGCTCTCGGCCTTCGTCGACCGCCACCGCGACGACCCGGCGCGCTGGCCGCTCAGCCGCGCCCAACAGGCATTCCTCGCCCAACCTCGGGTGCTCGCGATGACCACCTACAACGCCGCCTACCGGCAGCAACCTATTCCCATCGCGGACATCGAGGCCCTTCAAGCCAGCCTCAACAGTTACCGAACTCTCGCGGCGCTCGCCGCGGTGCCCGGCGATGCCCTGGCCGCAGACGCCGCCAACTGGCTCACGCCCAGATCGGGCCGGCTGGCCGACCAGCTGGACTATCTGTACGCCGCCAACGACCACATCGACCGGCTGCGCCCGAACGAGCAACTGGTCGCGATTGCCGCTTGGCCCGTCGCATAGAAATCGTCCAGCTTGCGGCGCAATCCTCCCGGCCGGTCGTACCAGCGACACCCACGACAAGCCGCAATCGACTCGGACCAGTGCAGCGACGGGAGACCCCGCCCTGCCAACTGGCCCGGCTGACTTTGCCAACCGCCGTACCTCCCGGCCGGATCAGGCACTCGCCTGACCGGCCGTTTTGCGTGCCCAGGGGTTACCGACCCCACGACAGCAGAGGAGAAAGAGGATGACCATCACCGCGATGCGGCCGCCACTCGACATCCGTAAGTCGGCGCCTGCTCCGGCACAACAGGCCACCTACCTGATGGTCGGTCCGTCCGGACGGCTGACCGTCCTGGAGGCCCCTGCCGATGGCGGCGGGTTTCGGCTCGGCCGACGCATCACCACCGGTGCCGCCTACCGAGTCCAGCTCGATGAATGCACCGTCATGTGGCTCGAGGACGACCAGCAGGGCAGGGGAGTCCCCAACTGGACGGCCACCCAGATGGCCCTCGAGACCACCGGACTTCCGTACCTCGGCCCGTGGGACGAGCCCTACCTGTGCGGGCCGATCATCTTCACTGGCGCCGGTCGTGGCGCGGAGCCGATCGGGCTTACCGACCGGCAGTTCTCGTTGCTCGTGGACGCCCACGCCGCAACGGAGCTGTGGTGATGAGGTCTACGACGGCGCTCGACGACGAGTTCACCGCGCGTCGGTCCAGCGATCTCTCACCACGACCTGGCGTCAGTCTGGCTGCCGACAGCCAACTCGGCATCCCCGTTGGACGGGGGAGAGCATGAGGCGAAGCACCGTTGCGGACGCTGTCCGAGCATTCCAACGACTGCGTACCGTCAACGCCGGAAGTCTGGTCGGGGTCGCCCTGGCGGACCGGTACCGCACCTCACCACCACTGAAGGTCGACACACTGCCACCGGCGCAAGCTGCGGTGCTGGGCGCCTCGATCGAGGCTCGGACCGCTGGGGTAATCGACGGGGAAACCCCCGCGTACCTGGTCTACTCCGGCGATCTTCCGGTGGCGTGGTGCACGGTCCGCGCCAGCGTCGTCACCCCTGATCTCGTACTCGACGGAACGCTGGCCCGGCACCAGCGGATGGCGGTGCAGGCGTTGTCCAACCTTGCCCGATGGGTGCTGGTCGCGCTCGCCGATGCCAGGGCTGGGGATGAGGCCGCCGTCGTTCGGTCGGCGATGAGCCAGGAGGGGGCCGTACGTATCGCGCCTGCCGACGACCTGACCTCGTCCGCAGCCGTCCTCCTCGACGGCGACCTCACCGCCGACCGAGCCAGCATCGCGAAGGTGCTTCCGGTCAATGCCGCAGCAGAGGTGATGGTCCTCGACGCGCACGGCTTTGGCCGGTACGGCCGCGACTCGCACCGACTGCCACTGCCGGTGCTGTGCGCGATGCGCCGGATCGCCTCGACCCATCAGTTGCCGTTGGCTGCGGTCGGCGACTGGCTCGCGGCGAGTGGCGGTGTCGACGTGGACGTACCGGCCGAGGAGCTGCCCGCGATTTTCACCGCCGGCTTCCTCGGGCTCTTTCCGCACCCTTCGGCATACGCCGAGAGGCACCTGGTCGATCGCGGCTGGGCCACGGCGCTGGAGCGCCTGGGAATGCCCCGGCGCTACATCGACCTCGAAGCCCTGCGGCGGGACCTGTTCGACAACGACGTCTATGCCGTCGCTACCACCGATGCGACCGGTGGCCAGGCTGTCGCCGTGTTCCGTCGTCCGGTGCCGTCCTGGCCTGAGACACCGACCTCCACCTCCATTCCTGCCCGTACGGCAGCACGGGCGTCGACGAAGGGAAGGCACCCATGACCGAAGCGTTCTCCGGGGACATCGGCCGGCTCAGCTGCACGGCCTCCCAGGCCTGGCGGGAGGTTACCGGCGAGTCGATGCCAAGTGACCTGCTGACCGCATTCCTCGCCGCAGCCAGCAGCCCCGCCAGCGAAGGACCCATCGCCGCTTCCGAGCACGACCACACCAACGGCGATGACCGCATCGTCTGCCACGCCCGGTTGATCGAGGATCTGCTGCAGGCCCGAGCGCGGACCAATCGGGCACGCCACGAGGCAGCCGAGCACCGCACCGGCCTGCGTCGGCTGCAACTTGGCGTCCGCACAGCCGGGCTCAGCACTCTCGGCGAGAACCCCGACTTCGAGGGGAGCCTCAGCGAGGCGCTGGCCGACTGGGGACTGCCGCCGATCCCCTCGGACCACCAGGTCACCCTCCGCGTGCCGATCACCATCTGCGTCTCCGCGGTCGACGACGACGAGGCAGTACGCCTGGCCGTCAGCGAACTCAGCGAGGAGTTGCCCCGGCTGCCACACCGGCCACTCTTCTGCGCTGACGAGGTGGAGGTCGTCTCCGTCACCAACGCGTGACCGCGATCGCCGAACCCGACAAACCGAACGATCCGCCGCCGTCCCAACAGGGGCGGCGTTCTTCGTCTCAGCCAGAGGAGGTAACACGATCATGACCGACACCGTCGAGCTGCTCGACGCCCAGAACTCAGCAAACCCGGAAGCTGCAGCTCCGGAGACCGGGCCGGCCGCCACCGACCTGATGATCCACACCGCGGTCACCGAAGAGATGCTCGTCGCGGCCTGGCAGGCCACGAATGGATCCGGCGACACACCGGCGTGGCTGAGCAGGGTCGCGACTCTTCTCGCCGCCGGCTACGGGCCGATGCCCGCCACGCCCACCGACGAGACGGCTCACCACCTACTCACTGCGGCGGTCGCCGCCGCCAATGCGACTGCCGAGGCCGCCGTGGTCGAGGCCAACGCCAGGCAACTCGCTCACGACGAATTCAGCAATGACGTACGCCGTAGGGCGGCCCGCGCCGTCAACAACCGTGAGATCTGCCTGTCGGGCACGAACTACGCCCTGGAGCGGCTGGGGATCACCACCCTGCCCGTGGAATACAGCGTCGAGCTACTCGTCCCGGTCACCGTCCGGGTGCGCGCGACCGACGAGGAAGACGCCTACGACCGCGCCGCGGACGAGCTGCGCGACATGGTGTCCGGCGGCGACCTGGACTTCGACGAGTACGACCTGCGCCGCGAAGGTGCCCAGGTCAGCGACGAGGACATCGACCTCGACGACCTCGACTGATCGCTGCGGCCGGCATCCCGTTCACGAGCCTGCCCGATGCCGTTGTCGCTAGGGCAGCGGGCCCAGGTACGGGCACGCCCCGCGCGGCACCGTGAGCGGCGGCTCCTCCGAGCTGGTTCCCGTCAGGCGATAGGCCCATCAGGGGCCGGTACCCACCCCAAGGCCCGGGGGCGGGCCTCGCCTGCGACAGCGGCCCGCCCTCGGAGCTCCTCCATGAAGGAGCCCAATCATGCCCAAACCCGATGCGAGACCCACCGACAGAGGTGATCTGCTTCGCACGACCGCGACCATCGCAGTCGTCGCCATCCTCGCGGCCGCACCGGTTGCCTTCCTAGCGTCGTACGGCCATCTCACGGCGGCGGTACTCGTCGCCGTCATCGCCATGCAGAGCTGGATCCCGGTTGGCATCACCGCGACGACCCGGCTCATCCGGCAACGCCGGAGACTCGCTGCGGCCCATGCCCGCGAGGAGGAACTGGAACGTCGAGTTGCCGCCGGTGCCGCTTGTGAGGAGCTGCTACGGCGAGAACTTGCAGCCGCCCAGTGTGACCCGCTCACTGGACTACCCAACCGGGCACTCGCTGACCGGGCCATGGCCGCCGCCACCGGGGTGGCGGCGCCGCTGACCATCGCCTTCGCCGATGCCGACGGCCTCCACACGGTCAACGCCAACGGCGGACACGCCGCAGGTGACCAGTACCTGAAGGCCATCGCCGCCCGCCTCACCCACGCGGCCGCCTCCGTCAGCGCCGGGGCGCAGGTTGCCCGTACGGGAGGCGACGAGTTCATGGTCCTCGTGCCTGGCGCGGACGCCACGGCCCTGCGCGACGCCATCCGCATTGCCTTCGTCGGACCCGCGACCGTAGCGGGACGGCGGATGCAACTCCGGATCAGCGTCGGGATCGCCGTCAGCAGCGGCGGTAACGCCCGCAAGACCCTGGCCCAGGCCGACGCCGCCATGTTCACCGCCAAACGGGTGGGCAACCAGACGCTCATCTACGACGCCGACCGTGACGGCGTGCCGGAGCTCGACGGCACCCGACCTCAGGTACGCCGCCGGGATGTCAAGCCCCACCGCGACACGGCGGCCCGGGCGACCGACGGCACTGCCCCGACGACGAGGCTGGTCTGCTCGCTGGACGAGGCGGCCACCATCGCGAACGCCCTCTGGCTTGCCTACGACCGGTGGGCGGCCGTGCTCCATACCGAACCGAGTGATCCCGCGGCATCCACTGCTCCGGCCGAGACGATCGACGTCACACCCACGGCGGAAGGACTCGACCGCACGGCCGCTTTCGCCGAGACGGAGATGGCCAAGTACGCGGGACTGGCTCAGCGCTTATCGGCGCTCATCGACACCGTCAGCGAGCAGTCGTGAACGAACCAGAAGTGCCCGGCACTCCCGCCTGCCAGTGCGCAGGGAACCGGCTGCGGAGCGGGATCGCCGTCTACCCATCAACGAACCGAACTACGGACCGTCCCGCTTCGGACGCCGGTGTCCGTGAATCCGACCATCCCAGTCGCGCTCACCTGCAAGCGCGGCCAGCCGAGAGGAACCCGCTGATGCCCAAGCACGTCGCCCCCGAGACCAAGAGCGGCCTCCTGCGCCGTTGTCTGCGCCGTGGACTCCACCCCGCGTCCACGTCCTTGCCCTGGTCAGCCTGCACGTCGTTGCCCTGGTCGTCATCTCCGCAACCGGCCTCGGCTCGCTCGGGGGCCACTGACGCCGACCGCCTCGCACCGAAAGCTGTGCAGGGCCCTCGCAGCCACACTCGCGCGACCGAACGCCGCCGAGTGACAGCCATCCGCGCAGGTCGAGCCCGCGCTGATTCCACCTGTCGTCGCTGACGACGCTGCTTCCCTCGACCCAGACCTCCGCCGGGCCGTACCCCGCCGATCCCGAGACGACTGCGCCTGGGCGCGGCGACACGCCGCGCTCAGGCCAGACGGCGTCCACTGGGATCCCTGGCCCGGCGGCTGCCTTCCACACATCCTCCGACCGGGAAGGAGACAGAAGCTGAAATGAGCACCATCGACGACCCAAGAGTCGCCCGCGCCGTCCTGGCCCGGCTGACCATTGTCGGCGACCGACTCGTCCACACCATGATCCACGAGGAGGGCCCGGAAGCGGTCCTCCACCGGTTGATCGCCGGCCACCTGCCGCAGGCTGAGGCGCGTTCCGCAGCTGCCGAACAGTTGGGTGCAGCCGGTCTGCGGCAGGTCGCCATCAGGATCATTGCCGACACCGAACAGATCGGTGCACGGATCGTCATCCCGCAGGACGCGGAGTGGCCCAAAGCGCTGGAGGACCTGAACCAGCACAACGACGCCACCGACGACGATGCCCGGCTGCCCGCCCCACCGCCGTGCCTGTGGGTTCGCGGCGCACAGCCGCTCGGCGACACGCTGCACCGGTCTGTTGCGGTCATCGGAGCCCGCGCGGCCACCAGCTACGGCCAGCATGTCGCCGCCGAACTCGGCCACGGCCTCGCCGAGAGCGGGTGGACAATCTTCAACACCGGTGGGTACGGCGTCGACGCCGCAGCGCTACGCGGCGCACTGACGGCTGGACACCTGGCCGTCGCGATCAATCCCGCTGGACTCGACCGTCCCCACCCGCAAGGCAACTCAGCGCTGTTCGAGCAGGTCTCCCTGATCAGCGCCTGGCCGCCCGGCAGCGCGCCGTACCGGAGCCGCGTACCCGTCAACGGGGCCTTCCTGGCGGCGATGGCCGGCGGTTGCGTGCTCGTGGAGGCAGCCCTCCGCAGTGGCGCCCGGACCGTCCTGGCGCAGTCCAATGCCCTCGGCCGACCTGTGATGGCGGTGCCCGGTCCGGTGACCTCGGCCCTTTCCGTCGGCTGTCACCAGGCGCTGCGCGAGACGCCGCGGGTGCGTCTGGTCCGGGACGTCGCCGACGTCGTCGGACACCTGACGGAGCGACACCCATCCGAGGGAACGACGACATGAACGCTTTCCCGAACTGGCGGGACCTGCTCGAGTTCATCAGGGCAGCGGGCGAGACCGACGCCAGGAACGGCACCTCGCTGCCCACCGACCACGAACTGTGGGCGGTCGCCCACCGTAGCCAGGGAGTCGTGCCGCCCGATCAGATCGACAACGATCTGATCGCCGAACTACGCGACGCCTTCAACGACGGGCGGCAGCCCACCCGCTTCGACATGCAGGCCGTGGTCGTCGAAATCGCCAGGCACGGTCATCACGCACACATCGGCCACTCGGGCGGCAATACCGCCACCATCTACGCCGGAAGCCAACACACCGACCAGAACGGGGATGCCCGCTGGGCGGTCACCGCCGGCCCCGGCTGGTTCGCAAAACGCGATCACCGGGAGCCGGTCGCCGACACGAGCGAATTCCAGATCGGGCCGGACGACGACGCCTGGACCATCGCGGTGCCGGACCACACCAGCCCGACCGAGGTCGCCGCCCTGATCGTCACGGTCATCGAACAGGTCGCCGAAGGGCACGCACGCCTCACCGGGTCCCCACCCCTGCCAGTCCACATCCATGGCCACGATCAGTCGGACGCCGCGGAGGAGGAGCCAACGCGGGGTCGGGCTCATGACTGACATCGTCTGCTCGCGGTGCCAGACCCTCAGCAGACTGTGGCGTCAAGGCCTGCGGTGGTGCGAAGCCTGCGAGACGTACCTCGTCAATGACGCCGGGACCGGCACGTGGGTCAGCTTCGTCGATCGCGATCATCGTCAGCGCGCGGCGGAGAACGAACGGGCCATCGCGCAGTCCGTCGACCTCGTCGACGAGCACCTGCCAGAGGCGCAACGGTTGGTCCCCGAAGGGTGGGCCGCCCGACGCCACCAGACCGACGGTGCCCGATGCCACGTTGCCATCGATGCCCCGGCTGATGCCAACGCAACCAGCTACCTGTCCCCACCCGACGGCAGATCCGGCTGGTACGTACGCGTCCACAACCGCACCACTGGGATCGACTACCCGCTCTACACCGACGGTGGGGCGCGCGCAGCATCGTTCGACACGATCGAGGCCGCAGTAGCCGCCGCCGTTGAAGCGCTCCGCGTAGAGAGCGCCAAGGAAGCCCGGCGTCGCTGACGGCCTGAAACACGCAGTAGCAGGTGCCGCGAGCCGAACGCCCGAGACCTCCTGGGGCACCTCGCACCCCCTCCACTGGCCAACTGATGTCGCCCCGCTGCGCAATCGCACGACCAGGCGCTGCGTCCCGGCCGTGGCTGCGGGCGGTGCCGGCCAGCACACAAAAGCCGACCTTGCAGCCCGGGATCGCCGCTCGCGGTCCCGGGCTGCTCGCTCTGAAAGGACCAACCTCGATGACTGACGACGCCTCTGGCGGTAATGAGGACTACCCGTACATCCGTGCCTGGGGCCGCATGCGTGGCTCTGCCCCCGACTATCTGGCCTACCTGCTCGACCTGGCCCGGGCACAGAACGCGCCCGCCGACGCTGTGGAGTTCCGACACCGCGATGGTCACTGGATCACCACCGACGAAATCTGGGCCGCCGACAGCCGCCGCCACCTGGGTCTGGACCCGATTCCACCGATCGCGCCCGACCTCGATCTGGTGGTCGCGGAGATCGGCAATGCGATGCGCTGCTCGCGCTGGATGACCGACCGCAACGGGCTCCGAGAGGTTCAGCGCCTGGACATGAACCGGCTCCGGATGACCTTCGCCACCGGCTTCACCGGCGACCTGCACGTGGAGATCACCCCGCCCCGGCCGTGATTCCGCTCGCGCCGAAGGCCGTGCGCCGCGGCCGTGCGCACCTGGCTTCGTCCGGCGAGAAGGCATCTCTCTGCGCGTAGCCGTCAACGCGCACCTACACGCGTACCCGGACCTCAACACACGCCCGCGCCGCTCGGGCGCGCTCCCCGGCGGAGTCCTACGCGCCACGCCGACACCTGACCGAACTCGATAAGGCCCCGCAATCCCACACCAATCCACCCGCTTTCGCGCGGTGGATCCGAATCGGAAGGAAACACGATGACCAGTCCCGACAACTCCATCCTGCCGGTGCGTTCGGCCGCAGAGATGCTCGCTGCCGTGCCGCACCTGGTCGGATTCCACCCGACAAACAGCATCGTCCTGATCGCGATCGCCGGGACGAAGGTCGCCCTTGTCACCCGGGGAGATTTGCCCGCTGGACTGGACGACATCGCGCAGGCGTTGCCGGCCCTCGACCAGGTCCACGCGACCCACGTGGTGATCGCCGCCTACGGGCCAGAAGATCTCGCCACACCGGCGGTCGACGCTGCCCGTGCGGTACTCACCGTCGCCGGCCTGCAGGTGTACGACGCGCTACGCGTCACCGATGGCAGGTACTGGTCCTACCTGTGCGACAACCCGACGTGCTGCTCACCCGATGGCACGCCGTTTGACGCGGTCGCCAGCCCACTGTCGGTACGGGCCGTGGTATCCGGATCCAGCCCGTTCGCGGACCGCGCAAGCCTCGCGGCCTCCATCGCACCCGCAGGCGGTGCCCTCCGTGCCGCCATGACCGAAGCAACCGACCGCGCCCGCCGACGGCTGGCGGACCTACCGGCCAGTCTCAGCGCCGTCGAGGCCGAAGGGCAGGCAGCGTTGACGGAGGCGGCCAACCGGTACCGGAGCGGCCAGCGGTGCACCGATGACGAGGTCGCCTGGCTCACCACGCTGCTCAGCACCATCGCCGTTCGGGACCATGCCTGGCTGACCGCCAGCCGCGAGGAATGGCACCTCGAACTGTGGCGGGACCTCACCCGGCGCGCCGACCCGGACCTGGTCGCGGCGCCCGCCAGCCTGCTGGCCTTTACCGCCTGGCTGCAGGGGAATGGTGCGCTGGCCGACATCGCGGCGCATCGCGCGCTGACGGCTGATCCGAACTACGGGATGGCACTGCTCGTCCTAGATGGGCTCCGCGCGGGCATCCCCCCGTCAGTCCTCGAGGACTGGCAGATCTGGGCTGCCCAGCACACCGACCGCCCATGATCCGCCGCGATCAGGAGGGGAGCAGCACCGTGATCAACCCACCCACTGGCTCGGCCGCCGCCACCGTGGTGCAGCAGGCCCGTTGGGGCGCCGAGGAAATCCTCGACCTGCTGTATGCCGGCTTCCAGCACTCCCGCACCGTCGCCCCCGACGTGGACGCTGTCCGCGCCGCCGCCGACCTCGTCGCCCAACAGATGGTCCTCGTCCGGCAAGCCGACACCGATCTGATCGCCGCGCTTCGCGGCGCACTCACCCTGGCTGATCACGAGATCCGCGACAGCAGCGCAGCCATCGAGGAACGCTACCGGCAGTTCGTCGACCTGGTTCGGCGCTGGATCATCTTCGCGGTCAACACCGGAGCACTTAGCGTTCCGGACGCGAACGACGCCCTGCGCTACCTGACCATGCCCCCGCCACTGCGGACCCACTTCGAGGCCACCGTTCACACCCCGCTCGCCATCGAGACCGACGCGGACAACAGCGACGAGGCCGTAGCTGCGGCGGAACGTCTCCTCCGCGTCGAACTTCGCTGCCTACGGGACGCATCCATCCACCCGACCAAGCAGTGGCAACTGCGGCTGCGCGCGCTCGATGAGACGCCGCCGACCAGCAACGTCAGCGGCGAGCGAGGCTCCCGTTATCGGATCGTCTTCGTGGTGCCACTCGTCGTCGAAGTCAAGGCCCTCGACCCACGAGGCGCCATCTCCGTCGCGGTCGACGTCGTTGCGAACGACCTGGACCGCCTCGAGGTCGCACGCGCCCACACCGACAAGATCCGCGCGGTCGACGTGGTACCCGTCCACCACCACGAGTACGACTTCGGCACCGACTGACGACCGCGTTCTCCACGCCCGCACCCGGAGCGGCGCACCACCAGGTGCGCCCCTGAGCGCCGGATCACACCGATGTGCGGTGTCGGCGCCCTGGAGGCGCCGGCACCGCCCTTCTGGAAGGCCGCAAACCTGATGCGATTGAACACCCGAACGCGTGGCCACCATGTCACCATCGCGCACTGCCTGCGTACCCCCGCGACCCCGTATGGACACGCCACCGGCCCAGTTTCGGACCGCCAGGAGGACAGCCGCCCCGCGGTGGACGTCGTCGTTTGGACGACCGCCCGGCAGGCGTATGTCACGACACCCGACACTGCACGCAGCCTCGCCCGAACGACCCTCGACATCGGGGTCGCGCCGTCGCGACGACGGGCGGGTCGCTGATGGACATCCGACTCGTCCTCGTGGGCATCGCCGTCGCCTTCGCCGTCACGGCAGTCGACGTCGTACTTCGGCGAACCGCCCGCCCGGTCGGACCGGGACGGTCCCTGACCGACCTCGTCATCACCACTGCAGCCACCCTGACCACCCTCGGACTGGCCGGTGTCGCCGGCGCGGTCAGCTACGACCACCTCCGCGAACTCGCCGAATCGCGCGGTGAGCAGGGCTGGAAGGCACACGCCTTCCCGCTGACGGTCGATGGCATCGAGGTCGTCGCCACCTTGGCGATCCTCGCCGACCGGCGGGCCGGCCGCCCCTCCGGCGCGTTCCCGTGGATCGCCCTCGCCGCCGGCGGGGTCGTCAGCCTCGGTGCGAACATCCTCATCGCCGAGGACGACGTCATTGCCCGGATCATCGCAGGCTGGCCCGCGGTCGCGCTCATCGCCGCGATCAAAATGCTGTCGCGGATGCTCGAACACTCCGCCGACGACTCGATGCGACGTCACGACACAACTGACCCGCAGGCCATCGGAACGCGACACCTCACTGAGCCTGACATCAGCAGGGGAGCGCCGGACCACGACGGCATCAGGCCGGACGACGGTTCGCGACACGATCCCAACGTGTCGCGGGATGACCCTGACATGCCGCGGCACGACGGCGATGACCACGCGCCCGGCGAAGACCTCGATCAGCCCTGGCCGGTCGACCTGATCCGCCGCATCCCCGTGAATGCCGACCGCTACCGCCGCTGGCAGGCCGTCTGGGCGGACATGAAAGACGGCGAGACCGACCTCCGTGCCCTCGCACAGCGACACAACTTCGATGTGCGCTCCGTCCAGGCGATCCGGCGTGCCGGCCAGTTCGGCATGCTCGACCACCCGCTTCCGACCGCCCGCCGGTTGGCCGAGCTGGCCTCCCACAACGGGAGCCACGACAGCTCGCCCGAAGCGCCAGCGGCACCCTCGACCCCTGGGTCCTGAGTCTCAAAGAGCGCTGGCTCCGCATGTCGATCCCGGCCGGTACCCCTCTGTCCCGGTGGTGGACGTCTGCCTCACTTGTGTAGAGGGGCAGAGGGGGCCGGCGCGGGGCCGCATCTTGACGACTCATTTCTCGAGGTCGAAGGGGACCCGCCTGGTCCTCGCGCCCATGGACTCTCGCCGGAGTCTGATTCGCCGATTCAATCCTGCTCAGCCTGCCTGGGATCCGCGTCCGACCTGTCCCCTCGCTGGCGATGGCCGCCCGCTCGAATCCGAAATGCAGCTCCTGGTGCCGCATATGCGGCCCTTTTTGCGTTTGTAGACCTGCTCGTCGCAGCGCCAGACCTCTTCGACTCGCCGGACGCGCCGGGATCAGCTCCTTGGCACCGCTGGCGACTGCTCACCAGTGGAGGAAACATGACCATCAAGCCACGTCTCAGCACCACCAATCTCCCTGAATGCTGGAGCCGGCGGTGAGTCGTCGAATGCTCGCCACCCTGCTCGCTGCCGTCGTCACGGTGGTATTCGTCTGTCTCGCGGGCACCGGCCTTCTGCTGGGAGGCTCCGCTGCCGGCTGCGGCTCTGGTGCGACATCCGGTCGATCGCTTGCCCCAGCGCCGCCCGGTGGGTGGACCGCTGTCGGCCGGTGGGATCGCAATCAGGTAGCCAACGCTGCCGTCATCGTGGCCGCTGGAGCCAGCAAGGGCGTGCCCACTCGGGGGTGGGTGATCGCCGTCGCCACCGCGATGCAGGAATCGACGCTGAGAAACCTCCCCGGCGGCGACCGGGATTCCGTCGGACTGTTCCAGCAACGACCCAGCCAAGGATGGGGAAACGTCGCGCAACTCCTCGACCCGACCTACGCCGCCGGTAGGTTCTACGCCAAGTTGTTGGGGATCCCCGGCTGGCAGACCTTGCCGCTTACTGAGGCAGCCCAACGTGTGCAAGTCAGCGCCTATCCCGACGCGTACGCGAAGTGGGAGCCGGAAGCCACTCAGCTCGTCGGCACGATCACCAGCGGCGAGAGTTCACTGCCGACTGGGCGGCTGGCCAGCTGCGGCGGCGCCAGCGGGCCCTGGACCCAGCCAGTCCTCGCGGCTGTCGGCTCAGGCTTCCGCTCCGCAGGCCGGCCCGGTCATGACGGCGTAGACCTCAGCGCCCCACGCGGCACCGTCATTCGAGCCGCATCCGCGGGCATCGTCAGCCGGGTACGTTGCAACGCCATCGACAACCGCGACGGCAGCAACTGGGGCTGCGACCGCGACGGGGACCCGAACCTCACCAGCGGCTGCGGCTGGTACGTAGACATCGATCACGACGGCGGGATCATCACCCGGTACTGCCATATGAACGAACCACCGCGGGTCGAGGTCGGCGACCACGTCATGGTCAGCCAGCCCATCGGCGTCGTCGGCTCGACCGGCCACTCGTCTGGGCCGCACCTCCACTTCGAGGTCCACGCCAACGGTGATGCCAATGCGGATGCGGCCATAGATCCGGTCCCGTTCATGATCAATCTAGGCGCACCGTTGGGTTAGCAGGGCACCGCACTATGTCGGCGTCCATCAATGGCCGGCCCTCTCGCGTTCGTGGCAACCGGGTTGGCGTCTCGCCAAACTCCACGAGGAGCCCTTTCGCCGCCGACGAAGCTGGCAGGTAATCGACGATCCGCACGGTTGTCCGGGGTGGCGGCCGTATGGGTGCCGGTTGACGTGTCGACCGTTGATAGTGACGTTACGTATCGGCGGGAGGCGTGAACTGCACTGCTGCGTGCGCCTGCGCGGATTTGCCGATGAGAGGGCGTCGCGGTCGCTGTTGTACCGATGTGGGTTCGCCGAGAAGTGGCCGTGAGCGCCGGCCTGGCCGCACAGGTCTTGCATGGCGACCGTACTTCTCGGCGATGTGCGGGCCAGGGCCCCGGCAAAGTCGTCAGGTGATGCCGAGTAGTGCCAGTGGGCGGGTGCTGTCGCGGGCGTGATGCCGGTT
>NZ_JBHSQS010000027.1:0-66778 GCF_042658605.1 Micromonospora vulcania | reverse complement strand
GGGTGGTGGTCGGCCGCTAGGGCGGGGCGGGTCGGTTCTCGGCCAAGGCCGAGGGGCTCCGCCCGGGGCGGGGTGCTGGTCGGCCGCTCGGGCGGGGCGGGTCGGTTCTCGGCCAAGGCCGAGGGGCTCCGCCCGGGGCGGGGTGCTGGTCGGCCGCTCGGGCGGGGCGGGTCGGTTCTCGGCCAAGGCCGAGGGGCTCCGCCCGGGGCGGGGTGCTCCTCGGCCGAGGACGGGCGGGGGTGGTTAGTGGTTGGTGGAGGCGAGGTAGCGGTCCTCGTTCGGCATGAGGATCCAGAGGATCAGGTAGACGATCACCTGGGTGCCGGGCAGCAGCAGCGACAGCAGGAACAGCAGCCGGACCATGCCGGCGGACATGCCGAACCGCTGACCGAGGCCGGCACAGACACCGGCGAGCATGCGCCCCTGGCGGGGCCGGACCAGTTTGCGACTCATCGTCGTACTCCCACTCTGCGGCGGTAACGCCGCGTCTGTAATCCACGGTAGGAAGGCGCGACCACCTCGCCCTCGGTCCCGAGGAGGATCGGCACCCCGTGGACCCGTAGGTACTTACCCGTGCGGCAGCGCGCCGACGCGCCCCCGCTGCGCCCCCGCCGTGCCCCCGCCGCGCCCCCGGCGGCGGGCTCCGCCGGCCCAGCCCGCTCCAGCACGCTCGATCCAGGATGTAGTGGCATCGGGCGCGCGAGGAGGCCACTAGATCCTGGATCGAGCACGATCGTGGGTCAGTGAGCTGGACGGGTAGGCTCGCTGGTTGGGCACCCACACCCCGGGTGGCCGACGGCCGCCCGACCGGACGGCCACGACCGGGCCGGATCCCGTACGACGGGCCGACGGCGAGGAAGCGCAGCCATGATCAGTGTTTTCGACCTCTTCAGCGTCGGTATCGGGCCCTCCAGCTCGCACACGGTGGGGCCGATGCGGGCCGCCCGTACCTTCGTGTCCGGGCTCAAGGCCGACGGGCTGCTCGCCGACACGGCGCGGGTACAGGCCGAGCTGTTCGGCTCGCTGGGAGCGACCGGGCACGGCCACGGCAGCGATCGGGCGGTCCTGCTCGGGCTGGCTGGCGAGGCGCCGGAGACGGTCGACACGGACACCGTCGGCCCTCGGGTCGAGCGGATCCGCGCCGAGCGGCGAATCAGCCTGCTGGACGCGCACGAGATCGACTTCGACCCGGACCGGGACCTGACGCTGCACCGCCGGCGGTCGCTGCCGTACCACCCGAACGGGATGACCTTCGTGGCGTACGACGGGACCGGCGCGGAGCTGCGCAGCCGCACCTACTACTCGGTCGGTGGCGGCTTCGTGGTGGACGAGGCGGCGGCCGGCGCGGATCGGATCAAGCCGGACAGCACGCAGGTGCGGTACCCCTTCCTGACCGGCGCGCAGTTGCTGGAGCAGACCACCGCCACCGGCCTCTCGATCAGCGAGGTGATGCTGGCCAACGAGCGTTCCTGGCGCAGTGAGGCGGAGATCCGGGCCGGCCTGCTGGAGATCTGGCGGGTCATGCGGGAGTGCGTGGAGAGCGGTTGCGCGCGCGACGGCGTACTCCCTGGTGGGTTGAAGGTCCGGCGGCGCGCGGCGGAGCTGCGGCGCAGCCTGGAGGCGGACACCGGGACCACCGACCCGCTGCGGGCGATGGACTGGGTGACGCTGTTCGCCCTCGCGGTGAACGAGGAGAACGCCGCTGGCGGCCGGGTGGTCACCGCACCGACCAACGGCGCGGCCGGGATCATCCCGGCGGTGCTGCACTACTACACCCGGTTCGTGCCGGATGCGTCCGAGGACGGCGTGGTGCGGTTCCTGCTGGCGGCCGGCGCGATCGGCGTGCTGTTCAAGGAGAACGCGTCGATCTCCGGCGCGGAGGTCGGCTGCCAGGGCGAGGTCGGCTCGGCCTGCTCGATGGCCGCGGCCGGGCTCGCCGAGGCGCTCGGCGGCACCCCACAGCAGGTGGAGAACGCCGCGGAGATCGGGATGGAGCACAACCTGGGTCTGACCTGCGACCCAGTGGGTGGCCTGGTGCAGATCCCCTGCATCGAGCGGAACGCGGTGGCTAGCATCAAGGCGATCACTGCCGCCCGGCTGGCGCTGCGCGGCGACGGGGTGCACGCGGTGTCGCTGGACAAGGTCATCAAGACCATGCGGGAGACGGGCGCCGACATGAAGGTCAAGTACAAGGAGACGGCACGCGGCGGTCTGGCCGTCAACGTGATCGAATGCTGAGTCTGGCCGATTCGGGGCAATCGTTCACCGACTGCTAACCTGTCGTCCGTTTCAGGAGGCGGGAGGCACCGGTGACCTCTGGCGTCGTGGCGTTGTGGTCGCACCGCAACTCGCTGCGCATCCTGGTCAGGCGGGACCTGGCGGTCAAGTACCAGCAGTCGGTGCTCGGCTACTTCTGGTCGTTGATCGAGCCGCTCGGGATGGGCGCCATCTACTGGTTCGTCTTCGGCGTGCTCTACTCCCAGGACACCGGGCGGCACCTCGGCGAGGCGGCCGAGTCGTACCCGCTGTTCCTGATCACCGGAATCTTCGCCTGGATGTGGACCAGTTCGGCGCTGAGCGAGGCGACCAACGCGCTGACCGGCCAGTCCCGGCTGATCACCACGATGAACGTGCCGCGCCAGGTCTTCCCGATCGGGCGGGTCACCGGGCGGTTCGCCGAGTACGCGGCGGGCCTGCCGATCCTGATCGCCATCGCGGTGGTCTACGTGGCGCACGGCCGGGTCCATCCGGGCTGGTCGCTGCTCGCCCTGCCGCTCGCGGTGGCCATCCAGGCGGCGCTGCTGATCGGGCTCGCCCTGCTGCTGTCCGCGTGGAACGTGCTGATGCGCGACGTGGAGCGGTTCATGCGGCTGGCCATCCGGGTGCTCTTCTACGCCACGCCGATCATCTATCCGCTCAGCCTGGTCCGGGAGTCCGGGCTGCCCGGCTGGCTGAAGGTGGCGTACGAGCTGAATCCGCTGGTCGGGATCTTCCAGCTGCACCACGCGATCTGGTACCCGGACGAGTTTCCGGGCGTCCGGCTGCTGGCCACCACGATCGTCGGCAGCCTGCTGGTGCTGGCGGCCGGCTGGTGGTCGTTCCGCCGGTTGGAGCCCGCCGTGCTCAAGGAACTCTGAGTGGCCGCGCCGATCATCGAGGCCGACGGCCTGGGCATCCGGTTCGTCCGTAACCGTCGTCGCCAGCTGCGGCTGCGGGAGCTGTTCATCCACCGGGGCGGGCGCGGCGCGCTGCCCGGTCAGTTCTGGCCGCTGCGCGACGTGTCGTTCACCGTCGAGCCGGGCGAGACCGTCGGGGTGATCGGTCGCAACGGCACCGGCAAGAGCACCCTGCTGCGGCTGATCGCCGGGGTGCTCATCCCGGACGAGGGCAGCATCCGGGTGCACGGCGCGGTGGCTCCGCTGCTGGAGCTCTCTGCCGGCTTTTCCAACGAACTGACCGGCCGGGAGAACCTGCACCTGGTCGGTGGCCTGCACGGCCTGTCGACGGGCTACCTGCGGCGGCACTTCGACGAGATCGTCTCGTTCGCCGGTGAGCAGGTGGAACGGGCCATCGACACGTCGGTGCGGCACTACTCGTCGGGGATGAAGGTACGGCTCGGCTTCGCGATCATCTCGCACCTGCCGCACCCGGTGCTGCTGATGGACGAGGTGACCGCGGTCGGGGACGCGGAGTTCCGCAAGAAGTGTTACGCGACGATTGATCGTCTGCTCGGGGAGGGGCGCACCTTGGTGCTGGTTTCACACAACGAGAAGGACCTGACCCGGTTCTGCCGTCGGGGCTTGTACCTCGACGCGGGCCGGTTGACGCTGGACGGCACCATCGCCGAGGCGCTCGACGCTTACCACGCCGCGGTCCCGCGGTGACGCTCGCGATCGTGCTCGCCGCCGGGACGCCCGGGGCGGGCCTGACCACCGCGACCGGCGAGCCCCTGGCCGATCGGCTCGCCGACCAGCTGCGCCGTGCCGGGGCGGACGAGGTCCGCTTCGCCGCCAGCCTCGACGAGTTGGCCGCGCTGGCCGACACCGCCCGAGGCCCGCTGCTGGTCACCGGCACCGACCTGGTGGCGCACACCGCCGTGCTGCGGCACCTGGCCACCAGCCCGGTGGGGCCGACGGTCGCGCTGGTGCTGAGCGACCCGCCGGTGCCCGGGCGGGCCGCCGTACGCGAAGAGCGTGGCCAGGTCGTCGACGCCGGCGCGCTGGACGCGCTCGACGGCGACGCGACCGGCGTGTTCGGCGGGGCGCTGCGGGTCGGCGTGGACGACCTGCCGACCCTGGCCGCCGCCGCGCGTGCCGCGGCGGCCGGCATGCTGCCCGTCGCCAGCCCACTCGGCCCGGCCGGGGACGTCGCACCACTGCCGTTGGTCGGCGGGGGCGGGCCGCTCGGGTCGGTCGCGGCCGGTAACCCCGGGTCCGCCGTGGACCGGCTCGTCGCCGGCCTCGCCGCGCTGGGCACCCTGATCTTCGCGCAACGGGTACGCCTGCTCGTGGCGCACCGGGTCGACGACGCGGCCGGCCTGTCCGCCGCCGAGGCGGCGGTGACCGCGGTCGACGAGGACCGGGCCGAGCTGCGGCTCTCGGTGAAGGAGAAGGACGACTTCTTCTCCACGTACTTCGTCAGCACCTGGTCGCCGTACGTGGTCCGGGTGGCGGCCCGGCTCCGGCTCACCCCGACCGGGGTGACGGTGATCTCGGTGCTGTTCGCGCTGGCCGCCGCGGTGCTGTTCGGCGTCGGCGGACGACCCGCGCTGGTCAGCGGCGCGGTGCTGCTCTACCTCGGCTTCGTGCTGGACTGCGTGGACGGCCAACTGGCCCGTTACACCCGACACTTCAGCGCCTGGGGCGGTTGGCTCGACACGATGGCCGACCGGGCCAAGGAGTACCTGGTCTATGCCGGGTTGGGCTTCGGGGTGAGCCACGCCGGGCTGGGCAACGGTTGGGCGCTGGCCATCGCCGCCATGACGTTGCAGACCGTCCGGCACATGACCGACACCTGGTACGGGGTGCTGCACGACGAGGCGGCCCGCCGGCCCCGTTCGGCGTCGGGTGCCAGTGGCGGGATCGGTGATCGGCTGAACGCCGCGTCGACCCGGGTGCAGGCGGACACCGGCTCGCTGTCGTACTGGTTGAAGCGGACCGTGGTCTTCCCGATCGGCGAGCGGTGGGCGCTGATCGCGTTGACCGTGGCGCTGTTCAACCCCTTGGTCAGCCTGATCGCGGTGCTGGTCTGGGGCACGCTGGCCTTCGCGTACACCGGGGCGCTGCGTACGCTGCGGGCCCGCTGGATGTGGGTGCCGGTGCTGGACACGGTCGACGCCACCCTGCACCGCGACGACGGCCCGCTGGCCCGCCGGCTGCCGACGGTCCGCCCGATGGGGCCGCTCACCCTGTCGGTGATCGCCGCGCTGGGCCCGGCGGTGCTGCTGGTCGCGGCGCTGCTGGGTGACGCACCCGACGGGCTGCGCTGGGCGGTGCCGGTGGCGCTGCTGGTGCTGCTGGTCGGTGGGCTGGGCGCCGGCGCCGCGCACAACGGTCCACTGGACTGGCTGGTGCCCGCCGCGTTGCGGGCCGCCGAGTACCTGTTCGCGATCGCGGTCGGGGTGGTCGGCGGTGTGCCGGGGTGGCTGATCTTCGGCTACGTCTTCGTGCTCACCGTGCACCACTACGACCTGACCGCCCGGCTGGAGAAGCGGCAGGCGGCACCGCCGCTGCACCTGGCCACGCTGGGCTGGGAGGGGCGTTCGGTGCTGCTGGCGCTCGTGGCGATTGCCGGAATAGCGAGTATCGGCATGGCTACACTCGGTGCGTACCTTCTCGTGGTTTTCGTGGCGAGCGTCGTCCTGGCCTGGTTCGTGCGGCCGGCCCGTGTCGCGCGGGCGTCGGCCGCGTCGGCGGTCGCGGGAGGTGGCGCACCGCGCTGACGGAGGGACGGCCGGATGACCCTGATCAGTTTCGTGGTCCCGGCCTTCCGGGTGCAGGGTTACCTGCGTGAATGCCTGGACTCGATCCTCGGTCAGCCGGAGACCGACCTTGAGGTGATCGCCGTCGACGACTGCTCGCCGGACGCCAGCGGCGAGATCATCGACGAGTACGCGGCCCGCGACCAGCGGGTCCGATCGGTCCGGCTGCCGGAGAACGTCGGCCTCGGTCCGGCCCGCAACGTCGGGCTGGACCGGGCCGTCGGCGAGTACGTCTGGTTCCTCGACGGCGACGACTGGCTGGCACCGGAGTGCCTGCCCGAAGTCGCCGAGCGACTGCGCGCCACCCGGCCGGACGTGCTGCTGGTCGACCACGTCCGGACGCACTGGAACGACACCGCCACCCACAGCGCGATGGCCGAGGTGTTCCCGGAGACGCCCGGTACGGCGACCTTCCGGCTCCGGGACCGGCCGGAGACGATGCGACTGCTGCACACCGCGTGGAACCGGCTGGTCCGCCGGGAGTTCCTGGTGGACCTGGGTCTGCGCTTCGCACCCGGCTGGTACGAGGACGTCTCGTTCAGCTATCCGGTGCTGATGGCGGCCCAGCGGATCGGCGTACTGGACCGGGTCTGCGTCAACTACCGGCAGCGCCGGGCCGGGGCGATCACCCGGACCCGCGGCGACCGGCACTTCGAGGTCTTTCCGCAGTGGCACCGGGTCTTCCACCTGATGGACGACTGGGGATCGACGGCGGACGACCTGCGACCGGCGGTCTTCGAGCGGATGATCTGGCACTACCTGACCGTGCTCGGCAACGGCCAGCGGATCGCCCCGGAGTTGCGACCGGCCTTCTTCGCGCAGATCACCGCCGACTACGCCCGCTGGCTGCCGACCGAGGGCTACCCGGTGCCGGACGGGGTGGAGGGGATCAAACACCGGCTGGTCGCGGCCGGCCGCTGGCGGACGTTCAGCGCGTTGCGGGCCGCCAGTCGGGCCCGCGACGCCGCCCGCCGCAGGGCCCGCACCGCCCGGCGTCGGGTCGGCCCGGCCGCCCGGCGCAGTGCCCGGCTGACCCGGGACGGGCTGCTGCGCGAGTACTACCGCGCGGAGCTACGTCGCCCGGTGGATCCGACCCTCGCGGTGTACGCGGCCTACTGGTACCGGGGTTACTCCTGCAACCCGGCGGCGATCTACGAGGTCGCCCGGCGGCTGGCCCCCGGGGTACGCGGGGTGTGGATCGTGCGCCGGGACCGGGTGGACGCCGTGCCCGCCGGAGCCGAGTACGTGGTCGCCGGCACCCCGGCGTACTACCGGGTGCTGGCCCGGGCCCGGTGGCTGATCAACAACGTCAACTTCCCCGACTTCGTCCGCAAGCGTCCGGAGCAGGTGCACGTGCAGACCCACCACGGCACGCCGGTGAAGGTGATGGGGCTGGACCAGCAGCGTTACCCGATCGGTGCCGGCCGGATGGACTTCGCGGGCCTGCTGCGCAGGGTGGACCGCTGGGACTACAGCGTCAGCGCGAACAGCTTCTCCACCCAGATGTGGGACCGCGCGTACCCGGCCGCGTACACCACTCTGGAGGTGGGCTACCCGCGCAACGACCGGCTGGTAACCGCGGACCCGGACGAGGTACGCCGGCTGCGGGCGGAGTTCGGCCTCCGCCCCGACGAGCAGGTGGTCCTGTACGCGCCGACGCACCGCGAGCACCTGCCCGGCTACCGGCCACCGTTCGACCCGGACCGGCTCGTCGACGCGCTCGGCGACTCCGGCCGGTTGCTGATGCGCAGCCACTACTTCCACGACCGGGATCGTCGCCACCGGCGTCCGGTGGACCGGGAGCGGGTCCGTGACGTCAGCGGTCACCAGCGGGTGGAGGACCTTTACCTGGTCGCCGACGTCCTGGTCACCGACTACTCGTCGGCGATGTTCGACTACGCGGTACTGGACCGACCGATCGTGCTCTACGCCCCGGACTGGGAGGCGTACCGGCTGGCCCGGGGTGTCTACTTCGACGTCACGGCGGAGCCGCCGGGCGCGGTGGCCACCACCTTCGCCGAGCTGCTCGACCTGTTCCGTACCGACGCGGTGCGCTCGGAGGCGGCGGACAGTGCCCGAGAGCGGTTCCGGGGCCGGTTCTGCGGGCTGGACGACGGGCGTGCGGCCGAGCGGGTGGTACGCCGGGTGTTCCTGGGCGAGCGGGCCGAGCCGTCGTCGAACTGCTGATCGCGCCACGACGGCGTGTGACGCCGCGTAACGACGGCGTCATCGATCGACAATGAGACGTTCACCCGATGTGGGAATTGAATGATCCTGGTCACAGTCTTGTGGGGGTTTCGGCCGACGAGCTGGGGGAGGAGACGGTGACCACCGTCGCGCTCAAGGATGTCACCAAGATCTTCAAGGACGGCACGTTGGCCGTCGACAGCATCAACCTGGACGTGAACGACGGTGAGTTCATGGTGCTGCTCGGCCCGTCCGGCTGCGGCAAGTCCACGGTGCTGCGCATGATCGCCGGGTTGGAGGACCCGACCCAGGGCGCGGTGCTGCTCGACGGAGAACTCGCCAACGACCTGGCACCGCGGGAGCGGAGGATCGCCATGGTCTTCCAGGACTTCGCGCTCTATCCGCACATGACGGTCGGCGACAACATCGCCTTTCCGCTCCGGCTGGCCGGCGTGGAGCCGACGCCCCGGGGTGAGCGGGTCTCCGATGTGGCGAGCGCGCTGGGCATCGGCGACGTGTTGACCCGCAAGCCGGGCCAGCTCTCCGGCGGGCAGCGGCAACGCGTCGCCATGGGCCGGGCGATCGTGCGCCGACCCGGGTTGTTCCTGATGGACGAGCCGTTGTCCAACCTCGACAGCGGGCTGCGTGCCGAGCTGCGCGCGGAGATCTCCGGCCTGACCCGGGAGCTGGGCGTCACCACCGTCTACGTCACCCACGACCAGGCCGAGGCGCTCACCATGGCCGACCGGGTGGCGATCATGCGCCGGGGCGTGCTCCAGGACGTGGGCACTCCGACCCAGGTGTACGGCCGGCCGGCGACGCTCTACGTGGCGGCGTTCCTGGGCAGTCCCCGGATGAACCTGCTGGAGGCGTCGGTCTACGTCCACCTCGACCGGTACGTCACGCTCAACCTCGGTGAGCAGTCGCTCTACCTACCCTGGGACGACATCCGCAGCCGGGCGGTGGCGCACTACCACGGCGAGCGGATCGTGGTCGGCATGCGCGCCGAGGCGCTCACCCCGGTCGCCCCGGACAGCCCCGGTGACGTGCTGCGCGGCCGGATCCGCTACCTGGAGCACCACGGACACGAGTCGCTGGCCTTCCTCGACATCGGGGCGACCGCGATCGTGGTCGACGAGATGGGCGCGCCGCTGGATCCGCCGCCGGTGGGCCAGCGCGGCCTGCGCCGGTTCGGCTCGGTGATGCAGCGGCTCACCGGCAAGGCGGCGGAGGCAGTCGACGCTCCGAGTGGGGGCACCCGGACGAGCGTGCTCCCGGACCCGGGCCGGCACCACCGTCGTCCCGCGGAGCTGGCGGTGCGGCTGGCGCCGTACCCGGCGGTCACCGCCGGTCACCCGCTCGCCGTCTCGGTCCGGATGGACGCGCTGCACTTCTTCGACGAGCGTGGCTCCCGGATCGACGTGGGGTGGCGTTGACGACCCGCCGCGTCGGGGTGGCGGCGGCACCACCCGGTGGCCTACCGTCTGCGCACCCAGTCCACAGTGAAACTCACCGAGAGGGGTGCGCCCGTGTCGGGTGACCGTCCCAGTCCGCTCGTCATCGAGCGCATCCTGCGCGACCGGCAGGGCATCTGGCAGCAGATCGTGGCCGACCGTGACCTCAACGCGCTGACCGGGCGGATGCTGGCCAGTTCGGCCATCGCGCTCGCCTGCTACGGGGCTGTGCTGGGCTTCTTCCACAGCCCGCTGATGGCGCTGACCTCGGCGCTGAAGCTGCCGCTGCTGTTCCTGGTCACGCTGGCCATCTGCCTGCCCACGCTCTACCTGTTCAATCTGGTCTTCGGTGCCCGGCTCTCGGTGCGCCAGTCGCTGGCGTTGGTGATGGTGGCGATCACGGTCACCTCGATGCTCGCGGTGGCGTTCGCGCCGATCAGCCTCTTCTTCCTGATCACCGCGAACGACTACGGCTTCTTCAAGCTGCTCAACGTGGCGATTCTGGCCCTGTCGGCACTGGTCGGGCTGCGCTTCCTGACCGGCGGGATGCAGGTGCTCAACGATAACGGCCTGCTCGCCCCGGAGGCGGCCCAGGCCCAGGCCCAGGCCCAGGCACCGGCCGTTCCGGCTGCCGTGCCCGCCACCGCGGTGCCGGCGACGGTCGCCGAGCCGGTCGCCGTACCGGCCGGAGCTGCGGTCGACGGGACGGCCCCGAACGGTGCCACGCCCGACGCGGGTGCGGTCGCCGCACCGGTGCCGACGCAGGTCGCGACGCACGTTCCCGCTCAGGTTCCGACCCAGTGGGCCGGGCAGCCGGCCGGCGTCTCGTTCCCGCCCGGCATGGTGCAGCCCGGCTACCCCGCTGGGCAGCGCCCGTGGGACGGCCGGCCGGTGCGGCGCGGCGAGCCGACCCAGCGCCCGGCCAGCATGACCCTGCTCTACATCTGGATCCTGCTCTTCGGCTTCGTGGGCACCCAGCTGGCCTGGACGCTGCGCCCGTTCTTCGGCGACCCGGGCCAGGATTTCGCCCTCTTCCGCAGCATCGACGGCAACTTCTACGCGGAGATCCTGCGCACCATCGCGAACCTCTGAGCAGCCGCCGAAGACGAGGAAACCGCTGGTTGCCGGCATGGTTACCGGCTAGTAACGTCAGGCCATGACCATCGACTCCCGCCAGGTGGCGGCCGGCATGCTCGAAGCCGTGCCGTTCGCCCGTACGCTCGGCTTCGAGTTCGTCGAGGTGGCGCCAGAGGCGAAGGGTGGGGTGCGGGCGGTCGTCCGGCTTCCCGACTCGCCAGCCACGCACAACCACGTCGGCGGGCCGCACGCCGGGGCCATGTTCACCCTCGGCGAGACGGCCTCCGGCGCGGTCGTGCTGGCAGCCTTCGGGCAGCTGCTCGACCGGGCCGTGCCGCTCGCCGTCCGCGCCGAGATCGCCTACCGCAAGCTGGCCCGGGGGGCGGTGCTGGCCACCGCGCGGCTCGGCCGGCCGGCCCTCGACGTGATCGCCGAGCTGGAGGCCGGCCAGCGGCCCGAGTTTCCGGTCGAGGTGGAGATCAGCACCGAGGACGGCACGGCCACCTCGGCGATGACCGTGATCTGGACGCTACGGCCGAACTGAGGCGCGCCCGGGCAGGCCGAAACACGTTTGCCGACCCGGCCGGGTGGTTAGATTCGTAGCGTGCTGGGCCTACCTGCTCACGTGACCGCCTGTCTCTTCGATCTGGACGGTGTGCTGACGCAGACCGCCCGGGTGCACAACGCCGCCTGGACCGAGACGTTCGACGAGTTCCTGCGGGAACGCGCCGAGGCCACCGGCGAAGCATTCCGGCCGTTCGACCCCGGCCCGGACTACAACCGGTACGTCGACGGCCGACCACGCGCCGACGGCGTCCGGTCGTTCCTCGCGTCCCGGGGCATCGTGCTGCCCGAGGGCGACCCGGACGACCCGCCGACCGCCGACACCGTCAACGGCGTCGGGAATCGTAAGAACGTCCTCCTGCTGGAGCGCCTTCGAACCTCCGGCGTCGAGGTCTATCCGGGCTCGGTGCGATACCTGGAGGCGGCGGCCGCGGCCGGGCTGCGCCGGGCCGTGGTGACCGCGAGCGCCAACGGTCACGAGGTGGTCGCCGCCGCCGGCCTGGAACCGCTGCTCGAAGCCCGGGTGGACGGGCTGGTCGCCCGGGAACAGGGACTGCGTGGCAAGCCGTACCCGGACACCTTCCTGGCCGGGGCCAGGCTGCTCGGCGTCGACCCCGCGCAGGCGGCGGTCTTCGAGGACGCACTCTCCGGGGTGGCCGCCGGTCGGGCCGGCGGCTTCGGTTACGTGATCGGGGTCGACCGGGTCGGGCAGGCCGACGAGCTACGCGCGCAGGGCGCCGACGTCGTGGTCGACGACCTCGCCGACCTGCTGGAACTGGGCGATGTCGACCCACCGACGCCGCGTACGCCCGGCGACCGCCAACCGGCCGGAGAGCGGGGTCCCGCGTGATCCGGGAACGGGCCTATCCCGTCGAGCCCTGGCACGTCCGGGAGACCCGGCTGGACATGGACGTGCTGGCCCAGTCGGAGTCGGTCTTCGCGCTCTCCAACGGGCACGTCGGGCTGCGCGGCAACCTCGACGAGGGCGAGCCGCACGGCCTGCCGGGCACCTACCTCAACTCCTTCTACGAGCTGCGCCCGCTGCCCTACGCGGAGGCCGGCTACGGCTTCCCCGAGTCCGGGCAGACCATCGTCAACGTCACCAACGGCAAGCTGATCCGGCTGCTGGTCGACGACGAACCGCTCGACGTGCGCTACGGCGAGCTGATCGCGCACGAGCGGATCCTCGACCTACGGGCCGGCACCCTGCACCGGGAGGTGCACTGGCGCTCACCGGCCGGTCGGGAGGTCAAGGTCCGCAGCACCCGGCTGGTGTCGTTCACCCAGCGGTCGGTCGCCGCGATCAGCTACGAGGTGGAGGCCGTCGACGGTCCGCTGCGGCTGATCGTGCAGTCCGAGTTGGTGGCCAACGAGACGTTGCCCTCGCAGAGCAAGGACCCCCGGGTCGCAGCGGTGCTGGAGTCACCGCTGCAGGCCGAGGAGGAGCTGACCACCCCGGACGGCGGGCAGCTCATCCACCGGACCAAGGTCTCCGGCCTCCGGGTGGCCACCGCCATGGAGCACGAGGTGCACGGTCCGGACCGCACGACCATCGAATCCGAGGGGTACGAGGACTGGGTCCGTACCACGATCGGTTGTGTACTCAAGCCCGGCGAGAAACTGCGGGTGGTCAAGTACCTCACGTACGGCTGGTCGAGTCGACGTTCGCTGCCCGCGCTGCGCGACCAGGTCGGCGCGGCGCTTGCCGCTGCCCGGCTGGAGGGCTGGGAAGGGCTCTGCCGGGAGCAGCGGGCCTACCTCGACGAGTTCTGGGACGCGGCCGACGTGCTGGTCGAGGGGGACCCGGAGGTGCAGCAGGCCGTCCGGTTCGGTCTCTTCCACGTGCTCCAGGCCGGCGCGCGCGCCGAGCGGCGACCGATCTCGGCCAAGGGTCTGACCGGCCCCGGCTACGACGGGCACGCCTTCTGGGACACCGAGATGTTCGTCCTGCCGGTGCTCACCTACACCCAGCCGAGCGCGGTGCGCAACGCTCTGCACTGGCGGTACAGCACGTTGGAGCTGGCCAAGGAACGGGCCGAGACGCTCAACCTGAAGGGCGCGGCCTTCCCGTGGCGGACCATCGAGGGTCCGGAGTCCTCCGGATACTGGCCCGCCGGCACCGCGGCCTTCCACATCGCCGCGGACATCGCCGACGCGCTGCGCCGGTACGTACTGGTCACCGGCGACACCGATCTGGAGCGGGAGATCGGGCTCGAACTGCTGGTGGAGACCGCCCGGCTGTGGCGCTCGATCGGGCACCACGATCGGCACGGGCAGTTCCACATCGACGGTGTCACCGGCCCGGACGAGTACACCGCGGTCAAGAACGACAACATCTACACCAACCTGATGGCGCAGCGGAACCTGCTCACCGCCGCCGACGTGGTGATGCGCTACCGGGACGAGGCATTCCACCTCGGTGTCACCGACGAGGAGGCGGCGAGCTGGCGGGACGCGGCCGAATCGATGCACGTCCCGTACGACGAAGAAATCGACGTGCATCAGCAGGTGGAGGGGTTCACCCGGCTCCAGGAGTGGGACTTCGCCCACACGCCGTCGGAGAAGTACCCGCTGCTGCTGCACTACCCGTACTTCGAGCTGTACCGCAAGCAGGTGGTGAAGCAGGCCGACCTGGTCCTGGCCATGCACTGGCGGGGCGACGCCTTCACCCCCGAGCAGAAGGTACGCAACTTCCTCTACTACGAGCGCCGCACCGTACGCGACTCATCGTTGTCGGCCTGCACCCAGGCGGTGCTCGCCGCCGAGGTGGGCTACCCCGAGCTGGCACACGTCTACCTGCGCGAGGCCGCGCTCATGGACCTGCACGACCTCAACGAGAACACTCGGGACGGCGTACACATGGCCTCGCTGGCGGGCGCGTGGATCGCCCTGGTCGGCGGGCTCGGCGGGCTGCGCGACCACGACGGCGAGCTGTCGTTCGCGCCCCGGCTCTCCAGCCGTCTCAACCGGCTGGAGTTCTCCGTCCAGTGGCGCGGGCTGGCACTGCGGGTGGACGTCCGGCCGCACCAGACGACGTACTCGCTGCGCCACGGCGGCCCGAAGGACGCGGTGGAACTGCGCCACCACGACCAGATGGTGCGCGTGACCTGCGACGAACCGGTGACCGTACCGGTGCCGCCGGCCGACCCGACCGGGCCGCCACCGGAGCAGCCGCCTGGCCGATCACCGCTGCTGCGGTTGCCCGAGCACGAGCAGTGACGGCCGGGGCGGGAGTGTTCCCGCCCCGGCCGTCACCCAGCGGGCCGTGCCCGCCCGTTGTCGACGTCGCGGTCAGATGGGCTCGCCCTGCGAGGGACGCCCGATCGCGTCCCGCGGGGCCGTCGCCCGGGGATCGTCGGGCAGGCGGGCCGATGCGGCCTCGTCCCCGAAGTCCCGGCCTCGCTTGGCGTCCTGTTCGCGCCGGTTCCGCTCGTCCATCTGCTGCTGTCGGGAGGTCTGCTGCTGGGCCATGGCGATCCTCGCGATCCGTCGGGGCGCTGCTGCGCCGACACGGTCTGCGGTCGCTCGTCGCGTACCCGCCGGCCCACTCGACAAACTCCACGGCAGCGCCCGCGTGGGGTGCGGTGGGCGGGGTACCCGGATCGCAGGCGAGCAGGCGGAGGTGCGGCATGGACGAGCAGCGCAGCACGGTGATCATCCCGGTCGGGGACGCCCCGCTCCCCGCCGACCTGATGCTTCCCGGTCAAACGGTCGGCGTGGTGCTGTTCGCGCACGGCAGCGGTAGCTCACGGCACAGCCCGCGCAACGTGGCGGTGGCCGAGACGCTGAACCGTCGCGGGCTCGGCACGGTGCTGGTGGATCTGCTCACCCCGACCGAGGACGAGGTGGACGCACAAACCGCCGAGCTGCGGTTCGACATCGGCTTGTTGGCCAGCCGACTGGCCGGGGTCGTCGACTGGCTCGCCGCCGAGCGACCCGCCGGCGACGTACCGATTGGCCTGTTCGGGGCCAGCACGGGTGCCGCGGCTGCCCTGGTCGCGGCGGCGTCCCGCGCCGACCGGGTGGCCGCGGTGGTTTCCCGGGGCGGCCGGCCTGACCTGGCCGGCGCGGCGCTGGCCCAGGTGCGTACCCCGACGTTGTTGCTCGTCGGGGGTCTGGACGAGGAAGTGATTACCCTCAACGAGCAGGCGTTGGCCGAGCTGGGTGAGGTGGGCGAGCTGCGGATCGTACCGGGGGCCACCCACCTCTTCGAAGAGCCCGGCACCCTGGACCAGGTCGCCGACCAGGCCGGCGCCTGGTTCACCACCCACCTCACCGTCCCGGTCCACCCCGCGCGTCGATCATGAGGTCGGACGGACCGTCGAGGTGGGGCGTCGAGCGGTGCTTCTGGACGGTGTCGATGATGCGCCAGAGGACCGCGGTGATCGGGACGCTGACGAAGGCCCCGGCGATGCCCGCGATCAGTGTGCCGGCGGTGACCGCCACCAGGATCACCGCGGGGTGCAGCCGGACCTGACGCTTCATGACCAGCGGCTCCAGCAGGTTGCCCTCGATCTGCTGGACCGCGATCACCGCGGCGAGGGTGAGCAGCGCGGTGGTCGGCCCCTGGGCGGCCAGCGCCACCAGCACCGCGACCGCACCGGCCACCGTGGCACCGATGATCGGGACGAACCCGCCGAGGAAGGTGATCAGCGCCAGCGGCAGGGCGAGCGGCACCCGGAGCACCACCAGGGCCAGGCCGATGCCGATCGCGTCGATCGCGGCGATCAGCATCGTGCCCCGGCTGTACGCGCCCAGCGTGTGCCAGCCAGCGCGGCCGGCTTCGGCCACCACCGGCTGGTTCGGGCCGGTCAGCCGGGACAGCACCCAGTGCCACATCGACCGGCCGTCCTTGAGCAGGAAGAAGAGCAGCACCAGGGCGAGGAGTATGGATCCGGCCACCTCGGTGGCGGTCCGGGCACCCGCCACCGGGTCCGGCGAGCTGCCGCGCAGCCCTTCCCGAACCTGGTCGACCAGCCGATCCAACTGCGCGTCGGTGACCGGCAGGCTGGACGTCACGAAGTCCCGGCTGCGTTCCAACCCCTGCGTCAGCTCCTGGCTGAGCTGATCGAACTGGCTGGCGGTCAGGTTCCACACCAACGCGCCGAGACCGACCAGGATGCCGAGCAGCAGCAGTACGGTGAGCAGCGCCGCAGGCGCCGCGGGCAGCCGCAGCCGGCGCAGCAGGAGAAGCACCGGGTCGAGTAGCGCGGTGAGAAAGATGGTGGCCGCCAGCGCGATGGCCAGCGGTGCCAACAGGACGGCGATCTTGCCCAACAGGTAGAGCCCGGCGACGACCACCACCAGGCAGGCGCTCCACAGCACCGCGGTCCGGACGAGCCAGGGCAGGGCTACCCAGGCCTGGCGCGGCCCGGAGTTGCCCGTGGTGGCTGCGAGGCTGCCCGTTGCCGTCCCGCTGCTGCCCGTTGTCGCCCCGGCGCCCGCTCCGGGTTCGTCTGCCGCCATGTCGGTCCTCCTCGATCTCGACGAGTCGTACCCGGCTGGTTGTGCGCCGACACCCGTATCGCTCCAACGGTGCGTGGCCGGTGCGCGTGGCGGGTGGGTTTGCGTGATCGGGGCCAGGGAACGCGAACGGCGCGTGACCAGACCGGAGGAGGATCGTCATGGGTGAATTCATGGACAAGGCCAAGGACTTCGCGAACAAGCACGACAAGCAGGTGGACCAGGGCATGAAGAAGGCCGGCGACATGGTCGACAAGCGCACCGGGGGCAAGTACTCCGATCGCATCGACAAGGGCGTCGACCAGGCCCAGGCGCGTACCGGTGAGGGCGACCAGGTTCGCTGACACGCGAGTCGTTCCAGCGGCCCCCGACCAGCAACTCCGCTGGGCGGGGGCCACTGTCGTCGTACCGCCACGGTGGTACGGGAGGTCCTTCGCCGGCCCGACGACCGGTACCCGGACTGCCGCCGGAGTTTACCCGGATGTCAATCCCTCGCCGGACGCTCAAACGCCGTTCCGTCCGTAGTGTCCCGACCGTAAGCAGGACACGTACTACGGACCGGAAAGGACAATCTCGTGAGGGTTCCGAAAACAGCAACGAGGGGCACCGGTGCGTCCCGCATCGCCCTGCGAACACTGGTGGTCTCGATGGTCGCGGCGTTGGTGGCGTTGGGGCTCGCCGCGCCCGCGCAGGCCGGACAGGACGCCGACGCCTGCACCAACTACGGGTGCGCGGGCATGGGGTCCTGGTATGGCGACGGTGACCAGATCGTGGTCTGCGACCTGGAAGCAGACGGTTGGTCGGTGGTCGTCATCGCCTGGCTGAATGGGGTACGGGCCTCGAACAAATGGCATACGGCCGGCGCGGGAAGTTGTTCGACGCGGTCTTACGGTGACCTCCCCGAGGGCATGGAGGTCAAGTTCCAGGCGTGCCTCGGCAAATACAGCAGCGAGACCGGCGACATCAACAGGTGCGGGAAACCCGGCGCGGGCCGAGCGTGACCTCGCTGGCCCGACCGGCAGGCCCAAACCAGGGATCCCGTCTCCGGTTCGGGCGCCGGCCAGGCTGGCGCTGACACGAGACGGGTGGTGTTGGCCGCGTGGTTGGTGCTGATGGGCGGCCGGGCGCGATTGCCCGGCCGTCGTCGGGGTAACCGCCGCCATGGCCGATGACCGCCCGCCAGCCGACCGCGACCGGTCGCCGCTCGACGAGGCTGCCGAGCGAAGTGGCCAGGCGGTCGAACGGGTGCGGCACCGCAGCGGTCAGGCCGGTCGGATCCGCGCCCGGCAGTGGGAGATCACCCTGGTGATCGCCATCCAGGCCGGGCTGGCGGCAGCGCTCGCCGCCCTGATCGCCACGCACTTCCTCGGCCCCGGATCGCACGTCTTCGCCCCCGCCGCCGCCGTCGGTACGATCGCCACCGCCATCGGGCAGCGGGCTCGTCGTACCTTCGAGCTGCTGGCCGGCGTGGCTCTGGGCATCGTCATCGGCGACACGCTGCGCTTCATCCTCGGCTCGGGGCCGTGGCAGACCGGCGTGGTGGTGGCCCTGGCCATCGCCGCCGCGCTGCTGGTGGCGGGCAAGGGAGGCCCACTGGTCGGTCAGGCCGGTGGTACCGCCGTACTGATCGCGACGCTGGCCCCGACGGACCGCGGCCTGGAGGTGCCCAGGATCGTCGACGCGCTGGTCGGCGGGGCGGTCGGCCTCGTGGTGGTCGCGCTGTTGCTGCCGATCAACCCGATGCGGGTGCTGGACCGGGCGGCGACACCGATCTTCACCGTCCTCCGCGACCAACTCGCCGAGCTGGCGGAGGCGATGCGCAAGCGCGACTCCGACCACACGATGCGCGTCCTGCAGCGGCTGCGTGGCACCGAGGACGACCTGGGCCGGCTGCACGACGCGCTGAGCGGAGCCGAGGAGGTGGTGACGATCGCGCCGGCCCGGTGGCATCGCCGCGAGCAGTACCACCGGTACGCCCGCAGCGCGGAGCACCTGGAGCGGCTGTTGCTGGACACCCGGGCCATGGCCCGCTGGTCGACGACCGCACTGCAGTACGACGAGCCGATCCCCTCGGAGCTCTCGGACGCGATGGCCCGGCTCGGCCAGGCGGTGTCCGTGATGCGGACGGAGCGCCGGGCTGGCGACGAGCCCGAACGCACCCGTCGGCTGGTCGAGGAATGCGCCGAGCTGGCTGGGCGGGCCGGCGCCGTCGGTGTGAAGTCGTTCGGCGACTCACTCGTGACCGGTCTGCGTACGGCGTCCAGCGACCTGTTGCGGGCCGCCGGCTGTGAACCGGACGATGCCAACCGGATCGTGCGCAAGGCGGCCGGTGCCGGCGAGGCGGAGATTCATCCGCCGCTGCGCCAGGAGTTGCACCGGGCGCGGCCGACCCGGGCCGCCCGGGCTCGCCGGCGGGCACACCTCGCCGCCCGGGTGCGTAACGACGGACGGGCCGGCCTCCCCGACAGGGGGAGACCGGCCCGGTGAACCGCGAGGATCAGGAGGAGTAGCCGCGCTCGGCGATCCAGTTGGCGACCTTCGGCAGGCTCATCCAGTACTCGCCCACGGCAGGGTCGGCCGGGTCGGCGACCCGGATGGTGTCCCCGCCGTCGCGGTAGCCGACCAGGGTCAGGTAGTGGCCGCCCTCGTACGAGTGCGGGTTGCCGTCGGTGTCCACGGTCGTGCCCTTGATATTGGCCACCACCGCCCTTCCGGCGTCCACGGCGGTCAGCACGTCCCGGCGCAGCTGCTCGACCTGCTCGGGGCGGGCCACCGAGTCACGGATCTCGGTCGTCCGGTACTTGCCGCCGGTGAGCTCATTGAGCACCCGGGTGGTGTCCAGGGCCGACGGGGTGCCCGCCTCGGTGGTGCCGAGCAGGTTGGCCACCTCGTCCTGGGAGAGCGCCTTGCCCTGAGCGGACAGTGCGATCCGGGTCGCGGCCGGGCCGCAGTAGTAGAAGTTCGGCTGGGCCTGGTAATCGATGTCGAGGACCCGCTCGGCGTTGCGGTCCGGCTGGCTGCTCCGGTCGGTCTGGCTCGACGAGGTCGGGCTGGTCGGGACCGGGGCGGCGTACGCGGCCACCGCCGGGCCGAGGGCGCAGCCGCCGGCGACGAGCAGGCCGCAGACGGACAGGCCACTCTTCTGAATGATCGGATTCATGGTCGAGTCTCCGTTCGGGGGTTGGCGCCTCCGACAGGCGGAGGGCAGCAGCACCGGGAATGGCGCTCGGCTCATCAGGGGGCGACGGCCCGCAGTGCGCTCGGCCGTGGGCGTACCGGATGCGTAACGGCCCTGCTCCGGCGTGCATTCCGGTGCCGGCTGCCGGTATCGGGCGTCGCGATCAGGTGCAACGACCACCGGCGGGACGGGATTCCGGCTGCGACGTGCCGTCGCTCACGGCGTCCTCGGTGACCCGGCCAGCGAGGGATGAAACGGTCAGTCGGTAGCACTCCGGATTTCGGGTCCACTGCGTGTCGCCGAGGGCGCGGCGACGCGTCAGAGGCTGCCCAGCAGGCCGGTCACGGTGATCTCGATGACCACCCGCTCCGGATTCGGTCGCGGCGTCCGATACCGCTCGGCGTAGCGGCGCTCGGCCTCCGCCACGGCGGCCCGGTCCGACCGGAGCACCGCCCGGCCCTCGATGGTCAGCCAGCGGCGGCCGTCCACGTGACAGACGGCCACCGGCGTGCCCGCCGCACCGGCCGCGGCCACGTCCCGGGCCTTGCGCGAGGTGCCGGAGGTGATCACCCGGGCCAGGCCGGCCGCCGGGTCGAGGGTGACCCCGACCGGCACCACGTGTGGGGTGCCGTCAGCGCGCAGGGTGGTCAGCGTCGCGAGGTGGCGTTCCGCGCAGAAGGCGGCGACGCGGTCGTCGTGTACGTCCAACCGATGGTCACCCGCCATGCCCGCCCCCGTCCGCCGACCCGATCACGATCATGGCACGCGGCGGGTCACCCGGTCCGGATCAGGCGGCGTATCCGGCTGCGCGGGCAGCCGGCGGTTGGCTGCCCGGCGCTGGTGCACCAGCCGGCTGAGATAGAACAATGCGGCGGCCAGGATGCCCATGTCGTCCAGGTAGATCGGGTCCGGGAGCAGGTCCACCGGGAAGATCGTGTAGATCAGCGCCCCGTAGAAGGCGACCTTGCCGCCCGCGCCGAGGCCGGTCAGCAGCCGCCGCGTACGCACGACTCGCACCGCCAACAGCACCGCGCCGATCAGTGTGGCGAGCGCCAGGATGCCGGCGACCACCACGAGGACCCACGCCTGTCGGGACATGCCGTCACGTTAACCCACCGGCGCCGGGCCGGCCCGGTGACCGGGCGGGTCAGAACGCGGGCACCGCCGCGCGACCGCGGGCGACCACCGGGTTCTCCCGGGTCTGCTCGCCAGCCGGTCGGCCGACCTCGCTCAACGGCAGCACCGAGGCGGATTCCGTCTCCCGCCGTCCGGTCGCCGCATAGGCCTCCTCGCGCAGGCTCCGGGCCGCCACCACGGCCGACTCGGCCGCCCGCCAGGCGGCCTGCTCCCGCTCCCCGGCGGCGACGTGCCGGGCCGCCAGGTTGTCCCGGATCGCCCGCTGCAACACCAACTCCTGCTCGACGGGGTGCAGCCGGGGGTCCCAGCCGGCGCGGTGCGCGAAGACGTCACTGAGTTGCTCCACCGACAGCTCCCGCCGCCAGTACGCGTCCAGCGCGGCCCGGTGCAGGTAGCGCTCACGGTCGACGTACTCCGCCGGGGTCTTCGCGGTGTGCGGCAACGGCATCGCGGACGCCGCGCCGAGCCGTTGCAGTGCTGCCTCGGCCAACTCGTACGCCTGCCAGGCGGTCTCGACGGTCTCCTGCGCGGCGATCCACTCGGCCCGCCGGCGTCGGGCGGTGGTGGTGGCGCGCTCGGCGGCCACCGCGACCTCCTGCGCGTAGCGGCTCTGCTCGCGCTCCTGGTGTACCTGTTCGAGCTGGCTGGGCATGGCGGCTCGGCGGATCCGCGCGCCCGGGTCGAGGCGGAGTCGTCCGGGCCGCACCAGCAGGGCCGAGACGGCGACAGCGACCACCCCGAGCAGGCTCAGCCAGATGGCGGCGACCCGGGGCATGTCGGGAAGGAAAGCGGAGAGGACGGTCTGCATGATCAGCACCTCGCGGTCGAACGGCGGGTATCGACGGGTGGTGGCCTCTGGGCGGCGTGTCGACAGCGAGTCGGGTGCGCGTACGGGCACCTCGCTGACCGGGCCGCGTCGAGCGCAGCACCGGTGGCCGGCCGAGGTCAGCGGGTGGGTGGGCCGCGTCGGTACGGGGTGCCGCGGGTGGGGTCGGCGGCCGGTGCCTGCTGCGGGCCGACGATGACCGGACCGGTCGCCGCCGCGACCGTGCTGACGGGCCGGAGCTCGGCCGGCTGGCCCGTCCGCTGGGTGCTCGCCTGCTCGGCGGCGGCGGCGGGGCCGAGGATGTCCACCCGGCTGCTGACGGCGCTGGGCCGCACCTGCGTGGGGGCGTCCGGCGGGGTGGTGGCGAGAGCGCCGCCGAGGCCGACCGCGAGCACCAGCACGGTGACCGCGAGCCGGGTCAGCTCTCGCAGTGACCGCAGCACAGCCCACCGGGCTGGGCGGACGGACGCTACGGACGGCACCCGACCAACCTATCGCCCGATTCGTCATGGCGCAGCATGGCAGCGGTCCGCACCGGCGTGACCACCGCCACCAGGCGCACAGTGGACGGATTCAGCGGGCCCGAGATGCCTGGTGACTCCGGGAGCCTGGTGACTCCGGCCGGAACGAACGATGGCCTCGGCCGGATCGCGTCCGGTCGAGGCCACCGTGGTGGACCTGTGGGTGTAGCCGGGATCAGCCGGCGGTGCCGAGCACCGGCGGCGCGGCGTCCCCGCCGTCCCGCCACACCATCTCGTCCTCGGTCAGCCAGGTCATCCGCTCGTCGGACTCGTCGTCCTCGGGCCGGCCGTGCCCGCCCAGTACGCCAGGTCGGTTGGCACCCGGGCGGGTGGCGTTGCCGGCACCCGGCCGGGTGGCGTTGCCGGCACCCGCGCGGCCGGCCGTGGCCGCCCGGCCGTTGGCCTCGCCACGTCGACCGTCCATGCTGCGCCCGACCCCGCTGGCGGCACGGCTCTCGGCCGCTGGAGCGGCGGCCGGCCGGGCAGAGGTGGTGGGCGTGCTGCCCGTCGAGCTGGCGAGCGACGTGGCGCGGAGCACCCCGCCGGCCGGTGCCCCACCCGGCGCTCCGAAGAGCAGACCCGGACCGGTGCCGGCGCTGGCGGGCACGGTGGTGGGCCCGGTCAGGCCGGCCAGCCCGGCGGCCCCACCGGCGAGAAGCGCGCCGCCGAGCACCGGGTCGGCGCTGGCGAGGGACGTGCCGGGAGCGGTCTCGGAGCCGCTGCCCGAGTCGACGACCACGGCCGGCGTGCCGCCGTTGCCAGCGCCGTCCGGACCGGTGCCGGGCCCGCCGCCGACGATCTCCAGCGGAGTCACGCCGTCGGGCGTCCGGATGGTCGCGTCACCGGTGTGCGCGGTGCTGTGGGTGGCGTTGGGCGCGGCCCTCGGCGTCGCGGTGGTCGGGACGCTGCGCGGCGTCGTCGGGTCGTCGCGGGTCGTGCTCGGCGTGTCGGGGTGGGGCGGCGGCGGGTTGATGACCCGGTCGTACGCGGAGAGGTCGTAGCCGGCCGCCAGATTGGCCACCACGTTCACCATCCGCTGGTGGGCCTTCTCCTGCTCGGCCTTGTCCTGCTGGTGACCGAGCAGGCCCCCGGCGATCAGACCGGGCACGCCCAGGGCGGCACCCTTGAGCGCGCCCGAGATCGCCTTGTCGTTGTCGTCGGTCTCGTCCGGGCTCTCCGCCTGCTTGTGCGCGGTGCGCAACTCGCCGGCCATCATGGTGAGCCCCTGCTTGATGCCGTTCATCCCGTCACCCAACGCCGCGGCGTGGTCGACGATCAGCGTCATCCGACGCTGGAACTCCCGACCCGCCGAGCCCGTCCAGGTGTTGCCGAGCTTGTCCAGGTCGCCGCTCAGCTCCCGGCCGAGGCCGTCCAGGGTGCCCTTGAGCGTGGACCACTGGGCGGCCACGCCGTCGATCTGCTCGGGCTTGCCGGCCATCACGGCGTCGTACAGCTGCTGGTGGCTCTGGCCCTGGTAGCGCTGGGTGTATTCAGACACGGCCGTCTCCCTTCGGCTGCAGGGCCCGGTCGACCCCGGTCAGCGCGGCGGTGATGTCGCTGGCGTTGGCCGCGTTACGTGCCTCGGCGGTGCGGTAATTGGTCAGGATCGTGTTGGTCGCCTGCTGCGCGGCCAGCACCGCCTTGCGGAGCCGTTCAGCCTGCTCCACGTAGGACTGGTGGACCTTGGTGTAGCGGTTCGAGTTGTCGGTGGCGTCGGCGAACGAGCCCAACGCCGGAGGCGCGCACTGCATCTCGGTGTTGAGCTTGCGCAGCACCGACTCGACCTGGGTCAGCCGAGCCGCCAGGTGCTGGTGGAAGTCCTCGAGGGACAGCAGGTCGACTTCCGTACGCCCGGTCATGGCAACATCCCCGTCGTTCTGGTTGACAACCGTCAGCGTTCTCAGGTTAGTCCACCGCCGCGACCCACGGCGACCCGTAACGGTGCCTCAATCGTCGGTACTGATCGATGCGGTCGACCCACCGCCACCCGCGCCACCACTCGCCGGAGCCCCGCTGGCCGGTGTCGACGGGGTGGCGGTCGTGGACGGCGTGGCCGACGTGGACGGCGTGGCCGACGTGGACGGGCTGGTCGACGCGGACGGGCTGGCTGACGGCGTCTTCGGCGCCGCCGCCGCTGGCGCGCCGTCGGGCGAGTAGTAGTCCCTCGCGTGCTCCTGGTCGAGAGTGGGCCCGATCGGGATCAGCGAGAGCAGCGAGCCAGGGACGGCGAGCGGGGTGACACCGCCGTAGCCGAGCGCGTCCATCGTCTCGGCCGAACCGAGCGGGTACCGGATGCCCTGCGGGGTGATCAGGTAGATCGTCGACCCGGCAGCACCGGATCCACTGGTCCCGGAGCCGGGTGCGGCCTGCGCGATCACTCCCTTGCCGCCGGGCAGCAGCACGGCCTCGGCCGTCCGCACCGCGTCCCGGGCACTCTGCCGCACCGGCAGCGGGCCCGACTCGGTGGAGGTCAGCTCCGCCGGCGCCCGGTCGAAGACCTCCACGGTGGTGGTCGGCGGTCCACCTCCGTTGCCCGCCCGGTACGTCGCGCAGATCATGGTCTGCCCGGAGCGGACCGGGTACATGGTGGGCAGGGTTTCCGGCAGCCCCTCCTCCTCCACCCGCTCGGCGGCCAGATGCTGACCGGCCTGATCCGGAGTGATGTCGGTAATCCGACCGCCACCGCTGATCAACAGCAGGGCGGTGATCTCGGAGATCGAGGCGAGACCGTTGCGGGTCAGCACGTAGTGCCGGCCGGCGGCCCGGAACACCTGACCGATGACCGCCGGCCGGTCGGCCACCTGCAGCTGGCTCGGGTTGCCCTGACCGGGCAGCGACAGCTTGCGCAGCGGCGGCCCGGCCGGGATGGCGTTGAGCAGTTGCTGCCCGACCCGGTACGCGGTGTTGGGCAGGCGCAGAGCCGTGATCGTCGAACCGCCACCGAGCACCCGGAGGCGGGAGTTGTTGGCGAGCAGGTGCTCCTGGCCGTCCACGCTGACCAGCACTGCGCGGTCGCCCAGCGGTGTGCCGCCGGGAAGCACCCGGTCGATCACCACTCGGGTGGTCGACCGGCGATCGTCGACCGGATCCGGCACGTCGCAGACCGACCAGGGCAGGCCGGTCAGGGACTTGCGGTCCGGCAACGCGTCCGGCGCACCGACGATGCCGACCGTACGGCCGCGTGGCCGGTCCCGCAGCGACGCCTGGGACATCGTGCGTACCGTCGTGTCCGCCGCGTTGAGGATCAGCCGGGCCGAGGTGTAGTTGAGCGTCGGGTGCAGCATCCCCTCCGTGTAGACGTACGTCGCGCCGGTCTCCCGTTCGATCACCAGCGTGTTGTCGTCCAGCGGTGCGGTGTTCCCGGTCAACTGCCCGTACGCGCCGACCCCGCCGAGCACCACGGCTGCGGCGATCACGCTGCCGAAGACCGCCATGCCGAGTCGACGCATCGGCAGGTTCGTGGTCTCCGGATCGCCCGACAGCAACGCGGAGACGATTCGGCGGGTGACGAAGCGGTACGCCTGCACCTGATCGCGGCGGGTCCGCATGACTTACCTCCGGCGGGGTGGATCCGCGACGATCAGGTCGGGGCGTCGTCGCGGACTTCCCTACGATAAGGGGCCGACGGCGGGTCTTCGGGACCACCGTCCACGGCCGGCGCCGGACCGGCCCGGCGTAGAGCCGTACCGTGCAGGAGGGACAGTCACCGATGACGCAGGTTCAGGCGCGACCCGCTCGAGTGACCGCGAACCCGTCCGACGTCCCGGCACGGGCCACGCCCGCGGCTGACCGGCCAGGCCGGGGACGCGTCGGTCCGGTGCTGGTCGGTCAGCTCGTGGTGCTGGAGGTGTGCGCGGTCGCCGTTTGGGCCGCGCAGGCCGGGCCCGCTTGGCTGTTCGCCGCGGTGGGGGCGGTGGCGGCGCTGGTCGTCGTGGCCGTCTTCGCTCGTCGGGGTGGTCGCTGGTGGTTCGAGGACCTACTGCTGCGCCGCCGGCTGCGCCGCCGCCGGGAGCGTGCCGCGGCGGCGCTGGCGGGCGCGACCACGGACCCCCGGCTTGCCGCGCTCGCCCCCGAGCTGAGCGTCATCGAGTTGACCGACCGGGGTACCCGGCTCGGTATCGGGCAGGACGAGCAGGGTTGGTTCGCGGCGGTCGCGCTGCAACCTGCCACCGGCGCGGCGGTCGGTTCGGTGGACGCGGCGAGCGTGGACCGGGCGCTGCGGGTACTGGTGGACTTCTCCGCGCCGGTCTCCCGGTCCCAGGTCGTCGCGCACACCCTGGTCTGGTACCCGGCTCCCGGTGCGCCACCAGCCGCGCACCGGACGGTCTGGGTGGCGCTGCGGCTCACCGTCCGCGACGCCCGGGTGGAGGCGGTCAGCCGAGGCGGCGGGCTCGCCGGCGTACACCGGACGTTGGCGGCCGGGATCGGCCGGCTGGGCAAGGCGTTGACCGCTGCCGGACTGGCGCACCGGCCACTGGGCCGCGACGAGCTGCGCGCGGCCGTGGTCTCGGCGGCCGGGCTGGACCTGGTGTCGGATCCACCCGCGGAGACCTGGCGAGGGCTGCGCGGCGGCGGGTGGACCCACCGCTGCCTGGCTCTGCGGGGTCGCTCGGACGTACCGCTCGGTCCACTGGTGGACGCGATCACCTCGACCTCGGCGCCCTCGCACACGGTGGCCGCGGCGGTCTCGCCGGGCGGTCGGGTGGCGGCGCCGCTGCTGCGGGTCGCGGCGATGGACAACCACGTCGAGGCACTGATCAAGGTCGTTCGGGACGTGGCGCAGCGGGGCGGAATGTCGGCCCGGCCGGTCGACGGGCAGCACGGCCCCGGCGTGTACGCCAGCGCGCCGGTCGCGTCGGCGCTGCTCGGCTCGGCCCGCCCGCAACCGCGCTGACCGGCCGATCCCCCAGCCGGGTCGGTCGACCGGGCTGGGGGAGAGCGGGGATCAGGGCCGCAGGTTGACGATCCAGCCGTACAGCCCGCAGACCCAGACGGCGAGCGGAACCAGCGAGATGATCAGCAGGATCTCGACGATGTCGAGCAGGCGGCCCCAGACCGGGGAGATGGGCTTACCGGCGACGGTCAGGCCGTAGATCAGGCTGACCACGGCCGCCACCACCAGACCGCCGAGGACCAGGCCGAGCCGGACCGACAGCGAACCGCCGCCGAACGTGGCCGCGGCGGCGAGGCCCAGCCCGACGGTGCCCGCGAGCAGCACCGGGGTGCGCTGGGCCCGGCCCAGCAGCGGACGCGCCCGCAGCAGCGAGAGCAGGCCCAGCACCAGGCAGAGCAGCACGGCCGCCAGCCGCCCGTCCAGCGCCAGCACCAGTTGCGCGCCGAGCACCAGCAGCGACACGGTCCACAACAGACCGGTCAGGAACTGGTCGGCCCGCTCGCTGGACTGGAGCACCTGCCGACCGTCGACGGACTCGGTGTCCGTCTTCAGGTCGTCCGGGCCGGTCGGGATCGACGGCACCGGCAGCCGGGCCAGCCGGTAGGCGACCATCGGCAGCGCCGGCACCGAACCGAAGGCGATCGCCGCCACCACCGCGGCCGCGGCTGGTGCGTCGATGCCGAAGGTCAGGCAGAGCAGCGCGCCCACGCCGATCGCCGTGCCGACCCCGATCGCGCTGAAGAAGAGTGGGTACCGGTCACCGACGGCCAGCGCGGCCACCGCGCCGGCGATCACCACGGCGGTCGCCCCGAGCAGTACGTGTGGGCTGGCCAGGTCGCTCAGCGGACGGTCACCGGCGAGCAGCAGCAGGCCGCCGGTCCCGGCATGCACCAGGCCGACCATGGCCAGCACCGCACCGGTCCGGCTGTCACCGGCGGCCCGGGACAGCACCGCCGCGCCGACCAGCAGTGCCACCGCGGCCAGCACGGCGGCCAGGGCACCGGGCAGGTGCGGTGGGCCGGCGAAGAGCGCGGCGAGTGCGCCGGCGCCGAGCGCCGCCGCGGCGAACAGGACCGCGAAGCTCCGGGTCGCGTCGACGTGCCAGGCGCCGGGGCGCTGGTTGGTCGCCGTGGCGACCGCGTCCACCACGTCGTCGAAGACGACCTCCGGGGCCGCGGACGACCGGGGGTTGAAGTAGAGCACCTCACCGTCGCGGACACCGAGCTGCGCGGCGGTACGGCCACCGTCCAGGGGCGCGCCGCCCAACCGGGACAGTGCCCAGCCGCCGTGTCGGACCCCGTCGTCGGCCAGGTCCTCCCCGGCGTACCGCAGCAGGGTGGGCAACAGGTCGGCCATCGGCACGTCCGCCGGCAGGGCCAGATCCATTCGGGTACGGGGCGCCACGATCGTGATCCGGCTCAGACCACCGGTCGCCGTCTTCGTCGCCACTGTGGCCTCCTGGTGTCCGTCTACGATCAGCTGGCCGCCGTACCGCGCAGTGCGGGTCCACCACGCCCACGGGAGATTACCTACGATGGCGGGCACGTACGATGCCCACCCGAGGACTCCGGTCCACGGCGGCAGGTCGTCAGGGCCGCTTCTGGGGAGGAGACAGCCGTGAGCACGGTGGTGTTCCGCCGACTCCCGCGTCAGCCGGGGCCGGCTTTGCCGCGCGGTGAGGTGCTGCTGGAGTCGCCGCCTGAGCTGCCCGAGCCGACACCGCGCGGGATGGGCCAGCTGCTCATGATCCTGCCGATGTTCTGCGGCGTGGGCGCGATGGCCTTCCTGTACGCCGGCAAGGGCGGCGGCATGATGACGTACGTCGCCGGAGGTTTGTTCGGTGTGTCGATGCTCGGCATGGCAATCGGCTCGTTGAGCAACAGCGGCGGCAACGACAAGGCTGAGTTGAACGCGGACCGCCGGGACTACATGCGCTACCTGGCCCAGATGCGCAAGCGCACCCGGCGCGCGGCGAGTCAGCAGCGGGCGGCGATGGCCTGGCGGCACCCGGAGCCCGACGCGCTCTGGTCGATCGCGGCGTCCCGGCGGCTCTGGGAGCGCCGGATCACCGAGGACGACTTCGGCGAGACCCGGATCGCACTCGGTCCGCAGCGGCTGGCCGTGGAGATCGTCCCACCGGAGACGAAGCCGGTCGAGGACCTGGAGCCGATGAGCGCGATCGCGCTGCGCCGGTTCGTCCGCGCACACTCCACCGTGCCCGAGCTGCCGACCGCGCTGTCGGTACGCGCGTTCAGCCGGGTGGTGCTGCGTGGCGACCGGGAGCCGGTGCTCGACCTGGCCCGGTCGGCGCTCGGCCAGCTGGCCACCTTCCACGCGCCGGACGACATGGTCATCGCGGTGGTCGCCGCGCCCGACCGGCAGGCCGCCTGGAGCTGGGTGAAGTGGTTGCCACACGCCCACCACAGTGGGCGGACGGACGCCGCCGGGGCCCGACGACTGGTCTTCGCCAGCCTGGCCGAGGCGGAGGAGTCGCTCGCCGCCGAGCTGGCCGGGCGACCACGGTTCGCGCCCGAGGCCAAGCCGCTGACCACCGCGCCGCACCTGGTCGTGGTGATCGACGGTGGCGAGATCTCGCCGACCTGCCAGCTGGTGGGCCCGGGGCTGCTCGGCTGCACGGTGATCGACCTGTCCGGGACGGTCCCGCGCGACGCCGGCCGCTGGCTGCTCTGCCTCGACGCGGGTGACGGAAGCACCCTCGACCTGATCCGGGGCAGTTCGTCGTCGCGGCTGGGTCGCCCGGACCGGCTCAGCGCCGAGGCCGCCGAAGGGTTGGCCCGGCAGGTCGCCCCCTACCGGCTCTCCCAGCAACAGGCCAGCAGCGAGGAGCCGTTGGCCCGCAGCATGGAGCTACCGGACCTGCTCGGCGTTGGCGACGCCGCGGCGGTGGACGTGCACCAGACCTGGCGCCCGCGCGGTCACCGGGACCGACTGCGCATCCCGCTCGGTGTCGGGCCGGACGGCAACGTCGTCGAACTGGACTTCAAGGAGTCTGCGCACGAGGGCATGGGCCCGCACGGCCTGGTGATCGGTGCGACCGGGTCCGGCAAGAGCGAGTTGCTCCGTACGGTGGTGGCCGCGTTGGCGGTGACCCACTCGTCGGAGGAACTGAACTTCGTCCTGGTGGACTTCAAGGGTGGCGCGACGTTCGCCTCACTGGAGGCGCTGCCGCACACCAGTGCCGTGATCACCAACCTGGCCGACGAGCTGCCGCTGGTCGACCGGATGCGCGATGCCCTCGCCGGCGAGATGGTGCGTCGGCAGGAGCTGCTGCGCGCCGCCGGCAACTACGTCTCCCGCTTCGAGTACGAGAAGGCCCGGGCGGCGGGTGAACCACTGGCGCCGATGCCCAGCCTGCTGATCATCTGTGACGAGTTCAGCGAGCTGCTGGCCGCCAAGCCCGACTTCATCGACCTGTTCGTGATGATCGGCCGGCTGGGTCGGTCGCTCGGTGTGCACCTGCTGCTGGCCTCCCAGCGGCTGGAGGAGGGCAAGCTCCGCGGTCTGGACACCCACCTGTCGTACCGGATCGGTCTGCGTACCTTCTCGGCCGTGGAGAGCCGCATCGTGCTCGGCGTGCCGGACGCGTACGAGCTGCCGAACGCGCCGGGCCACGGCTACCTGAAGACGGACACCAGCACGATGCTGCGGTTCCGTGCCGCGTACGTGTCGGGGGCGTACCGGGCGCCGGGGCAGCAGGCGTCCGCGTCGCAGGCCCTGGTGCAGCGCCGGATCGTGCCGTACGGCGTCGAGTTCATGCCGGCGCAGACCCCGCAGGTGCCGGTGGCCACCGCGCCGGAGCCGGAGCAGCCGGCCGACGGCAAGGCCGTGGCGATGCTCGACGTGCTGATCGACCAGCTCAAGGACAAGGGCCGCCCGGCGCACCAGGTGTGGCTGCCGCCGCTGGCCGACCCGCCGGGCCTGGGTGAACTGCTCGGCCCGCTGGCCGTCGACCCGACGTACGGGCTGTGCACCGCGTCCTGGCCGGGCCGGGGGCGACTCACCGTGCCGGTGGGCGTGGTGGACCGCCCGTACGAGCAGCGGCGTGATCCGATGATGGTCGAGCTGGCCGGGGCCGGCGGCAACGTCGTCATCGTCGGTCGGTCGCTCAGCGGCAAGAGCACCATGCTGCGCTCGCTGCTCGCGTCGCTGGCGCTCACCCACACCCCGCGTGAGGTGCAGTTCTTCTGCCTGGACTTCGGCGGTGGCGCGTTGCGTAGCCTGGAACGGCTGCCGCACATGGCCGGGGTGGCCGGCCGGCGGGACGTCGAGGCGGTCCGCCGTACGGTGGCCGAGGTGGTGGCCGTCCTGGACGAGCGGGAGGCCCGCTTCGCCCAGCACGGCATCGACTCGGTGGCCAGCTACCGCCGTCGCCGGGCCGCCGGGGAGTTCGCCGACGACCCGTTCGGTGACGTGTTCCTGGTGGTGGACGGCTGGAACACGCTGCGCCAGGACTACGAGGAGCTGGAGCAGACGATCACCACGCTGGCCAACCGGGGCCTCGGCTTCGGCGTGCATGTGGTGCTCACGGCGGTCCGTTGGGCCGAGATCCGGATCAACATGCGGGATCTGCTCGGCACCAAGCTGGAGCTGCGCCTCGGTGATCCGTCCGAATCCGAGATCGACCGGCGTTCGGCGACCAACGTGCCGGAGAAGTCACCCGGTCGGGGCCTGACCCGCGACAAGCTGCACTTCCTCACCGCCATCTCGCGGATCGACGGCCGCCGGGACATCGAGGACCTGAGCGAGGCATCGGTGGCCCTGGCCGGGCATGTCGCGGCCAACTGGCCGGGCCGGCCGGCGCCGAAGGTACGGCTGCTGCCGCGTCGGCTCCCGGTGGCCGAGCTGGCCCGGATCATCGACCGGTCGGCGCCGGGCCTGCCGATCGGGGTCAACGAGTCGGCGCTCGCGCCGGTCTACCTCGACCTGGCCAACGAGCCGCACCTGACGGTCTTCGGCGACGCCGAGTGTGGCAAGACCAACCTGCTGCGGCTGATCGCCCGGGGCATCACCGAGCGGTACACGCCGGCCCAGGCTCGGCTGGTGATCGCCGACTACCGGCGCGGTCTGTTGGGCGCGGTGGAGGGCGACCACCTGCTCGACTACGCCCCGTCCAACCAGGCGTTCGCGCAGGGGCTCGGCTCGATCCGCAGCGCGCTGAACAACCGACTGCCCGGCCCGGACGTCACCACCGCCCAGCTGCGCGACCGGAGCTGGTGGAAGGGTCCGGACCTGTACATCCTGGTCGACGACTACGACCTGGTCGCATCTGGTGGCAGCAACCCGCTCAGTGCCCTGCACGAGCTGCTGCCGCAGGCCCGCGACATCGGCCTGCACCTGGTGATCACGCGGCGGGTGGGCGGCGTGTCCCGGGCGCTCTATGAGCCCGTGCTGCAACGGCTGCGCGAACTGGATTCGCCGGGTCTGTTGATGTCCGGCAACCGGGAGGAGGGTGCGGTCTTCGGCACGTTGCGGCCGAGCCCGCAGCCGCCGGGGCGGGGCACCCTGGTGCGTCGCCGTGACGGGCAGCAGCTCATCCAGACCGCCTGGGCCGAACCGTCCTGACGAGCTGGCCGGCACGGTCGTACGACCGTGCCGGCAGTACGTGATTCATCACTATCCATCGAACGACACCGGTCAGGGCTGCGCGGGCTGGACTAGTTCGGCTACGGTCTCTACTGGAGTGTCCGTCGGTGGGGTGTTGCTGCCTTGCCGCGGGGGAGGGGCGCGGCAAAGCCGCCGCCACAACATGACGGAAGGGTGTGAAGCATGGCGTTCGAGGTCGAAGCTGCGACTCTGCATACCGCCGCGAGTGACGTGCGGTCCACGCGTAGCGAGGTCGACGGCGAGCTGAAGAAGCTGTGGAACGTAGTCGACGACCTGGCCATGGCGTGGAAGGGTCAGGCGTCCACTGGGTTCCAGTCGCTGATGCAGCGGTGGAACGAGGACACCGTCAACCTGCTCACGGCGATGGACAGCATCGCTGACCTGCTCGACAAGTCGGGAACGACGCACCAGGTCAACGACGAAGAGCAGCAGCAGATGCTGGACAAGTTCCACTCTGCTCTCAACCCGTGATCCGCAGTCAGCAGAGGAGGAAGTCGTGACGATCAAGGTTGACTACGCGGTCCTCGAGAGCAGCAACCAGCAAATGCAGGCCATCTCGAAGACCATCGACGAGAAGCTCGACACGCTGCGGTCGATGCTGTCCAAGCTCGAGTGGGACGGCCAGGACCGGCAGGCCTACGAGCAGCACCAGGCCAAGTGGGACACCTCGGTCCGGGACATCAACCGTGTCCTGAACGAGATCGGTGGTGCCGTCGGCATCGCCCGCGAGAACTACGTCTCCACCGAGATGAGCAATTCCAAGGTGTGGGGCTGAGACAATCACCGGTGCGGCTCCGGTCCGGTTCGACCGGACCGGAGCCGCATTGCGTTGGCGTCGGCACAGGTACTGGGAGAGCGATGCGTACGGGGAATCTCATTCGACCGGCACGGGTGACGGCTGCCGCAGCTCTGGCGCTGTGCGCCGCACTGGCACCCGCCGTGACCGTCGCACCGGCACCGGCCCAGGCCGCCGACACGGTCCGTGGCCTTCAGTGGTATCTCGACACGCTGAAGATCTCACAGGTCCATAAGATCACGCAGGGTAAGGGCGTGGTCGTCGCCGTCGTCGACTCCGGAGTGGATCCGTCCCACCCTGACCTGCGCGGTCAGGTGCTGGCCGGGCACGGGGTCAACGCCGAGGCCGCCGCGGACGGGCGGCGCGACGACGACGCGGAAAAGAAGGGCCACGGCACCGCGATGGCCGGCATCATCGCCGGCCGGGGCGGCGGCACCATGAAGGAGCTGGGCATCGCGCCGGCCGCGAAGATCCTTCCGGTCTCCCTGGGGCCACGTGCGGTCATCACCGACATGGTCCTCGCCATCCGCTGGGCGGCGGACGCGGGCGCGGACGTCATCAACATCTCCTACGGCGGCGATCCGGCCCGACCCGACCCGGACCTGACGGACGCGGTCCACTACGCGTTGGGCAAGGACGCGGTGGTGGTCGTCTCGGCGGGCAACATCGAGGAGGGCGACCGGCAGGTGACCCTCCCGGCCAACATCCCCGGCGTGATCGCCGTCTCGGGGTTGGACAAGCGCGGTGGCTTCTTCCGCGGCTCGGTGCAGGGCCCCGAGGTCGTGCTCGCCTCGCCGATGGAAGAGATCATCGCGCCGGCGCCGAAGAACGCCTCGCCGAACGGCTACACGGTTTCCAGCGGCACCAGCTCGGCGGCTGCCATCATCTCGGGCGTGGCGGCACTGGTCCGGGCCAAGTATCCGGACCTCGACGCGGCCAACGTCATCAACCGGCTGGTCAAGACGGCCCGCGACGCCGGGCCGGCCGGTCGCGACCCTCAGTTCGGCTTCGGCGCCGTCGACCCGCTCGCTGCCCTGACCCGCTCGGTGCCGGCGGTGACCGCCAACCCGCTACTACAGGGCACGGCGGCCGACCCGACGCGGCCCGGCGGTAGTGCCGCCCGGCCCGGCGACGACGACGATCCGGCGGTCGAGTTCGGGGTCACCAACAAGGTCGGGGCCATCGTCCAGGTGGGGCTCTGCCTGGCCGTGCCGATCATCGGGCTGATCATCCTGCTGGTGGTGCTGCGGCGTCGCAAGCGGCGTGCGCCGGCGGCCGTCACCGGCCCCGGGGGTCCGCCGCAACCCGGCTGGCCCGCCGCCCCGGCGGGTTGGCCGACGCAGGCAGGGCACGCCCCACCGCAGCAGGCCGCTCCGGGGTACGGACCGCCGCCGGGTCAACCCGCACCGGGATACGGACCGCCGCCGGGTTATCCGACGCCGGGCTATGCCCCACCGGGACACCCGCAAGCCGGGCAACCCGCGCCGGGTTACCCGCCGGCCCAACCGGCGCAGGGTTACCCGCCGGCTCAACCCGCGCCAGCGCCGCCACCGGGCGGCTCCGGCTGGCCGGGCGGCGGCCCGGGCTACGGCCCGCCGCCACCCGGCCCACAGCAGCAGTGAGCGCAGACCACCAGTCAAGGTTTCGGGGAGGGGACCGATGACGGACGACAGGACCACGCAACCGGAGCGGTACAAGAACGACGACCTGTACATCCCGGTCCCCGTGGGCGGGATGCCGACATCGGGCCTGGCCGTGACCGGCTTCGAGGTCGACAACGTCAACCACGCGGCGACGCCGAAGGGCCTGGTCACCGCACCGGGCGAGGCTGGCGTCAAGACCGAGTGGGACGCGACCAGCCTGGACTCGGCCATCAACTGGCTGGAGACCCACGCCGGCTACCTGAACAAGCTCTCCTACGACATGGTGGACATCCAGGACCTGATGGGCGGCGCGGCCGCCGGGGCCGCGGGCGGTGCGGGCGGCCAGCCGAGCCCGCTCGGCGGATTCGACTGGGCCGGCCGGTTGGCGGCCAAGCACCAGGGGCTCTACCAGGGCACCGAGTCCGGCGTCCGCAAGCTGTCCCAGAGCCTGTACGACGCGGCGGAGGCGTTGCGCCAGGTCAAGCAGAACTACGAGACGGCGGAAGAAAAGAACAGGATGTCCGCCGCGGACATGCAGCAGGTCTTCGGCGACGTGGCCGGCAACGGCGACGGTCGCTAGAACGGGGAGGACGGCAGATGGGCCTGAGCTGGGAAGAGATGTGCCAGAAGGTCGTCATCGACGGCCGGCCGGGTGACGTGGAGAGCGCCGCCCTCGGCTGGGAACAGCTGATCAAGAACCTCAACAGCGTCAAGCAGAGTCTCGACACCAACATCAAGGATCTGGGCACGACCTGGAAGGGCCCGGCGTACGAGGCGTTCAAGGGTCACGTCGAGCAGATCGCCAAGGACACCGGAAACATCGTGGCGGACGCCGAGAAGGGCACCGGCATCGTCCAGTCGCTCAAGAGCGCGGCCGACAAACTCACCGCCGCCCAGCGGGATTTCCCGATCCCGGCGACCTGCGTCAACGACGTGTGGGAAGCCCGCAATGCCAAGCTGACCCTCAGCGTCGGCTTCTTCGAGGCGAAGGTGGGGCCGGACTTCCTCGGCTGGCTCGACCCGGTGAGCGCGATCGCCGACTGGATCAACGATCGGTCCGAGGAAGCTGCGGGCGTATACCAACGGGTCAGCGGCGACTACCAGAACATCGCGCCGGGCACCCCGGGCGATGCCACCACCCTCGGGGACCAGTCGCCGAAGACGACGATCCCGAAGCTGGACGACGGTGGCGGCAGCAAGGGCAAGATCGGCAGTGTGCCGGACATCGGCGGGAAGCCGTCCATCGGTGACATGGGCGGGAAGCCCACGATCGACGCCAGCGCCATCTCGGACACCGGCAAGTTGCCCGACGGCTCCAGTACGCACCCCGACCTCTCGGGTGGGTACGACCCAGGCGGCGGCGGCAGCACTCCGGGCGGTGGCAGTTTCCCGGGCACCGGTGGTCTGGACGACGAGGAGTTCAGCAGCGGCCTGGCAGGTGCCGGCGGTGGCGGCGCGCCCGGCCTCGGTTCCGGCTTCGGAGGCGGTGGCCTGGGTTCGTCCGGTCTGGGCGGCGCCGGTGGGCTCGGTAGCGGCGGCGGTCTGGGCAGCGCCGGCGGCGGTGCCGGTACCGGAATGCTCGCGGGCGGCGGTGCACTCGGGCGGCCGGTCTCCCCGAACATGGGTCCGATGATGGGCGGCGGCGCGGCGGGCGCAGGTCGCGGTGGTGGCGGCCGGGGCGGCGGTGGCCGGCTCGGCGCGGGCGGCAAGCTGGGCGCGGGCGGCATGGCACCCGGCATGGGTGGCGCCCCCGGCGCTGGCGCCGGCCGGGGCGGCGCGGCTCGCGGCGCGGGCGGTGCCGGAGCCGGTGCCCGGGGCGCGGGTGCCCGAGGCGCCGGTGCACTGGGCGCCGGTGGCGGTGCCGGCTACGGCGAGGAGGACGCTCCCCGCAACACCTGGCTGGAGGAGGACGAGGACGTCTGGGGCGCGGACGACGGCGGCACCGCCGGCATCCTGCGCTGAGAACCCCGTACGCCGACGCCGCCGCAACGCACCATCAGCGGCGGCGTCAGCGTGTGGCGGTCAGCCGGTGACCGCTGAGTCGGTGCGCCGGCCCGGGCGCCAGCCGCGTCGGCGACCCCGGACCAGGATCGGCCGGGCGGCCAGCAGGAGCGCGGCGAGCAGGGCGCCGACCGCCGCCGCCCAGACCGCGGCGGTGCGCTGCCAGGCCAGCGGGTCGTCCTGCCGTTCGGGCACCGGGAGCGCGCCAGCGGCCGGGTTGGTCCGGCTGCCCAGCAGGCTCGACACCGCCCGGTACGGGTTGACGACGCCGTACCCGACCTCCGTGTTGTGCCCGTCGGGCGGGTTGTCCGCCGTCCGTTCCAGCCGGTCGGCGACCTCCTGTGGACTGAGGTTCGGGTAGGCGGCCCGGACCAGCGCGGCCGCTCCCGAGACGTACGCGGCGGCGAAGCTGGTGCCGCCCGTGGGCTCGGCCCGGTAGCCCGAGCCTCGCGGTGCCGGGCCGACGATGTTCAGCCCGGGCGCGGCGATGTCGACGTACGCGCCACTGACCGAGGTGTCGACGTGGCCGCCCTGCTCGTCCACGCCGGCGACGGCGATCACCCCGGGGTACGAGGCCGGGTAGGCCGGCTGGCTCCTGTTGCGGGCGGTCTGGTTGCCGGCGGCGGCCACCACGACCACCCGCTCGGCGAGCGCGCGGTTCACGGCTGCCTCAAGTGCGGGGTGGGGCAGCGTCACCAGGGACAGATTGATCACGTCGGCGCCCTTGTCCACCGCGTACTCGATGGCCTCGGCGATCTCCGCCGGCAGTTTCGTGTCGTTGGTGCCCTCGGTGGTCGGCAGCACCCGGATGGGCAGGATGCGGGCGGCCGGTGCGATGCCGCTGAACGGTGCGCCGTCGGTATCGCGCGCGGCGATGATGCCGGCGACCAGCGTGCCGTGCCCGGCCTCGTCGCACTGGCCCTTGTTGTCAGCCAGGCCGTTGAAGTCGGCGCCTTCCAGGACCTGCCCCTTGAGCAGCGGATGAGTGGCGGAGACCCCGGAGTCGATCACGGCCACCGTCACCCCGCCGCCTCGGGACAGCGGCCACGCCGAGGACGGTTCGAGCCGGCGCAGTGCCCACGGCATCTCTGGCAGGGTGTCCTCGCCGCCCGGGCCGCAGGTGGGTGCTGCTGCGGCTGCCGGGGAGGGGAACACCAGGGCGGTGCCGAGCAGGGCCGCCAGCGTTCCACTGAGGACGGCCCGAACGGCACGGACGGCACGGCGGGACGGGTCGGTCGCGCTCAACGGCAGGCATTCGCGCACCCACAGAGATTACCGCTGTGTCCCGTCGGGCAGCGCCCGGCGATGGCGGTCAGGACCGGCGGGCCGCCCCGGCGGCGGGTGACTCGGCGAAGAGCGCGAGCAGGTCGCCGACCTGACGGTCGGCCTCCGCGGGATGCCGGAACCGACCGGCCGGGTTGAGCGTGTACTCGTTGCGCCGGCCGACCCGGGTGCGGTGCAGGTAGCCGCCCGCCTCCAGGTCGGCCACGATCGCCTGCGCGGCCCGCTCGGTCACGCCGACCTCGGCCGCGACGTCACGCAGCCGCGCGGTGGGGTCGCGTGCGATGGCCAGCAGAACGTGGCCGTGGTTGGTGAGGAACGTCCAGTTCCGGCCGCCACCGGTGTCGCCTGCCGCCGTCGCCGTGCTCGCCAATGTGGGACCGCCTCTCCGCTTTCCCGCTCTGCCCGGACCGTCGCCGGAGGGGCCGGCCCGGACCAACGTATGAAATCTATATCACGCATATCTTGACGCATGTTGCGGTGCATGTGACGGTGGAGCCCGGGCCAACGCACACCGCAGGCTCGGTTAACGGCCCGTTGAGCAGGCCAAATGCGTGGAGACGAGGTACGGGGATGAATCGTCCCGTCACGCCCGGCGGGCAGCCGGGGCCGCAGCGAGGCGCCGGCCCGGAGTCGACGCCCACCGACCCGGCGCGGGCGTACGCGGAGCTGGCCGCCGGTAACCAGCGGTTCGTCAGCGGTGCCCCGCGCCACCCGAACCAGGACGCCGAGCATCGGGCGGCGGTGGCCGATGGGCAGCACCCGTTCGCGGTGATCGTCGGATGCTCCGACTCCCGGCTGGCCGCCGAGATCATCTTTGACCGGGGGCTGGGTGACCTGTTCGTGGTCCGCACCGCCGGGCACATTGTCGGCCCGGAGGTGCTGGGCAGCGTGGAGTACGCGGTGACGGTGCTCGGTACGCCCCTGGTGGTGGTGCTCGGGCACGACTCGTGCGGTGCGGTGCAGGCAGCCCGGGAGGCGGCCACCACCGGCACCGCTCCCCGGGGGCACCTGCGCGCGGTCGTCGACGCCGTGCTGCCCAGCCTGCGCCGGGCCGCCTCCGAGGGGGTGGACGACATCGACGGCATCGTCGACATCCACATCGCACAGACCGTCGAGACGCTGCTCGACCAGTCGCCGGTGTTGGCTGCCGAGGTGGCGCAGGGGCGGTGCGCGGTTGTCGGGGTGTCCTACCGGCTCGCCGCCGGAGTGGTGCGTCCGGTGGCCTCCGTGCCGGCCGGTGCCGCGACGCTCGACGTACCCGCCGACCCGGCCGCGCCCGCCGCGGCCTGACGCGACGAGGGCCGCCCCGCACGGTGCGGGACGGCCCTCGACGCGTGTGCGGGTCAGAGCAGCGACATGTGTACGTGGTCGGTGTGGTTCGACGGCCCGCTGTACGACTTCCAGCCGGTCGCCGGGAACCAGATCTGCCGGTTCCAGATCACGTAGTAGATGCCGAGCCGGTCGGCGTTGCGGATCAGGAACGCGGCGACGTTGTTGCCGTACGTCCGGGTGTCCTCGTTGTGCCACGGGGCGAAGCCGCTCTTCTGCAGCGACCAGTCGCAGGCGCGGCCCTTCGGGTGCTCCCACGGACCGCCGGAGCGGTAGCAGCCGACGAACCGGTTGAAGCCGGCCCGCTTGACCTCCTTGTAGGCGTGCAACGTGCGCGGGGTGATGCAGCCCGAGGTGGTGGGGTCCTTCGCGCTGCACGACTCGGACTTCCAGTCCCCGTCGGCGGTGCGGCCTGGACCGATCCGGGCGACCGGTGAGGTGGCCGCCACCAGGCCACCGGTGAAGCCCTTCCCACCGACCAGGGCGAGCGCCTTGTCCGCGTCACGCTTCTGCTTGGCCATCAGTGCGGCCTGCTTCTGCTGCTCGCGGACCTCCGCATCGAGGGCAAGCTTGGCCTGCTCGGCGCGGGCCTTCACGGCGTTGACCTCGGCGAGCTTCTTCTCGTTGACCATGTTCATCTCGTCGAGCGTCGCCGCCCGCTGGACGAACGAGTCGGGGGCGTCGCTCTCCAACAGCATCGCGATGGCGCCGATCCGCCCCGTTCGGTACGACTGGGCGGCGATCTGCCCGACCTGCGGGGCCAGCGCGTCGAGGTCGGCCTTGGCCCGGTCGACCTCCCGCGCCAGATCCGCCTGCCGCGCCTTCGACTTGTCCAGCTTGGACTTCGCCGCGGAATAGTCGCGGTTGGTCTTCTCGATGACGTCGGTGAGCAGTTGAGGCTCGCCGTCCTCCTCGTGCCCGGACGGTGTGGGCGTCGCCGGGGCGGCATGTGCCGGGAGGGGGCCGGCGAGCACGGTCAATGCGGCAATCACGGCCACCGCGGGTGTCATCCAGCGGCGTAGGGGTGCCGTCACAATGTTCCCTTCCGTCGACCGCCGACCGGGTTAGCTGACGGGTTCGGGGCGGAAGTGGCCCCTACCGCTGACGCGGATTCACCCCACGTACCTGGGTTCCCGGCTCGCCGGTTGGCGATTGGGCGGTGGCACCGCAGGCGCCGCTGCGCGCCTTCCTCGGTAACCGGCAGCGAGGTTACCCGAGAGTCGACCGGCTGAGCTACGTCCCGATGCCCACCAAAAGCGTCATTTCGCCATGGCGCTGAGTGACCAGTGATGCGGTTCTCAGGGCGGACGCCCCACCTGGTCACGCTGAGGAGTGTCACCATGCCGTTTCCGTGCTCCTGTTCCGCTCTGGCCACTGGTCGGTGGCGGTGGCTAGGGGTGCGGTCCGCGCCCGGATCGGGTCGGGTCGATCCGGGCGCGGGTGTGGTCGGAACCCGATGCGCGACTCCCAACGATCCGGTGCGGGATACGTGCCGGCGGGCCGCTCGGTTCACCGCCGCTGCGGGAACGTGCGGGTACGGGAGAGTTGGTTCGCTGGATGGCGACCCCGCGGCTACGGACGGTGAGCGTCCGGCCCGGTCGGCCGGAGTCGACGCCGCGCTGCGGCGGCGCCGGTGTCCACTGCGCAGGCGGAGCGGGGTCCGGAGGGCCATCGTCGCAAATGCTAACCAGCCGGACCGGTGGTTGCAGGGCGTGGCGGAGTGTCGGATAGGCGGGCCGCCGACGCGGCGGCGGACGGGCGGGCGGTCAGCCGCGCTTCATCAGCCGACCGACCGCCGCCATCATCTCGGTGGCCATCTCGTCGGCCCGACCCTCGGCCGCTCCCTCGTGCATGCAGTGCCGGGCGTGCCCGTCGAGCAGGCCCAACGCCACCTTGTCCAGGGCGGCCTGGATCGCGGAGATCTGGGTGAGCACGTCGATGCAGTAGCGGTCCTCGTCGACCATCTTCTCGATGCCCCGGACCTGCCCCTCCACACGACGGAGCCGCGCGAGCAGCTGGTCCTTGCTGGCGGTGTACCCGCGGATCGGGGTGGGTGCGGTCATGCGGACCAGGATAGCGTACCCCTGGGGGGTATGGTACGGTCCTTTCTTGTCAGATACCCCCACCGGGTACCGGTAACAGGTCAGCGCAGGGATCCGCCTTCTCCTTACCCCTGGGGGGTATAGGCTTCGGAGGCGATGGAGGGAGACGCTCCGATGGTCAACACGACGTACCAGGTGCAGGGCATGACCTGCGGGCACTGCGTCAGCGCGGTCAGCGCCGAGGTGAGTGCCATCGCGGGTGTCCGAGACGTGCAGGTGGACCTGGCCACCGGTCGGGTCACCGTCGGCAGCGACCAGCCGCTGGACGTGGAGTCCGTCCGGGCGGCCGTCGACGAGGCCGGCTACGACCTCGTCGACGGCTGACGAGGGGGCCGACATGAACACGGCGACCAGACTGGGCGGGTTCGCACTCGGTCTCGCGGCGGTCTTCGGCGCGGCGTACGGGATCGGTCGAGTCACCGATGCCGCCACCCCGGTCGCCGAGAGTCGGCACGACGGCGGCACCCATGCGGCGGGCCCAGCCGGCCAGGGCGAGCACGACGAGGCGGCCGATCGGCTCCCGGGTGGTCTGCTGGTCTCCGACCGCGGCTACACCCTCGAACCGGTCGCCACTCTGGCCGGCGAGTTTGCCTTCCGGATCGGCGGCCCGGACGGCCGGCCGGTGACCCGGTACGACGTGGCGCACGACAAGCGGATGCACCTCATCGTCGCCCGACGGGATCTCTCCGGCTTCCGCCACGTGCATCCGGAGCTGGGCCCGGACGGCACCTGGCGGGTCGCCACCCCGTTGGCCGGGCCCGGGCAGTGGCGGGCGTTCGCCGACTTCACACCGACCGGGGCCGAGCCGCTGACCCTCGGCGTGGACGTGACCGTCCCCGGAACGCTGACCGAGCGGCCGTTGCCCGCACCGGCCACCAGCGCCACCGTCGACGGCTACACGGTCACCCTGGCGGGCGCACCGCAGCCCGGCCAGACCTCGTCGCTCACCCTGACCGTCAGCCGCGACGGGCAGCCGGTCACCGACCTGGAGCCCTACCTGGGCGCGTACGGCCACCTGGTGGCGCTGCGTCGGGGCGACCTCGCGTACCTGCACGTGCACCCGGACGGGACGCCGGGCGACGGGCGGACGCCATCCGGCCCCGCCGTCACCTTCTTCGCCGAGGTGCCCTCGGCCGGCAGCTACCGGCTCTACCTGGACTTCCGGCACGGCGGGTCGGTGCACACCGCCGAGTTCACCGTGGTCGCCGGCACCCCGGCGACCACGGCCCCGACGCCCGGCGGCGGCACCACGCCGAGCGCACCCGTACCGACCGGCGGCGCCGACCACGGCACTCCCGGGCACGGGCACGACTGACGGGACGAGACGATGACCACCACCAGCAGACCGCTGCCGGAGGCACCGAACCGCATCGAGCTGGCGATCGGCGGGATGACCTGCGCCGCCTGTGCCGCCCGCGTCGAGAAGAAGCTGAACCGGATGGACGGGGTCAGCGCGACCGTCAACTACGCCACCGAGAAGGCCACCGTCCGGTACGCGGACGGCGTCACGCCGGACGACCTCATCGACACCGTGCAGAAGACCGGCTACACGGCCGCGCTGCCGCCCTCACCGTCCGCCGCCGATCCCGCCGAGCAGCCGGTGGACGCGCTGCGTGGCCCGCGTACCCGGCTCTGGGTCTCGGTGGTCCTCAGCGTGCCGGTGGTCCTGCTGGCCATGGTGCCGGCCTGGCAGTTCGACTACTGGCAGTGGCTGTCGTTGACCCTGGCCGCCCCGGTGGTGGTCTGGGGTGGGCTGCCGTTCCACCGGGCGGCCTGGACCAACCTGCGGCACGGTGCCGCGACCATGGACACTCTCGTGTCGCTCGGCACCCTGGCCGCGTTCGGCTGGTCGCTCTGGGCGCTCTTCCTCGGCGACGCCGGCCTGCCCGGCATGACGCATCCGTTCCGCTTCGACATCACCCGCACCGACGGGGCCGGCAACATCTATCTGGAGGCCGCCGCCGGGGTGACGGTGTTCATCCTGGCCGGTCGCTACTTCGAGGCCCGCTCGAAGCGGACCGCCGGTGCCGCCCTGCGCGCACTGCTCGAACTCGGTGCCAAGGACGTGACGGTGCTGCGCGACGGGGTGGAGACCCGCATCCCGGCGGACCGGCTCGTGGTCGGTGACCGGTTCCTGGTCCGCCCCGGCGAGAAGATCGCCACCGACGGAGTGGTCGACGAGGGCACCTCGGCCGTCGACGCCAGCATGCTCACCGGGGAGTCGGTGCCGGTCGAGGTGGGCCCCGGCGACGGCGTGGTCGGCGCGACGGTCAACGCGGGCGGCCGGCTGGTCGTCACCGCCACCCGGGTCGGCGCGGACACCCAGCTCGCCCGGATGGCCGAGCTGGTCGAGCAGGCGCAGAGCGGTAAGGCCGCGGTGCAGCGGCTGGCGGATCGGATCTCCGGGGTCTTCGTGCCGATCGTCATCACGTTGGCGGTGGGCACCCTCGGCTGGTGGCTCGGCGCCGGCGCCGGGCCGCCCGCCGCGTTCACCGCGGCGGTGGCCGTGCTGATCATCGCGTGCCCGTGCGCGCTCGGCCTGGCCACGCCGACCGCGCTGCTGGTCGGCACCGGTCGAGGCGCACAGCTCGGTGTGCTGATCAAGGGACCGGAGGTGCTGGAGTCGACCCGGCGGGTGGACACCGTGGTGCTGGACAAGACCGGCACCGTGACGACCGGCCGGATGACCCTGGTGGATGTGCTGCCGGCCGTCGGGGAGGATCGCGCGGAACTGCTCCGGCTCGCCGGGGCGGTGGAGGCCGGCTCCGAGCATCCGGTCGCCCGCGCGGTCGCCGCCGGTGCCGCCGAGGCCGGGGCGCTGCCTTCGGTGACCGGGTTCGCCAATGCCGAGGGGCTGGGCGTGACCGGCACGGTCGAGGGGCGGTCGCTGCTGGTCGGCCGGCCTCGGCTGCTGGTCGAGCGTGGCCTCGACGTACCGCCGGAGGTGCAGCGCGCGGTGACCGACGCGCAGGCTGCCGGCCGGACGGCGATCGTCGCCGGCTGGGACGGGCGTGCTCGCGGCGTGCTCGCGGTCGCCGACGTGGTACGGCCCACCAGCCGGGCGGCGGTCGCCCGACTGCGCGCACTGGGGCTCACTCCGGTCCTGTTGACCGGGGACAACGTCACGGTGGCCCGGGCGGTCGCGGCCGAGGTGGGCGTGGACGAGGTGATCGCCGAGGTGCTGCCGGCCGGCAAGGTCGACGTGATCCGACGACTCCAGGCCGAGGGACGGTCGGTGGCGATGGTCGGCGACGGGGTCAACGACGCCCCGGCGCTGGCCCAGGCCGATCTGGGCCTGGCCATGGGCACCGGCACCGACGTGGCGATCGAGGCGTCCGACCTCACCCTGGTCCGGGGCGACCTGGACGCGGCGGTGGACGCCATCCGACTGTCCCGACGCACGCTCGGCATCATCCGGGGCAACCTGTTCTGGGCGTTCGGCTACAACGTGGCGGCCCTGCCGCTGGCAGCCGCCGGGCTGCTCAACCCGATGATCGCCGGTGCCACGATGGCCTTCTCCTCGGTCTTCGTGGTGGCCAACAGCCTGCGCCTGCGTCGGTTCCGCTCGGGCGGCGGTGCCGCCGGGTCGTGACGTCTCGACCCGAAATGGTTGGGCCGGCGGCGGCGGGGGTACTGCTGAGGGCGTAGCAACGCTCGCAATGGAGGTTGGCAATGGGTATCGACGACAAGATCAACAACGCCACCGAGGACGCGGCCGGCAAGCTCAAGGAAGGCGCCGGTCGGGCCACCGACAACGAGCAGCTCGAGGCTGAGGGCCGTACTGACCAGTCCGTGGCCAAGCTCAAGCAGGCCGGCGAGAAGATCAAGGACGCCTTCAAGAGCTGACGTACGACGTACTCCGCACGCCGGGCCGGTGATCGATCACCGGCCCGGCGTGCTGTCTGTCCGACGACCCTGAGATTCCCCTGATTCCGTCTCCGACCCCAGCGCCGCTCGGCCACACCTGCTAACTTCTATTGGCATGTGCAAGGGCTGGTTATGAGCGCCGCACCGCCGCCGACCGGCGACGACCTGGTCCGGGTGCTGGCCACCCTGTCCAACCCGCACCGCTTGCGGGTCGTCGCCGCGCTGGCCCGGGAGCGCGCGTACGTCAGCGGGCTGGCCCGGCAACTGGGCATCAGCCGGGCGCTGTTGCAGGTCCACCTACGGAAGCTGGCGGCGGCCGGGCTGGTCACCGCCCGCCTGGAATTGTCGGAGGACGGAAAGGCCATGAACTACTACGAGGTGGAGCCCTTCGTGCTCACACTCACCCCCGAGGTCATCGCGACCGCGGTCGAGACGCTGACCGCGTCCGACCCGACCGAGCGGCCCGGAGCGACGCGATGAGCGACCACGACTGGACCGAGGTGGTCGGAGCGATCGGCATCTTCGCCCTGCTCATCAGCGTCTTCACGGTGACCATGGTGCAGCTCGCCAAGACCCGGCGGGCCCGGTTCGACGGAGCCCGCTCGGACGACTACCGCCGGCTTGCCGAGACCGCCGCGCAGGCCCAGGCGGAGAACGCCCGCCTGCTGGCGGCGCTGGACGGCCGGCTCGCCGGGATGGAGACCCGGATGGGCACGCTCGAACGCGTCCTGCGCGAGGTCGACTGACGTTCGACCCGAAACTCGACGTCGACTGAAGGTCGACCAGAGACCCCGGGCCGTCGAGCGGCCACTCGACGGCCCGGGTGGAAGCAGCATCACCTCGCCCAGTGGGCGAGTTTCACCGGTAACGCTCCTTCGAGGAGAGGACAGCACCTCATGCTGCGCGTACGCAAATCCACTGCCGGCTGGGCGGTCGCCCTGGCCCTCACGGCCACCGGCCTGACACCGGCGAGCCCGGCCGCCGCACGACCACAGCCGAGCCCGACCATCGACTGGCGGCCCTGCCCCAAGGACGCCACCGCCGAGTGCGGCACCCTGTCGCTGCCGGTCGACTGGGATCGGCCCGAGGGGGAGCGCTTCGACCTGGCGCTCGCCCGCCGGGTCGCCACCGATCCGGCAGCCCGCAAGGGTTCGATGGTGTTCGGCCCCGGCGGGCCGGGCGACAGCGGGGTCGACCGGATCGTGAACGGCAGTTCCCGGTTCAGCGCCGACCTGCGCCGCCGGTTCGACATCGTCAGCTTCGACCCGCGCGGCATCGGCGGCAGTCACCCGGTGGTCTGCTCGCGGGAGCTGCTCGCCCAGCAACCGCAGTTGCTGGCCGACCAGGCCCAGTTCGATGCCACGCTGGCCGGCAACGTGCTGCTGCGGGCCGACTGCCGGGCCCGTACCGGGCCGCTCTACGACCACGTGGACACCATCAGCGCGGCCCGGGACCTGGACGCTATCCGCGCCGCGCTCGGCGAGCGGCAGCTCACCTTCCACGGCAGCTCGTACGGCACCCTGCTCGGCGAGCAGTACGCCGAGCTGTTCCCACACCGGGTCCGGGCCATGGTGCTGGAGGCCGCGGTCGACCACAGCCTAGGCACCCGAGCGCTCCTGGACACCCAGGCCGTCACCTCGGAGGACTCGTTCGACGAGTTCGTCGCCTGGTGCGACCGGTCCACCGCCTGCTCCCTGCACGGGCGGGACTTCCGGGCGATCTGGGAAGAGGCGCGTGCCCGAGCCGAGCGTGGCGTGCTGACCGACCCGGATCGGCCCGGGGTCGTGCTGACCCCGTTCGAGCTCAGCCGGCTCAGCCATCGGTATCTCTACGACACCGTACGGTGGCCGTGGCTGGCCGACTGGATCGGCAAGATGGACGCCCAGGCGGCCGTACCGAGCGTCGGGAAGCCGGTCGCCGCGTCGACGGGCGACGCCAAGCCGGTCGCCGCGTCGACGGGCGACGCCAAGCCGGTCGCCGCGTCGACGGGCGACGCCGTGGCGCCGTACCCCTTCGCGGTCTTCTGCCAGGACTGGAGCCTTCCCGTCCGCGACTACCGGGAGTACGCCGGGCACCTGAGCCGGATGGCCCGGCTCGCGCCCGACCTGCGGTACCCGACGGCGGTGTTCGCCCTCGCGACCTGCCTGGGCACCCCGCAGCCGGTCGCCAACCCGCAGCACCGGTTGCGGGTCCGCACCGACGTGCCGCTGCTGATCGCCGCCACCGTGCACGACCCGGCGAGCGGTTACAACTGGGCCACCAACGTGGCGCGGCAGTTGGGCGAGCACGGCGTGCTGCTCACCTACCAGGGGTGGGGGCACGGCAGCTACACCACGACGCCGTGCGTGACCACGGCGGTGGACAGCTACCTGACCAACCTGGTGGTGCCCCGTCGCGGCACCAGTTGCCCGGCCGTCGAACTACCGAGCTGACCGGCGGCCGGGCACCCGAAGCCCGAGCGCCGCACCCGGTCGCCGCCTGGCAAGGTCCGCGCGGCGACCGGGCCGCCGGCTGACCATCATCGCGGTACGCCCAGCCGGGCGGCCCGCAGTTCCAGGTAACGCTGCTCGGGCAGGCTGGTGCTGCCGCGCGCCGCCGCCAGGTACGCCTCCCGCGCCGGGCCGGGCTCCCCGGCCAGCTCCAGCAGGTGTCCCCGGACGGCGGCGAGCCGGTGGTGCCCGGCGGTGCGCTCGTCGGCGTCCAGCGGCGTGAGCAGGGTCAGCCCCGCACGCGGCCCGTCCACCATGGCCACCGCCACCGCCTGGTTGAGGGTGACCATCGGGTTCGGCGCGATCCGGGCGAGCAGTCGGTAGAGCGCGACGATCTGCGGCCAGTCCGTCGCGGCGGCCGTCGGCGCCTCGGCGTGCACCGCGGCGATCGCCGCCTGGAGCTGGTACGGGCCGGGTGGCGACCAGGTCAACGCCTCGGTGATCAGCGCGATCCCGGCCTCGATGGCTGTCCCGTCCCAGCGGGTGCGGTCCTGCTCGGCCAGCGGCACCAACTCCCCGTCCGGGCCGACCCGGGCCGCCCGGTGCGCGTCGGTGAGCAGCATCAGCGCGAGCAGCCCGGCCACCTCGCCGTCCTCGGGCAGCAGCCCGTGCAGGATGCGGGCCAGTCGGATCGCCTCGCCGGTCAGGTCGGCCCGGTGCAGATCGGGACCGCTGGACGAGGTGTACCCCTCATTGAAGATCAGATAGAGCACCCGGAGCACCGTCCGCAGCCGCTCGTCCCGCTCGCGCGGCGCGGGCATGGTGAACCGGGCGCCGGCGGCCTCGACCCGCTGTTTGGCCCGGCGGATGCGCTGACTCATCGTCGCCTCCGGCACCAGGTGCGCCCGGGCGATCTCGGCGGTGCTCAGACCGCCGACCGCACGCAGGGTGAGCGCGACCTGCGCCGAGGGGGCCAGCGCCGGGTGGCAGCAGAGGAACAGCAGGGTGAGCGTGTCGTCCGCGTCCGGCACCACTGGCTCCGCGTCCGATGGGGGCGCCACCCCGGCGTACGCCGGCTCGCGCAGCGCCACCGCCACCTCGCGGTCCCGGCGGGCGCGTTCGCTGCGCCACTCGTCGGTGAGTCGGCGGGTCGCGACGGTGAGCAGCCAGGCGCGGGGGTTGTCCGGCACGCCCTGCCCGGGCCACTGCGTGGCGGCGGCGAGCAGTGCCTCCTGGACCGCGTCCTCGCACCGGTCGAACTGGCCGTGCCGACGGACCAGCAGGCCGAGGACCTGCGGCGCGAGCGTGCGCAGCAGATCCTCGACCGTCCGGTCGTCGGTCACATCTCCGTCCCGGCCTGATCCATGATCGGGCGGACCTCCATGGCACCGCCGAAGCGCACGTCCGGCCAGCGCGCGGCGATCTCGGCGGCCCGCTGCGGGCTGTCGCAGTCGACGGTCAGGTAACCGGCGAACTGCTCCTTGCTCTCCATGAACGGCCCGTCGACGACCTCCGGGTGGCCGCCGGCGAGCCGGACCGTCAAGGTCTGCGACGGGTTGGCGAGCGCCTGCCCGCCGACCAGTTCGCCGGTCTCGGTCAGCTCCTTCATGATCTCGTCGACCTCGCCGAAGAGGGCGGTGCGCTCCGACTCGGTCAGCTCCTCGGTGAAGCCGGGACGGTTCCAGATCAGCAGCATGTACTTCACGGCGATGCTCCTCGGGTCCTGGTCGCACCCCCGATCGGGGCGCGGCTCACCGGAGGGTCGGAGCGGACCGCCCGTTCCCTACCGCGTTCCCACAGAAAATCGCAGAAATTCCTCGCCGTGGGGGTCCCACGCCGGTTCACTCAGCGCGGGTCGGCCGGCCCGGTACCTGTTTGGGCGGTCGTCCGCGACCGACGTCCAGCGACGCGCGGTCGGCGGCCGAGGTGCCGGACGACCACCCCTCGGCGTCCCGGACGCTGAGCCGGTGTCGGGTGACGCCGGGGAAGAGCGTGTCCAGCCGCTCCTGAACCGCCGCGCCGCGTGCGGCGAGCACCGGCAGCAGCCGCTCCGGCCCGGCCGTCTCGGCAGCCTCCCGGTCCGCCGCATCGGTGGCCGCCCGCAGCCGCTCACCGATGCGCAGCGCGAACGCGTTCAGGAAGGACTCGTCCCAGACACGGGTCCGCCGTCCGGACCCCGGCCGCCGCTCGGCCCGCCCGCGCAGCATCGCGGCGGTGGCCTGGACCAGCAGTGAGGTGTACAGCAACTCCACCGCCACCAGGTCGGCCGGCCAGCCCAGCACGGTGGCGAAACCGAGGTCGTCGGACCAGACCGCCTCGCACCGGTTGGCCGCCGCCACCTCCTGCACCAGCAGCGCCTTCGCCCCCGCGTACGGGGGCTCGGTGCCGAGCCGCACCCCGCCGGGCAGGTCGGTACGCTCGGACCCGATGGACAGCAGCGCCTCGTCGAGGCTGTGCCGGGCGATCAACTCCTGCGCCTTGCCGGTCAGCGCCTCGGCCTCCGCCGGGAAGGTCGTCGACTCGGCCTTGGCCAGCAGCGCCCGGACCCGATCGAGCATCCGGGACCCCGAGCCGCCGCGGGCCGGCTGGCCGACGCTCTCCGCGCCGGTCGTGCCGGGCGGCGGACGCAGCACCGCGATCGGCGGCAGGCTCTCCACCAGCACGAGGGTGTCCACCGCCGCGCGCAGCGCGTCGACCCGGTCCAGCCCTTCCCGGGTGGACCAGCCAGCCAGTACGCCCCGGTCGTCGTCCCACCACACCTCGGCGGTCAGGTCGCGGAGCTGTTCGTCGAACCAGGCCGGGACCGGCGCTGCCTGGTCGCGCCGCTGCGCGGCCATCGCGTCCCGCACCAGCCGGGCCGAGCGGGCACCGAGCCGTCGGGCGGCGAGCCGGTCCAGGTCCACCGGCTGCCAGCCGCGCGGCCAGAGCCGACCCACGCCGCGGACCAGGCGACGCAGCAGCGCCACGTCCACCGCCGCCGTGCCGTCCGCCGCGCCGGTGCCGACCATGAGCCGATCCAGCTGCCGTTCGGCCTGGCGTACGTCGGTGCCGCGCACCGCCGCGAGCGCGTCGGCGACGAGTTCGTCCGCGTCCGGCACGTGCACCTCCCTGTCCAGGTTGCGCTGCCAGCGTGAGTCTGTCCGTTCGCAGCTCCATGATCATGCCGTCCGACGCGCTGAAGACGCGAAACGGGGATGTTGCCGCCCGCGGATGGCGAGCTGCGGGTGACCAACACGACGTGGCCGACGCCGCTTGATCGAGTGGAGATTGGGCAGTTTGAGGTAGTTTGACCGGGACTTTGGCGGATGCGAGGTGGGTAGTGGTCGGTTCGAAGCAGCCGAGTGCGTACAGCGCCGCCATCCCGGACGTCCGCTCGTCCATCCTGGCCGGTGCCCTGCTCGGGATCGCGGTCATGGCCGCGGTGGACGAGACCCTCTTCCACCAGGTGCTGGCCTGGCACCACTTCTATGACCGGTCCACCCCGTCGGTGGCACTGCTCTCGGACGGGCTGCTGCACGCCGCCGAGCTGATTGCCCTGGTCGGCGGGTTCTTCTGGTTCGCCGACCTGCGCCGGAGGGCTGCCCTGTCGACCAGGCTGGCCTGGGGTGGTCTGCTGCTCGGCGCCGGAGGATTCCAGCTGTTCGACGGGCTTGTCGACCATAAGGTGCTCCGGCTGCACCAGATTCGTTACGGCGTACACGTGGTGCCGTACGACGTGGCGTGGAACGTGGGCGGCGCGATCCTGCTGCTGGCCGGTGCCGCGCTGGTCTGGCGGGCCCGGTCCCGCTCGCCGGGCGACGGCGTCCGTTGACAGGGCTGGTCGTACCTGCCGGGGCGGACTGGTTCGCCCACGAGGGGCACGTGACCGAGGGCCCGGACTGGTTCCCGCTGGCGGTGGTCGGGCTGTTGGCCGGCAGCTACCTGCTGGCCGTCGTACGTGACCAGCGGGGCTGGAACCACTGGCGCACCGCCGCCTGGCTGGTCGGGTGCGCGCTACTGGCGTTCGCCGTGGGGCCGCTGGCTCAACCCTCTGGCGACCCGCGTCTGCACATGGCGCAGCATCTGCTGCTCGGAATGCTGGCCCCGCTCGGGCTGGTGCTCGGCGCCCCGGTGACCCTGCTGTTGAGGGTCGCGCCGCCGGCGGTACGCCGGGCGGTGGGCCGGGTGCTGCGCGCACGCCCCCTGCATCTGATCGCCCACCCGGTCACCGCCGCGCTGCTCAGTGCGGGTGGGCTGACGCTGGTGCTGCTCACCCCGCTGTACGCCGCGGCGGAGCGTCTGCCCGCCCTGCACCACGCCCTGCACGTGCACTACCTGGCCGCCGGGTACCTGTTCGCCTGGTCGCTGGCCGGTCCGGACCCGGCACCGCGTCGCCCTGGGCTGGCCGTACGGGTCGGCGCGCTGCTCGGCGCGGCCGCGGGGCACGCGGCGCTCGCCAAGTACCTCTACGCGAACGCCGACACCCTGCCGCCCGGCCTCAGCGACCCGGATCGGGCGCTGTTCCGCGCCGCCGCCCAACTCATGTACTACGGCGGCGACCTCGCGGAGCTGCTGCTCGCCGTAGCTCTCTTTGCCACCTGGTACCACCGCCCCACCCGATCCATCTCGAACGCGCCCAGCCGGCGGCTCCACACGGCTCGCCCGTTGGCTTGATCAAGGAGGTTCGCGATCCGAAAAGGCGGTTTCTTGACGAGGTCAGGCGCGGGCTGCGAGAGCGGTGGAGAGCTGGCTCAGGAACACCCGGACGCTCTCCTCGCTGTGGTGCGTCTCGATCTGGTCGTTCAGGGGGCCCGGGTGGCGCAGCGCCTGGGTGAGCGCGTCCAGTGTTTCGGCCCGGTCTCCGGGGTAGCGCCCGTCGGTCACCCCGGTGGCGACCCGGGTCACCACCGTGTCGTCGAGCGTCCGGTCGAACTGGATGCCGTAGAGGATTCCGTTGACGTGGCCCTTCCAACTGTTCGTATCCATGCTCGTCGGCTCCAGATGGTCAGGCTCGGGGAGGTCGGGGCGGTGGCCAGCAGCGTAGCCAGAGGCACGCCGCCACCCGGGCGGCGCGTCCCGGCCTGGCCGACGACGAGTCAGCTCCAGTCGTTGAGGATCGTGTCGACCGGCAGGACGTCCCGCTCCGGGTCGGGTGCTGGGGGCGGTGGGTTGGTCGGCGTTCGGTCGAAGCGGGGCGCCGGGGCCGGCTGGATCTCGCCGCCCACCTCGACGAAGGTGCCTCGGGCGGCGTTGTGCGGATGCCGGTGCGCCTCGCCGGGGGCGAGCACCGGCGCGACGCAGGCGTCCAGGTCGGCGAAGATCGTCGTCCACTCGTCCCGGGTCCGCTCGGCGAACCGCTCGGTGAACCGGCGGCGCAGCTCGTCCCAGCCGCTCGGGTCGTACTGCGCGGGCAGGTCCGCCTCGGCGAGGTCGAGGCCGGTCAGCAGTACGGCGTAGAACGCCGGCTCCATGGCGCCGACCGCCATGAAGCCGCCGTCGGCGGTGCGGTACGTGTCGTAGAACGGCGCCCCGCCGTCGAACATGTTGTGCCCGCGCGGCGCGGCCCACAGGCCGGTGCCGAGCAGCCCGTGCAGGAACGCGGTGAGCAGCGCCGAGCCGTCCACCATCGCCGCGTCGACCACCTGACCGGTGCCGGAGCGTTCCCGTTCCAGCAGTGCGGCCAGCACACCGACGGCGAGCAGCATGCCACCGCCACCGAAGTCGCCGAGCAAATTCATTGGCGCGTACGGACGCTCGCCGGCCCGGCCCAGTGGCTCCAGCGCTCCGGCCACCGCGATGTAGTCGATGTCGTGCCCGGCCCGGGCTGCCAACGGGCCGTCCTGGCCCCAGCCGGTCATCCGCGCGTACACCAGCCGGGGGTTGCGGGCCCGGCAGGTCTCCGGCCCGAAGCCCAGCCGCTCGGCCACCCCCGGCCGGTACGCCTCGACCAGCACGTCCGCCCGATCCACCAGGCGCAGCAGGTCGGCGACTCCGGCCGGTGACTTCAGGTCCAGCGCGGTGATCCGCCGACCGCGCTGCAACGGCCCGGTGGTCGGCGCGGCCAGCCGCCCGGCACCCGGTCCACCCGGCCGGTCCACCCGTACGACATCCGCGCCGAGGTCGGCGAGCACCATGCAGCCGAACGGTGCCGGAGCCAGGCTGGCCAGCTCGACCACCCGCACCCCGGCCAGCGGCCCGCCCGAGGCGGTCACGCGGCACCCACGGTCGTGACCTCGCCGCGCTCAGCCAAGATCGTGCTCGATCCAGGATGTGGTGGGGTACGAAGCCCTTCGACGCCACTACCTTCCTGATCGAGCGCGATCATGCTGCCGACCCCTCCGGCGCGGTCGGCGATCCGCTCGGATCCACCGCTCGTGGTCGTCACGCGACGGCCGCCGGTTCGGTGGGGCGGACGGCCGTCGCCGCCGCCAGCCGGTCGGTCAGGTCGGCGGGAGGTGTGAACCGGTCGCCGTAACGCGCGGCCAGCTCGGTTGCCCGGGCCACGAAGCCCGCCGGGCCGCCCGCGTACTGCCGGACGTAGCGGATCACCCCTCCGGTCCACGCCGGAAAGCCGATGCCGAAGATCGAACCGATGTTGGCGTCGGTCTCGGTCCGCAGCACCCCCTCGTCCAGGCAACGCAGCGCGTCCAGCGCCTCGGCGAAGAGCATCCGCTCCTGGAGGTCGGTGAACGGCACCGCCCGGCCAGCGTCGGTGGTCAGCTCGGCCAGGCCGGTCCACAGCCGACCACGGGTGCCGTCGGCGTACCCGTAGAAGCCGCGCCCGGCGGAACGCCCCGGCCGGTCGTACGCGTCCACCAGCTCGTCGACGAGCCGGTGCGCCGGCAGCGGCAGCGGCAGGAAGCCTTCGCTGGCAGCCTCGAACTGCCGCCGGATCCGCTGGATCAGGGTGAGGCTCACCTCGTCGGCCAGTGCCAGCGGCCCGGTCGGGTAGCCGGCCTGGAGGGCGGCCTGCTCCACCGAGGCGGCCGGCACTCCCTCGGCGACCATGCCGACCGCCTCGTCGATGAAGCGGCCGATCACCCGGCTGGTGAAGAAGCCCCGGCCGTCGTTGACCACGATGGGTGTCTTGCCGATCCGCCGGCCCAGGTCGAACGCCCGGGCCAGCGCGGCGTCCCCGGTCTGTTCACCGACCACGATCTCCAGCAGCGGCATCCGGTCCACCGGGGAGAAGAAGTGCATGCCGATGAAGTCGGCCGGCCGGTCCACTCCGGCGGCCAGCCCGGTGATCGGCAGGGTGGAGGTGTTGGAGGCGAGCAGCGCGCCCGGGGCCAGCACCGGCAGCACCTCGGCGAACACCGTCCGCTTCAGGGCCGGGTCCTCGAAGACCGCCTCGATCACCGCATCGCAGCCGGCGAGGGCGTCCACCTGGTCGGTGGTGACGATCCGGTCCAGTACGGCCCGGGCGTCCGCCTCGGTGGCGCGGCCCTTGCGGACCTTGCGGGCCAACAGCCGCTCGGCGTGCTCCCGGGCCCGGCCGGCGGCCTCCGGCGAGACGTCCTTCACCACCACGTCCAGGCCGGCGCTGGCACAGGCGTACGCGATCCCCGCGCCCATCATGCCGGCACCCAGCACCGCCACCCGGCGTACCGGAGCGACATCCACTCCGGGCGGCCGGGCGGCACCGCCGTTGACCGCCTTCAGGTCGAAGAAGAACGCCCCGATCATGTTCTTGGCGACCTGCCCGGTGAGCAGACCGATCAGGTGCCGCGTCTCCACGGTGAACGCGGTCTCCAGGTCGACCTGCGCGCCCTCGACGGCGGTGGCCAGGATCGCCTCGGGTGCGGGCAGCCGGGCCCCCTTGAGCTGCTTGCGCAGCGTGGCCGGAAAGGCCGGTAACTGTGCGGCCAGTGCACGGCTGGCCGGTGTGCCGCCGGGCATCCGGTAGTCCGGTCGGTCCCACGGCTGAGTCGGCTGCGGGTTGGCCGCGATCCAGGCTCGGGCCCGGTCCAGCAGCTCCGCCGGGGTGGCCACCACCTCGTCGACCAGCCCGGCGGCCAGGGCGTCGGTCGGGCGCATCCGTCGGCCGGTGAGCAGCACCGTGGTCAGCGCCCCGGCCAGGCCGAGCATCCGCACGGTCCGGGTGACGCCACCGGCACCGGGCAGCAAACCGAGGGTCACCTCGGGCAGCCCGAGCCGGGAGCCGGGCGCGTCCAGCGCGATCCGATGGTGGCAGGCGAGCGCGATCTCCAGGCCGCCGCCGAGCGCCGAGCCGTTGACCGCGGCGACCACCGGTCGACCCAGCGTCTCCAGTCGTCGCAGGTCCCGCTTGATGGTGCCGAGCAGCTCGGACAGCGCGGGCGCGTCGGCGCGGGTCGCCCGGACCATCTCCGGCAGGTCACCGCCGGCGAAGAAGGTGGACTTCGCGCTGGTCACGATGACCCCGGCCAACTCCTCGCGCTCGGACTCCAGTCGGTCCAGAACGGCGCTCATCGATGCGGCGTACGCCCGGTTCATGGTGTTGGCGGACTGGGTCGGATCGTCCAGGGTGAGCGTGACGATGCCGTCGGCGCCGCGGTCGTACCGGATGGTGTCGGTCATGATCGTCCTTCCGGGTCGTCAGCAGCGCTCGAGAACGGTGGCGACGCCCATACCGCCGCCGATGCAGAGGGTCACCACGGCGCGGCGCAGGTCGCGGCGCTCCAACTCGTCCAACGCGGTGCCGAGCAGCATCGCACCGGTGGCACCGAGCGGGTGGCCGAGAGCGATCGCGCCGCCGTTGACGTTCACCTGGTCCGGGTCGAGTCCCAGGTCGCGGATGTACTTGAGCACCACCGCGGCGAACGCCTCGTTGATCTCGAACAGGTCGATGTCGGCGAGGGTCAGCCCGGCGGCGGCGAGCGCCTTGTGGGTGGCCGGGATCGGGCCGGTCAGCATCAGCGTCGGGTCGGCGCCGCTGACCGCCGCGCCGACGATCCGGGCCCGCGGGGCGAGGCCGAGCTCCTGACCGACCTCGGCCGAGCCGATCAGCACCAGCGCCGCGCCGTCCACGATGCCGGACGAGTTGCCGGCGTGGTGGACGTGCTCGATCGCCTCCAGCCAGTGGAACTTCTGCAACGCGACCGCGTCGAAGCCGGCCGCCTCGCCCATCGTCGCGAACGACGGGGTGAGCCGCCCCAGCGCCTCCCGGGTGGTCTCCGGACGCGGGTGCTCGTCGACAGTGAGGATGTCCAGCCCGGTGCCGTCGCGTACCGGGACCACCGAGCGGGCGAAGTGCCCGCCGGCCCACGCCTTGGCGGCCCGCTCCTGTGAGCGCAGCGCGTAGCCGTCCACGTCGTCGCGGGTGAAGCCCTCCAGGGTGGCGATCAGGTCCGCGCTGACACCCTGCGGTACGAACGAGGTGGCCAACGCGGTCTGTGGGTCGGTGGCCCAGGCCGCGCCGTCGGACCCCATCGGCACCCGGGACATCGACTCCACCCCGCCGGCGAGCAGCAGATGCTCCCAGCCGGAGCGGATCCGCGCGGCGGCGACGTTGACCGCCTCCAGGCCGGAGGCGCAGAACCGGTTGAGCTGGACCCCGCCCACCTGGTCGGGCAGCCCGGCCAGGAGTGCGGCGGCTCGGGCCAGGTCGCCACCCTGTTCGCCGATCGGGGTGACGATGCCGAGCAGCAGGTCCTCCAGCCGGGCGACGTCCAGCCCGGGGTTGCGCTCGCGCAGCGCGTCGATCAGGCCGACCACCAGGGAGATCGGCTTCACCCCGTGCAGCGCGCCGGTGTCCCGGCCGCGTCCGCGCGGGGTGCGGACCGCGTCGAAGACGTACGCCTCAGAGGGCACGGGCGATCAGCTCCTTCATGATCTCGTTGGTGCCGCCGTAGATCTTCTGGACGCGGGCGTCGGCGTACATCCGGGCGATCGGGTACTCGGTGGTGTAGCCGTAGCCGCCGAAGAGTTGCAGGCAGCGGTCGATCACCTCGCACTGCCCGTCGGTGAGCCAGGACTTCGCCATGGCGGCGGTCGCCACGTCCAACTCGCCACGGGTGTGCCGGACGATGCAGTCGTCCAGGAAGACCCGACTGACCCGGGTACGGGTGGCGCACTCGGCGAGCACCATCCGGGTGTTCTGGTGGCCCATCAGTGGCTTGCCGAAGGCGGTGCGCTCCTTGGTGTACGCGACGGTCAGCTCGACAGCTCGTTCCATCGCTGCCACCGCGCCGACACCGATCACCAGCCGCTCCTGGGGAAGCTGCTGCATGAGCTGGATGAAGCCCAACCCTTCGGTGCCGCCGAGGAGGTTGCCCGCCGGCACCCGGAACTCGTCGAAGAACAGCTCGGCGGTGTCGTTGGCGTGCAGCCCGATCTTGGACAGCAGACGACCTCGTCGGAACCCGGTGGGATCGCCGCCGACCTCGCAGACCAGCAGCGACACGCCGGCCGCCCGCTGCTCGGGGTCGGTCTTGACGGCCACGATGATCAGGTCGGCGAGCCCGCCGTTGGTGATGAACGTCTTCGCCCCGGTGACCAGGTAGTCGTCACCGTCACGGACCGCCCGGGTGCGGATCGCCTGGAGGTCCGAGCCGCCGTCCGGTTCGGTCATCGCGATCGCGCCGATCAGCTCACCGCTGCACAGGCCGGGCAGCCAACGTCGCTTCTGCTCCTCGTTGCCGTACGTCGCCAGGTAGCCGGTGACGATGCCACTGTGCACGGCCAGCCCGAGGCTGCCCTCCCCGGTGTACGCCTGCTCGTGCAGCAGCACGGCCTCGTGGGTGAACCCGCCGCCGCCACCGCCGTACTCCTCCGGCACCGAGAGGCCGAGCAACCCCAGCTCACCCGCGCGCCGGTAGTGCTCGCGGTCCGGATGGCCCTGCGCAAGCAGGCGGTCGGCGTGCGGCAGCACCTCCTTGGTGAAGAAGGTGCGGGCCAGGTCGGCCAGGTCGTCATGCTCCGGCTCACGCCAGGGCGCGTCGGATGCGGGCGTCGGCATGTGCACACCCTCGCGCGCTGTTGACGGCATGTCAATAAGTCTCGATCAGTAGCCGCGCACAGGCGTCCGGGTCGTCCGCGAAGGGCAGGTGTCCGCAGCCCGGTAGCGGCACGTGCCGGGCCTCCGGCAGCGCCGCGCGGGCCCGCCGGGTCTGACTGTGGTACGGCAGCACGAGATCGCGCGTACCCCAGGCGACCGTCACCGGAATCCGCGCCAGCGCCCCCGGCGTGCGCTGCCTGGCGGTGCCGTGGGGCTGCCCGCCGTGTGGATTCTGTGAGTATCCCTTGTGGAGCTGGCACTGCCCTTGGCGGAGCTGGCACAGCCTTCGGCGGAGCTGGCACTGCCTTCGGCGGAGCTGGCACTGCCTTCGGCGGAGCTGGCACTGCCCTTGGCGGTGCTGCCATTGCCTTCGGCGGAGCTGGCACTGCCCTTGGCGGAGCTGGCACTGCCCTTGGCGGAGCTGGCACTGCCCTCGGCCGAGCTGCCATTGCCCGAATGCCGTCCGGGCCGCCGGGAAGCCCGGCGCGTCGGCGAGCGCCGCCGCCGAGGCGACGCACTCGTCGGCGGTCAGCTGGCTCGGGTGGCCGTAGAAGAGCCCGCAGAGAGAGACCCGGCCGGCCCGGCTCGCCAGCAGTCGAGGCAGCACCGGGCGCAGTGCGACGGCCGCCGACCGTGCACCACCCACCGTCAGTTGGCACCAGCGCCGCCCGACCGGCCCCCAGAAGCCGATCGGCGAGAACGCGGTGACCGACCGGACCAGCCCCCGCCGGCCCAGCTCCAGCGCGATGCCGCCGCCCAGGGAGCTGCCGGCCACGGCGGGCTGGTGTACCCCGAGCGCGTCCAGAAACGCGGCGACCCGATCGGCCAGGAGGTCGACCGAGCCGGGAGGGCGGGGTCTGGGTGGGTCGGCTCCGGGTGGGTCGGCTCCGAGTGGGCCGGCTCCGGGTGGGTCGGCTCTGAGTGGGTCGGCTCCGGGTGGGTCGGCTCTGAGTAAGTCGGCTCCGGGCAGGCCGGAGGCGTCGGCGCTGAGCGCGTTGGGCCACGGGGGAGAGCTGCCGAAGCCTGGCAGGTCGAGCGCGATGACGTCCCGGTGCCGGGCCACCTCGTCCAGCACCGGCTGCCACACCTGCCAGCGGCTCCCGATGCCGTGGATGAGCACTAGCGGTGGGCCGTTGCCGCGCCGCGAGTGGGCGAGCCAGTCGGGATGCGCGCGTCGCATCGTCCGACCCTGGCACACCATCGATGCCTCAGCCAGGCCCGCGGCGGGCCCGAGCGCGACCGAAAGTGTCGTACACCTGTTCTATTCTTTTGTCATGGTCGAGGCGTTGGAGCGGGCAGAAGTCGCAGTGGCGGCATGCTCCGACGCGGCTACCTGGGCGATGCCGGAATCGGAACTGGTCGCGGTGATCGACGCGTCGCACCGGCTTCAGCAGCGGCTGGCCGCGGTGCAACTGGCGGCCGTGCGGGAGTTGGACGGGCGGGGCGTGGCGGTCGCGCAAGGTGCGTCGTCGACGGTCGTGTGGTTGCGGGAGCGGTTACGGCTGACCGTCCCCGCTGCCCGCCGGTTGGTCGACCTCGCGGCCGCCCTGGACACCGGCGCCCGCGACGTGTGGCGTGCCCTCGCCGACGGCAGCATCACCGTGGAGCAGGCCCAGGTCATCGCCGGCACGATCGACACGGTGCATGCCTGCGCCGGTGCGGATGCGGCCGACAAGGCGGTCGGCGTTCTGATCGATTGGGCCGGGCAGTTCGATCCGGCGCTGCTGCGCAAACTCGGCGGCCGAATCCTCGATCATGTCGCCCCCGAGGTCGCTGACGCCGCCGCCCGCGCCGAACTGGAGGCCGAGGCTCGCCGGGCCGCCCGGGACCGGCACGTCACCATCAGCGAATATTCCGATGGTCGGTTACGCCTGGCCGGCAGCCTCGACGCCGAGACTGCCGCTGCTCTGCGCGCCGTCATCGACCCGCTCAGCGCGCCCGCCGGGCCGGATGACACTCGCACGCCGGGCCAGCGTCGGCACGACGCGCTCACCGACGTGTGCAGACTGGCTCTGCGCACTGGTGAGTTGCCCGAGCATGGCGGCGACCCGGCCCAGATCGTGATCACCGCCGGCTACGACACGCTGCTTCAGCGCCTCGACGCGGGCGCCCTCGACACCGGTCTCGCGCTCAGTCCTGAGGCGGTGCGCCGCCTGGCCTGCGACGCCAGCATCCTGCCCGCCGTGCTCGGCGGTGCGGGGCAGGTCCTCGACGTGGGCCGGCAACGCCGTCTCATCACCGGCCCGCTGCGGCGAGCCCTGGTGTTACGCGATCGTGGCTGTGCCTTTCCCGGTTGTGACCGGCCGCCACGCTGGTGCGATGCCCACCATATTCGGCACTGGGCGGATGGCGGCCCGACCAGCCTGTCGAACGCCGTACTGCTCTGTGGTCACCACCACCGACACCTGCACCACGGCGACTGGGCCGTCCAGCTTGCCGGCGACGGCCACCCGGAGTTCGTCCCGCCGGCCTGGCTCGATCCGAATCAGCTACCCCGCCGCAACCACTACCGCCTGCGCAGATAGGTCGCCGGGCGCGTGCCTACGCGTGCCTGACGTTGCCGAGGCTCGCTCGGCGACGAGTCACTCCGCCTCGTCGCCATCGGTGGGACGCGGCGGGCGGTGCTCGGCGATCCACGCCTCCACGTCAGCACGCAGCCACACCGTCGTGCCGTGCAGCCGTTGGAACGGGGCGGGAAACGTTGGGTAGCGGATGAGCTGGCGCATTCGAGTCCGGCTCACGCCGAGCAGATCTTGCAGCTCGTGCGGGCCGACCAGCGACCCGGGATACCACCCACCACCTGACGGTAGGGCGATCAGCAATGCCCATTTGCGCCGCCGACGCGGCAATCCCTTGATCACTTGATGCTGAGTAGTTGGAAAACGTGTTGGGTAACTGCTGAGCATCAAGTGATCAAGGAGCGGGGGAGGGGGCGGGCGTGCGCGTCTAGGCCGGGGGCGTGAGCTGCCGCTAGGGTCGGGCAGATGAGCGTCGAGACTGCGCCGCGTCGTCGCCGGCTGGAGCCGGACGCCCGGCGCGGGCAGATCCTGACCTGCGCGGTCCGGCTGTTCGGCGAGCGCCCCTACCCGGACGTGTCGACCACCGACATCGCCCGCGAGGCGGGTGTCGCACGGGGCTTGGTCAACCACTACTTCGGCACCAAGAAGGAGCTCTACCTGGAGGTCGTCCGGGTCATGGTGACCATTCCGGAGGTGGCCGTCGAGCGGCTGCCCAAGGGCGATCTGCGTACCCGGGTGGACGCCAGCGTCTCCTGGTTCCTCGACGTGGTCTCCCGACACGGCACCTCCTGGCTCGCCGCCGTCACCGCGCGGGGAATGGGCGGCGACGCCGACGTGGAGCGCGTGCTCGCCGAGGCCGAGGAGGTCGCCGCCGACCGGATGCTGGTCGCCGTCGGCCTGGCCGGGGAGGCGGAGCACCGCGAGGAGTTGCGGGGGATGGTCCGGGCGTACGGCGGGCTGGCCACCTCGACCGCCCGGGAGTGGCTGCAACGCGGCGCGCTGACCCGCGTCCAGGTACACCTGCTGCTCACCACCACACTGCTGGCCATCGTCGAGCAGGTCATTCCGGAGGCCATCGCCCCGGGCGCTCGGCCTCGTACGACGGACGTACCCGGTCGCGCAGCGCCATGACCGATACCGCGCCGACCACTGCCACGCCCGACCGCACCTCGCCCGACCGCACCTCGCCCGACCGCACCTCGCCCGACCGCACCTCGCCCGACCGCACGCCGCTCGATGGCACCGCGCTCGATGGTGCCGCGCTCGATGGCACCGCGCCGACCATCACCGCGCTCGGCGGTCCCCGGCGCAGGCTGCGGGTGGCGATCATCGGCTCTGGGTTCGGCGGGGTGGCGGTGGCCGCCGCGCTACGCCGGGGCGGTGACGCCGAGGTGGTGCTGCTGGAGCGGGCTGACCGGGCCGGTGGCGTCTGGCGGGACAACACCTATCCGGGCTGCGCCTGCGATATCCCGGCGCCGCTCTACTCGTACTCCTTCGCACCCAACCCCGGCTGGACGCGGCGCTTCCCGCCGCACGGGGAGATCCTGGACTACCTGCACCGCTGCGTCGACGAGCTGGGGCTGGCCGACAGCGTCCGACTGCGTACCGAGGTCACCGACGCCGAGTGGGACGAGGCGGCGGAGTGCTGGCGGCTGCGTACCGCCGATGGCGCGGAACTGACCGCGGACGTGCTGGTGCCGGCCGTCGGCCAGCTCTCCCGCCCGGTGGTGCCGGCGCTGCCCGGCGCGGAGCGGTTCGCCGGGCCGGCGCTGCACACCGCCCGGTGGGACCCGTCGATCTCGCTGGATGGTGCCCGGGTCGCGGTGATCGGCACCGGGGCCAGCGCGGTACAGCTGGTACCGGCCATCGCGGACCGTACGGCGCGGGTCACCGTCTTCCAGCGCACCCCGCCCTGGACGCTGCCGAAGCCGAACCGCCGGTACGGGCGGCTGGGCCGTGCGCTCTACCAGCGGGTGCCGGCGCTGATGCGGCTTCCTCGGGCGGCGTTCTGGTCGCTCACCGTGTTCACCGGGCTTGCGGTGACCGGCAACCGTGCCGCCGCCGCTGTGCTCCGGGGCGTCTCGCGGGCGCAGCGGCGGTGGCAGGTACGCGATCCCGAGCTGCGGGCCCGGGTCACGCCGACCGAGCCGATGGGCTGCAAGCGGGTGCTGTTCACCAGCGACTGGCTGCCCACCCTGGCCCGCCCCGACGTCGAGCTGGTCACCGAGAAGATCGTTGAGGTGACCGAGGTCGGGCTGCGTACCGCCGACGGTCGGATCCACCCCTGCGACGTGCTGGTCTACGGCACCGGTTTCGCGGCCACCGAGTTCCTGGCCCCGATCCGGGTCACCGGGCGTGCCGGTCGGCGGCTCACCGACGAGTGGCGCGACGGCGCGTACGCGTACCTCGGGATGGCGGTTCCCGGTTTTCCCAACCTCTTCCTGGTGTACGGCCCGAACACCAACACCGGCAACACCTCGGTCGTCTACTTCCACGAGGCGCAGGCCCGGCACATCGCCCAGGCGGTATGCCTGCTCGCCGCCGGCGGCCCGCCGCTGGAGGTACGCCCGGAGGTTGCCGCCGACCACGACGCCGAGCTGCAACGCCGGCTCGCCTCCAGCGTGTGGACCGCGTGTCAGAGCTGGTACCGCACGGCCAGCGGGCGAGTGGTCACCAACTGGCCGGGAATGGCCGACGAGTACCGCCGTCGTACCGCCCGGCTGAACCCGGCCGACTACGGCCGTACCGTCTAGTCGGTCCTCAGGCGGCGCGGCGGCCGGCGCTCGCGGCCGGTGCGGCCCGGCGGTCGGCGGCCTGTGCCGGGTACGGCTCGGAGTGGACCACCCGCAGCGGCCGGTCCACCTCGTCGGTCCGGAATCGCCAGCGTGACGACGTCGGCTGCCGCTGCGGCGCGGGGCCCCCGGGGCGCAGCCCGGGCCGGGACAGCAGCACCGTGATCAGGTAGCCCACCACCAGGAACCCGTGACTGACCAGCCGCTCCCCGCTCACCGTTCCGGTGGCCAGGTCGTTGACCGAGAGCAGCAGCAACGTGCCGACGAACGCGCTGAGCATCGGCAGCAGGCCGGCTGGTGGGCTGCGGCGTACCGCCACGAAGAGGAAGCCGGCGCCCACCGCGACGTTCCAGGCGGCTGACTCGTGCCACAGGTGCTGGCCGGCCGGGTGCAGGTGATCGGCGGCTGCCCCCCGGCCGACCTGGGCCAGGCCGAGCACCAACTGCACCGCGCCGAGCAGCCCGAGCGCCGCGCGCAGCCCGGCGACCAGCCGGCCCCGCCAGGCTGCCCCGCGCCAGGCTGCCCCGCGCCAGGCTGCCCCGCGCCAGGCTGCCCCGCGCCAGGCTGCCCCGCGCCGCGCGACCGCGGGCCGCCAGCGCCGCCAGCGCCGCCGGGGTCGGCCGGGCGGCGGCGCGGCGGCGGCGAGAATGGCGTCGGTCCGGTCGGGTACGTCGACGACCAGCCGGGTACGGACCCGACGGGTCACCGCCGCCGCCACCGTCAGCCAGGCCCGGCAGTCCGCGCAGCCGTCGAGGTGGTGCTGCGCCGCCGCCCGTTCCACGGCGGTCTCCTCGCCGTCCAACTGCACCGACAGGACTTCCCGCCACTGCTCACACCCCATGTACGGGTAGTCGGTCCGGCCCTCGCCCCGGTTCCCGCCGACCGGTCGGAACCGACGTGACCCCGGTCGCTGGAAAATCGCGCTCCTCCGGCCGGCACGCCCGTTCACCAGCGGCGACCGACGCCCGTTGTGGAATACTCGCCCGATCATGAACCGCTACGGCCTGCTGATCCTGCCCGCGACAAATCGGGTGTACGCCCGTTCCGCCGTCGACCTCACCCAAGCTGAGCTGGAGATATTCGGCCGTTCGGCGCTCGACGGTCGGATCGGCGACCTGGCCACCGAGACCGTCGGCGGGGCCAGCTACGTGACGTTCAGCGGCGACGGGCTGACCGAGCGGGACCTGGCCGTGCTGGGCAACCTCTCCGCCGGGTACGCGCTGTTCGAGTTCGTGGGCGAGCTGCTGCGCCCGGTCGAGTGGAGCCGGCTGGACCGCTACGACGACGATCTGCTCACGATCCTGAAGTACCCGGGCAAGACCAACGAGCAGTTCACCAAGCTGCTGCTCAACGTCACCCTGCTCGCCTCGGACTGGGCCGGCGAGCTGACCAGCCGACGGTTCCGGGTGCTCGACCCGCTCTGCGGCCGGGGCACCACCCTCAACCAGGCACTGATGTACGGCTTCGACGCCTCCGGCGTGGAACGCGACCAGAAGGACGTCGAGGCGTACCGGGCGTTCGTCACCACCTGGCTGAAGCAGAAGCGGCTCAAGCACCGGGTGCTGGAGTCGGGGCCGGTACGGCGGGAGCGCAAGGTCGTCGGTCGCCGGGTGCGGATCGAGCTGGCGTCGACCCGCGAGGAGCACAAGGCCGGCAACGTCCAACTGCTGGACGTGGTCAACGCCGACACCACCCGCGCCGGGGAGTTCTTCCGGCCGGAGACCTTCGACCTGCTCGTCGCGGACGCCCCGTACGGCGTCCAGCACGGCAGCCGTACGGCCGAGCACGGGCTGACCCGGGGTCCGCTGGCGCTGCTGGAGGAGGCTGCGCCGGTCTGGGCGCGACTGCTGCGTCCCGGCGGCGCGCTCGGCATCTCCTGGAACACGCACGTCGCCGACCGGGACGCCGCCGCAGCAGCGCTGGACGCGGCCGGCCTGTCCGTAATCGACGCGCAGCCCTACCAGGCCCTACGCCACCGGGTAGACCAGTCCATCATGCGCGACATCCTGGTAGCCCCCCCCCCCCCCCGCCCCCCCGCCCCCCCCCCCCCGCCCCCCCCCGCCCGGGGTGTCCCCGACCCGGCCGGCGCGGCCCAGGGCCGGCATCGTGGTGACCAGGGAGAGGTCGTCGGCGCGGCCCGCGTACACGCCGCC